>CALXKJ010000003.1 GCA_944388955.1 uncultured Spirochaetaceae bacterium | reverse complement strand
TGCGTAATGGATCTTGATACAGGGGATGTGCTCTGGGTGGGGAAAGGAAGGACAAAGGCAGACTTCTCCATATTCTTTCAGGAAATAGATATGGATTATCTTTCAGAGGTTGAAGCCGTGGCTATGGACATGAATGCCTCCTACAATGCGCTGGTGAGCGAGCATATGCCATGGACAGAGATCGTATACGACAGATACCACATGCAGGCACAGTTCGGTAAGGATGTTCTTGGAGTCGTGAGACTAGAGGAAGCAAGGAAGCACAATGCCCTGGCAAAACAGCTGAAAGAAGATGGCTGTCCCAAGAAAGAGATAAAAGAAGAGAAACGGCTTTATTCTGAGGTGAAGAGGGCCAGATGGCTACTTCTTTCAGGACAGGATAGCCTGTCTGATGAGGATGCCTCTGCCCTGAGAAGAATACTTGATGACCATGCCGATCTTGCCCTCTGCCATGCGATGAAGGAGGAGATGACAAGACTCTTCGATCTGAGAGATGAGGATGAAGCTAGAAAGGGATGGGCTTTATGGTTTGAAGGTGCTAAGGCAAGCGAGATTCCTGCACTTGTGAGATTCGCCGAGCGGAAGGAAAAAAGGCTGGATGGCCTCATTGCCCATGCCTCCCATCCAATCTCCACAGGCAAGCTTGAAGGATTCAACAACAGGATAAAAGTTGCTAAGAGGATTGCCTATGGATACAGGGATGAAGATTACTTCTTCTCTTTGATTCAGTTCATCTCCATCCCTTCAGTTAGATTTCAATTCCCTAAAAAAACGTGAAGAGCCTTTATTTTTCAACAAGACACTATATATGGGTTTTCCACAGGTTTTCCACAGCTCTGTGGAATGCATGTGGAAAAGGTTGAAAACATGATTTATAACAGCAGATATAGTATTTTTAATGTCAGTTTTGGATAAAATATTAACTTTTTATATTATATATAATTATATTAAATAATAAGTCAGTCAATACTCTTGTTTTTATATAATTTCAATAAAGAATTCATTGTGTTCATGAGCTTGTGGAAAAGCAGTTTTCAACAGAGTTTTCCACAGGTTTTCCACATCTTTTATGATTTTGCTTAACATAGTTATAACTTATGCAATAACCATAAATTACATTGAGTGAAATATTATTAGGCAAGAGTGTTACCTAGTGTTCAGCACGCCTTCATGGAATAATCTCACATCTCTGTACAGCTCCCTGACATTTCCGGGAAAATCATGCATAAAAGGCTTATAATCCACAATTCTTTTTCGAATATACCCATTCTGCATTTCATAGTTTTTAATAAGCTCTGGTATATCCTCCATATGCTCATTCAGACTTGGCATGCGTATTTCCATATAATTGATGCGGTAATAAAAGTCTTTTCTCATTTTTCTGAGTTTTACTAGTTCTGATAGCGAACATGAACCAGCTGTGATGAGACGGAATGATGAGTGCATTGGCTTATCAGAGCCTATTTTCCTGAAATTTCCTGTTTCGATAACGCTAAGCAGTTTTGATTGTATCTCCAGATTCAGATCCTGTATCTCATCAAGGAACAGTGTTGATTTATCTGCAGAGGCGATAAGTCCTTTCCTGTCATTGATAGCACCGGAAAATGCTCCTTTAACGTGTCCGAACAGGGTGCTTTCAGCGAGCGCGCCTGTAAGCTGTCCGCAATCTTCCCTGATGATTTCCTTTCCAGGATTTGAGTAACTGTGTATTGTCTCGGCAGCAAGTGTCTTTCCTGTTCCTGTTTCTCCTATTATGTGTACAGGAAGTTCTGATTTCATTGCTTTCTCGATGATGTTCCGAGTCTTCCTCATTATTTCAGAGCTTCCTACGATTATATCTGCAGCTGTTTCAGAGACCAAAGCATTGTAAGTTGCCTTTTCTACAGCTAGCTGAAATTGCTCATCTGAGAATGAATAGGGAAGATAGACTGTTGAATCAAAGGAAGCCAAAGGCCATAAACCATTATCTTCATCCTCATTATAAAGAGAAATCATACTGACACGCTCACCAAGCGTATCTGATATCTTTTTCTGCGTAACGTGTTTCGATTCTGTTATTATGATGTCATCTGATGAGATTTCCTCAGATGCGAGACGCATGAGCGTTGGAATGATTTCAAATCTGCTGTTGATGCAGCTTGATACTTTATCCTGAAGGGATTTCCTCAGAGATAATGCTAAAAACACATAGTACTCCTTTCCCTTCACATACAGAATAACAGAAAAAAGGTTAATATCAATGAAATCCAGGTTAAAATAAGCGAAATTTGACAAATTTGTTTTTTAGTAATGATTTCTGCAGTAATCCAATCAGACTTTTCCTGAAAATATATTTAAAAGATTATTGAACTATAGACTGTATTGAAGCTGCAGTGTATATAGCAGCTGTTTCTGCCCTGAGGATGTTTGTATGAAGAAGAACAGGAATAGCTTTATTTGAGATGGCTTTTTCGCATTCTTTATCAGAGAAGCCGCCTTCTGGACCTATAAACGCTGAAATACGCTCTCCGCTATCATCTGCAAGAGCCTCTTTGATTGAAACTGACTCCTTCAATGAGCTTTGATGAAGTATAAGGATTTTACCCTCTGCACTATTTATGGCTTCGTCAAATGTGATGGGGCCTATTAATGATGGCTCCTTGCTTCCCGACTGCTGTACCGCCTCACGTTTTATGAGTTCAAGACGCTCAAGTGAATGGTTGCTGAGCTTTTCCTGCATGAATTCTGTTTCAACAAGGATAATTTCATCCACACCCATCTCAGTAAGCATTCTCACTTCAGTCTCATTCTTCTTTCCTTTCAGTACTGATATGTACATTGATATTCCCCTGAATGGGCCTGAATATGAAGATAGGTTATCAAGGAGCGTTTCTTCAGGATTATCTGTTGCTTCAAGTGTTATCGTGTTCTCATCAAAAAGGAATGCTTTATAGTAATTGTCATCGGAATCCTTTGCCGTGAATACATCATTCACGCTGAGACGAAGGACTGAGAAGAGATAAGTCTTTTCCTTCTTTGACAGTTCATAGGTATTGCCTTTCCAGTCATTTCTTCTCAGCAGGAAAACCCTCATTCTCCGAATACCTCCAAAGCTTTTTTAAGACATGAATCGAACCATATATCAGCAATGGGACGTTCATCATAATCCATCCTGTACAGATATTCATTTCTTATGAGTATTCTTAGGAGATCTTCAGGGACCCCTGAATCCTTATGCAAAGCGGCAAAATCCTCGGCATTCTCCTTTGTGTAATCAGGGTGTGAGTCGATGTAAGGAGTGAAAGGATCTTCTTCCATCAGCTTCTCAAAAGCCTTCATCTCATCATCGCTGTATTCAGGTTCTGGCACTTCGATATCAGGAGATATTCCGACATTGTGGATGTCACTGCCATCAGGAGTATAGAAATGACCTGTTGTTATCTGTACATATCCACCAGCGAATGGTCTTATTTCCTGTGAAATTCCTTTACCGAAAGTCTGGCTGCCTATTACAGTTGCCCTTCCATTGTCTTTAAGAGCACCTGTCAGAATTTCGCTAGATGATGCTGTTCCGCCGTTTACAAGGATAAGCATCGGCATATCCAGCGGAACAAGAATCTCTGGATCCGCATTTATTATTGTTTCAGGTCGTCCGGAGTTCTCTTTATATTTCGTTTCCAGCATTCTTCCTGAGGAAAGGAAAAGATCAGCTATCTCCAGTGCACTCTGGACAGTACCGCCTCCATTATTTCTCAAATCGACTATGAGCTTTTCAGCACCATTATCCAGAAGTTCTTCAATATCTTTCCTGACAGATGCTCCTGTAGTAAGTGAGAATGTATAGATTGCTATATAACCTATGTCATCTGTAAGCATTCCAGATGATGTGGAAGGGGTCGTGACCTTTTCTGGCTGCAACGTTATATCAAAAACAGCGGTACCTCTATGGACTGTAATCGTAATATCCTCGCCAGGGTGGCCTTTGAGCATATCAGAAGCTTCTGTCGCTGTTAAAGGAGCAGTGCTCTCACCGTTTATCGCTGATATCATATCTCTTGGTCTTAATCCCGCTCTGTCTGCTGGACCTCCGGGAAAAGGCGATACAATCACAACCATATATGTCTCAGGATCTGATAAATCCTGATACACAGGATTCACTTTTGTCAGATATGTTCCTATCCCTACGTATTCACCTTCAGTATTCTCTGTGAATTCTTCTGCACTATCTGGAGGAATGTAATATGAATACTGATCTCCGAGGGAGTCAATCATTGCGGAAATAAGCTCTGTTTCCATCCTGTCTGTATCGATTTCATCAAGGAAGCTTCTATCTAGATATGCATAAAGATTACCAAGAGAATAAAGAATCTGTGAAATGCTTCTGGCATCTGATGAGGCCTCTTCAGGCTGTAAATATGAGGGTCTGCTATTAAGCATAGGTGTATATTCTCTCTCTCCACCTGCGGAAAGCGGAATCATCATGAATGCTATGAGCAGAATAGAAACGAATTTCATAACTCGACTATATCACAAAAGCGACGATGGAATCTCCTGTGGATGCCTTGGTGCCGTATTGATAGACTAGAGACATGATTCCGCTTTACATAGAGTATCCGGGATGGATGGATCCGTTTGTCATAGATGGTCTTCCTATAAGATGGTACGCGGTGATGTACCTCGTTGCCTTCTTTATCGCTTATGTGCTTTTCAGATATCAGGCAAAGCATGATGGTGTGATTGAGATATCAGAAGATGAAAGCCAGACTTTCTTCTTTTATGCAATCATAGGTCTTCTTATCGGAGCGAGGCTTTTTTCAGTCCTGTTCTATAGTGACTCGCTGTATTATCTCACGCATCCCTGGATGATATTCTGGCCTTTCAGAAATGGTCGTTTCATAGGGCTTCCTGGCATGAGCTACCATGGAGGTGTAGTCGGTGCTTTTGCAGGAGGGCTTATTTATGCAAAGAGGCATAATCAGAGAATCCTGAAGCTTACGGATATTGTTGTTGCAGGCATTCCTCTGGGGTATACATTCGGCAGACTCGGCAATTTCTTCAATGCAGAGCTTTATGGAAGAGTCACGGAAGTGTCATGGGGAATGGTTTTCCCAACTGCTCCAGGGTTCCCATCATCGTATAAATGGGTACGTGACATAGCTGACAGACTGGGTATGCAATATATTCCTGGCGATCTTATAAATCTGCCTCGCCATCCATCTCAGCTTTATGAAGCTCTTTTTGAAGGTATTATTCTCTTTTTTATACTCTGGTTCATCATAAGACCCATCAAAAAGAGAAAGAGCATGCCGGATGGCTTTGTTTTCTCTTTCTATCTTATAGGATATGGTTTATTCCGTTTCTTTATCGAGTATTGCAGACAGCCTGATGAGGGCATAGGCTATGTCATAGCCTTAGGTAAGGAAAGCAGCAATATAGCGGTTTTCCAATCATTCCTGAATATTTCCGAGGGACAGATATTCTGCTTGCTGATGATAGCAGCAGGAGCGGCCCTTCTTTCATTTCTTTTGATAAGGAGAAACAGCTATGGAAAAGATGACTGTAGAGGAAAAGCTGGCAAAACTGCGGGAAAGACTGAAAGAAGAAAGAATCGATAGATATATAATCACGGGAACAGATCCTCATCAGAGCGAATACACTGCGCCAAGATGGAGGACAAGGGAGTTTATCTCTGGTTTTACAGGTTCAAGCGGTACTGTAGTCATAACAGAAAGCGAAGCGTATCTGTGGACAGATAGCAGATACTTCATACAGGCTGCTATGGAGCTTCCTTCATGCTATACGCTTATGAAGCTCGGTATAGAAGGTACCCCAGATCCATGGGAATGGCTTACAGCAAATACTTCTGAAGGTATGGTTGTCGGTGTTGATAGCTCTGAGATATCAATAGGGCTGTTTACAAGACTTTCTGAGCAGCTTGCGAAAAAGAAAGCAAAACTATTGGAAACTGATGATTTTCTTTCCGCAATTTGGCCTAATCGTCCGGATATCCCCATGACAGTATGTGAGCTTATGGATGCTGAATATTCCGGAGAGACTTCTGAAAAGAAGCTTAAGAGGATAAGGGATATCCTCAGGAATAAAGGCCTTAGGTGGACGTTTATCGCCTCTCTTGATGATATCGCCTGGATAACAAATCTGCGCGCTGATGATATACAGTGCAATCCAGTCTTTGTTTCATATCTTTTCATATCGCTTTCAAAGTCCGTTCTTTTCATAGATGAAAGACGTTTTGATAAAGAGCTTCTTAAGATAGTTAAGAAGAGCTTTACTATAAGACCATATGAGAGTGCATATGCAGAACTGCCTAAACTCACAAAAGGTCCTGGATATTTCTCACCAGATCGCGTACCAGAGCTTTTCTCAAAAGCATTGGCAGGGAAGAAAAATCAGAAAGGATTGGATTTCTCGCTGATGATGAAGGCGGTGAAGAATGAGAGCGAGCTTCAGGGAATGAGACTCGCGCATATCTATGATGCTTCTGCATATGTCAGCTTTCTCGCCAAGTTCGATAAATCGAGAATCTATAGTGAGATTTCTATAGCGGAACGTCTTGAAGATGAAAGAAGACGTATTCCAGGTTATCTCGGGCCATCTTTCAATCCAATTGCAGGATTCAGGGAAAATGGAGCTATTGTCCATTATGCGGCTGAGCGTGGTTCAGAGAAGAAAATCGAGGGCCAGGGGCTTCTTGTCCTCGATACTGGCAGTCAGTTCAAATATGGTACTACCGATATTACAAGAACGCTCTTCTTCGGAGATGAGCCTTCGGAAGAAGAGAAAAGAGATTACACGCTGGTGCTTAAAGGACATCTTGCACTTCTTTCGCAGAAGTTCCCGAAAGGAGTCTGCGGCGTACATCTCGATGCTATAGCAAAGCAGTTTCTCTGGAATAATGGAGAGAATTTCTTCCATGGCACCGGCCATGGTGTTGGATGCAGATTATCAGTGCACGAAGGACCACAGAGGATTTCTCCTTCTTTCATCGATGTTCCTCTTGTTCCCGGTATGGTCATATCTGATGAGCCTGGACTATATAAAGAAGGGCGTTATGGCATAAGAATCGAGAATCTCATAGCTGTAAAGGAAGATGCGAAGACAGAGTTCGGTACATTCTACTCATTTGAAGTACTGACACTTGTTCCCTATGAGAAGAAGCTTATAGATATCTCTCTCCTTACGGAAAGGGAAATCGGGATTATCGATGATTATCATAAGAGAATATACGAGACACTCCATGAGCTTGTAGAAAGCGAAGTTCTGCCGTGGCTTGAAGATGCCACTTCACCGCTTTCCGCTAATGGGGTATATTCACATTAGGAGACAGACAATGGTAGAACCACTCAGAAAAAATGGAAAAATCCAGCGTAAAGGTCCTGTGATGCTTGTCATCATGGATGGCGTTGGATTCGGTAAGTATAAGGATGGGGATGCAGTAGATGCTGCGATGACAAAGAATCTTGATTCTCTCTATGCCACATCTCCATGGACAAAACTCAAGGCTCATGGAACAGCTGTAGGACTTCCTTCAGATGCTGATATGGGAAACAGTGAAGTCGGACATAACGCAATGGGCTGTGGAAGGGTATTCGCACAGGGTGCCAAGCTTGTTTCCAATGCTATCTCTTCGGGGGATATGTTCAAGGGAAACACATGGCAGAAGCTTGTAGCCAATGTGAAGAGCAATAATTCCACACTGCATTTTATCGGCCTTCTCTCAGATGGCAATGTACATTCTCATATAGATCATCTCAAGGCGATGGTAGCAGAAGCGAAGAAAGAGGGCGTAAAAAGGGTAAGAATTCATGCCCTTCTTGATGGACGTGATGTAGGTGAGATGTCAGCTCTCGATTATTTCGATCCATTCGCAGAATATCTTGCAGAGCTTTCAGCAGATGGCACATTCGATGCAGCTATCGCATCTGGCGGCGGAAGGATGGTTATCACCATGGACCGCTACAATGCTGATTGGGATATGGTCAGAAAAGGCTGGGAAACACATGTCCTTGGCGAAGGAAGGATGTTCACATCAGCTCATGAGGCTATTGAGACACTGAGAAAAGAGACAGGAGCTATCGATCAGGATCTTCCTCCTTTTGTCATAGGAAAGGATGGAAAGGCTATCGGCACAATCAATGATGGAGACTCTGTAATTCTCTTCAACTTCCGTGGCGATAGAGCTATTGAGCTTTCACGTGCTTTCGATGAGGAGAACTTTACTGAGTTTGATAGAAAGAGATGGCCTAAGGTCGAGTATGCTGGAATGATGGAATACGATGGTGATCTTCATATTCCTCACCAGTATCTTGTATCACCTCCTGCAATAGACAGGGTAATGGCAGAGTATCTCTGCGCAAGCGGCGTGAAGCAGTTCTCAATTTCAGAGACGCAGAAGTTCGGACATGTCACATACTTCTTCAATGGAAACCGCTCAGGCAAGTTTGATGATAAGCTTGAGGAGTATGTTGAGATTCCTTCTGACAAAGTACCATTTGAGCAGAGACCTTGGATGAAATGTGCTGAGATTACAGATAGGGTTATCGCAGAAATCGAAAGCGGCAAGTGGGATTTCATTAAACTCAACTTCCCAAATGGTGATATGGTTGGACATACAGGCGTATTTGAGGCTGTTGTATGCTCAATGGAAGGCATGGATCTACAGATAGGAAGACTCAGGGATGCTATCGAGAAAGCAGGCGGCATTATGATTGTCACAGCAGATCATGGCAATGCTGATGATATGTATGAGCATGATAAGAAAGGTGGTCTCAAGCTTAAGGAGAATGGTGATCCGAAAGCAAAGACATCACACTCTCTCAATCCTGTACCATGCATCATCTATGATCCCGAGTACAACGGCGAGTATTCAAAGGATTTGGAGGAAGGTCTCGGTATATCTTCAATTGCGGCAACATGTATGACGCTTCTTGGCTATGAGCCACCAGCAGATTACGATAAGTCTGTCGTGAAGATGAACTGAGTGAATGAGGGCTGTCCTGAAGTTAAGTTCTAGACAGCCCTTTTGCATATCCACATGTCCAGACGATATTCGAAGGTACATCTGGTTTATGCTTATTAAGAAATGCGAACGGCAGGGAAATGGCTTTTTCTGCCGTTCAGATAGTCTTTTTGATGAAAATCAGAAAGTATTCTTTGATGTGGAAGAAAGAAGAATTATTCCTGTAATATAAGAGACTGCGGCTACGATTGATGTCGCCAGATCTGTTGATATAACAAGATAATTTCCAATCATCAGGAGAATAAATGCTACAGCTCTGGCTATGCTGTGACTTGCTCTGTCTTTGATTACCGCAGCTATGTATGTGATTATCGACATGATGTAGATCACAGAAAGGGTAATCATCAGATAAGTATCATACTGAGATGTGAAGACTCTTAAGTTCGCAAGGCTTTCATTACCAGTGTTTATAGGAGCCGCAAGAGCAAGATAGAATGCTGAAGCTATAGCGATTGTAAGATAAAGCTTCAGCCTTGAGGCATTTGTCCCATAATACTGTACGGCTGAGAAAGCAAATACAATTGCGGCAGAGAAAACAGCGAATCTTTCAATGATTATGACAGCATTGGGAGATAGCAGCATGATTCCGGTAATTGCGGAATAAAGTGGCAGTATTGCTGTTGATTCAAGCGCTATGAAGGAGAAAAGCAGAGGTAGCAGCGTGCTGTCTATGCTGTGCGTTCTGTGCCTGAGCCTGAGTATGAAGAGAAAGACTACAGATGCAATGATAACCACAAGCTGGGAAAAATAGCTGATGATGTTCACAATCCATCCCGAATTCCTCTCTATCAGCAATACAACGGTCATGTGTATCAACAGAGCACCATAGCCAATGGAGATGAGCATCTGCAGCAGCAGTGCAAATGAGAATTTCCTCTTCTTTGTCTTTCTTTCTGGCATTTAGATTGTATCCCTATACGGAACTTCTATATCAGTACCGGCTGCCGATGATACCACACTGGCTCCAAGCATTGCTATCGCAGTATCGATAAGGCTACCGATACCGCTGAGAAGCGGCATGAAAGCTACAATTGCATTTTCAGCGCCATACAGATTGATTCCAAGGATATTCAGCGTAAGAACGGTTATCAAGGCAGTTTCTGTTCCCAGAGATGTGGATGATATGAAAGATACAAGCATAGCTGTCAGTGCTGTATAGACGATTACTTCTGTTCCGGGAATTTCTCCTGTAGTTGCTTGATAAAGCGATAGAAGGACAATGATGGAAACAAATGCGCTTCCGCCTTTGCCGATGATAGTCATAAGTGGAATCGATACCGAGCTGATACGCTTCTGCACGCCAAGATTCTGACGCGAGATGCTTTCCGCAAGCGGTATTGCCGCGATAGTGTTTGATGATGAGAAGCTGAAAAGAAGCGTAGAAACCGATCTGAGAAGCATCTTATATGGATTCTTCCTGAAGAGAGTGAATACGCCATACAGAAGAGGAAGAACAAAAAAGATCGTGATGAATACCCCTATTGCGAGCAGCGTTGCGTATCGAGGCGCCGCAAATAGAGTCTTTTCCTGGTAGATTTCCATGAATAATGAGGATGAAGCGAAAAATACAATGAAGAATCCGTAAACGGAGTATGTCCTGGATATGCGGTACATCACTTCCGAGAAGGAGTTCATTGTAGTATATGCAGGTCTTATCACATCAGCAGAAGGTTTTAAGGCCATTCCAAGAAACCATGCGATTATAACGACAGGTAAGATGAATCTTACGGAAGCCGCGATAGAGAAAAATGGATTCGAAGGATAAAGCATGGAGGCGGATGATGAAATCATATATGAAACGTGGGAGGAAAGGGTTCCGGGAGCACTGCCTGCAGAACTTGTCACTGGGAATGCATCTGGCCTTGCTATGAAGATCACCGCGGCAAGCGCTGAAAGAAAGATTGCTGTAACAATGGACCATAGTACAGAGAATAGCAGTGTCTTTCGTCCTAGCCGGTTCTTCATCAGAGAGGCGACTCCTGATGAGAATGTGATAAGCACGACAGGAATCGTGATGAACATGCCTAAGCTGATGAGATATGATGAAATTGAAGAGAAAATCTCAGAAGCCGGACCCGATGCGCCAAAAAGCAGTGACGCGGAAAGCCCAAGAAGAACGGCTGCGATATAAGTAATCCACGTTTTCATATCGAAAAGAATACAGCACCTCTATACACCCGTCAATGATAATGGTATTGCATTAAACAGATTTTGCTGAAGTAATTGATTGTAATAGCAGAAAATAGTAGGGCGCTCTTTTATGAAGCGCCCTATGTGCTGAAATCTTCCTTATTCCTTTTCCTCAGTTTGCTCTTTCCTGAGGAGATTCTTCAGCTTGTATCCGCTTTGTGCTTCCCTCTCAAAAAGACGGCTTACAAAGGAATCTGCATCAAAATCCTTGATCTTCTGGCTGGTTGTAAACGAGAGAGCTGTCAGCAGGATAATGCTCTGCATCTGCTCTTTGTTGTACCAGATTTCACCTTGGTATTCGTTGCACTTCGCGAGGTTCTGCACACCCTCATCCGAAAGAACAGCGGAAAGCAGCTCTTCTGGGGACATATCCTTCGCGTAGCACTCCCATGCGGCTAGGGCTACAGCGGCAGAATGTATGACGGATCTTCTTTCGTTATCATTGTATCCGGATTCACCGAACTCATATTCGAAGAAAGCGTCAATCAAGAGCCTATCAGCTTCTTCCATCGCTTCTCTTATACTCAGCTTTCTGGAGAAAGGATAGAGTACAAGTGCCGAAGCAATGATAAGCGGAAGTGAATCATCAGCACCTGCCCATGATGGGAATACTTTTCCTTTCTTCTCCCTGAATACAGAAGCAAGTGTACGTACCAGCCTGATTGCCGGTTTTGGCTCGACATCTGTTGGTACAACACCAATCTGTCCCTTTGCTGGTTCATCCAGCGTCTTATAGACTTCAGGAATCGCTGCATAGCTTTCAGCTATCGAAAGCAGAAGCTCGCGTTCCGCCTGCTTTGAAAGCCTTCCGTTCACGAGATCTCTTATATTTTTCAGTGTCTCCTGGCTTCTGAGAGCTTCCATTGCCTTGTAGAGAGGCTCAAGACGAAGAAGCGCGACGGCTTTGGATATGTTCCTGATGCCTTTCCTTCCGTACATTCTCCAGAGTTTTTCATAGCTGCCGTCGGTATCGTCGACTTCTCTTATATTCCAGTACACGCGCGCTTCGTAGCCGTTGAGACCGAATGAATAGCCTTCCTCGTATAGCTGGATTGAAGGAATGATATATGTCAGACCATCTGTAAAGCAGTCGAAAAGCGCATATGCGCTACCGCTGAAAGACAGTCCGAGATTCTCAGCAAGCTTCATGGTTACTGCTGTACGGTTGTCTTTATCCTTCCGGAGTTTCGGAACAGATGTGTTTATCGTGCCGCCTGTCCTCTCGTACTGGTTATTCACAAGCACAAGCGTGCGTTCCTTGTCTGTCCCGTTGACAAATGCGTATACAGATTCCTCTACGCCGCCATTCTGGTTATAGCAATCGTAAAGCTGGAAGTATTCGACACCTGAGAAGAGGTACCTTCTCCTGAATAGCGGGAATATCCTTCTGCAATGCTCTCCGACAAGCCATTCGTTTGGCTGCTCGTTGTAGTACGCTCTTCTATATTCCATTCCATACTTTTCATGGTAACCCTCAATCTGTCCATGGCCGACCATCGGCAGACCAGGAAGCGTTGCGAGGAGTGTGCAGACCGCAAAGTACTTGTCTCCATCTCCAAACTGGGCGATTGCAGTTTCCTCGTCAGGATTGTTCATGAAGTTGACATAACGTTTGAGAATTTCAGGCTCGAAGACAAGCGTATTCTTTATACCTAGCCTGTACTTCTGGTTTTCCTGATTCTTGAGCATATTCATGAATGCTGAGTTATATACCCTATGCATTCCAAGAGTACGTACGAAGTAGCCTTCCATCATCCAGAAAGCTTCAGCGAGAAGAAGTGTGTCAGGAACTTCGACAGCTATCCTGTCTACGACTTCTCTCCAGAATTCCTGAGGAATCCTTCTATTGAATTCCTCGTCGCTTATAGCATGGCTTGCTCTTCCCGCGATATCTCCGCCATGTCCTGGTTTCGGATACCATAGACGCTGTATATGACGCTTTGCCAGCGTCATCGCCGCATCGAATCTGATAATAGGGAAGTTCTTAGCGACATGGATGATCTTCTGAATGACAGCCTCTCGTGTTACCGGATTGAGGTAATCAAGCTGTGCTGTGTCATTCCATGGCATCGATGTGCCATCATTGCCGTGGAAGATATATCTCGTTCTTCCATTTCTCTTATCGACAAGACGGAATGTGACAGCGGCATCAGTACGGTCATAATAGTGATCCTCTATCTTCACTTCGTAATCAGGGTTTGTCGAAAGATCCGGGCCATTATATGTGTATGACGGGAATGGCGGCCAGTCCTGCTGAATGAAGTAATCTGGATGCTCATAGACCCAGTTGCCATCTATGCCTGTATGGTTAGGAACCATGTCTGATGCGAGCCTTATGCCCCTTTTGCGGCAACGGTCACGAAGATTTTCAAGCGCACCCCATCCTCCGATAGCCGACGAAATCTCATAATCTTTCAGTGAGTAGGCTGATGCCTCAGCGTCTGGGTTGCCGCATAGATTCTTTATCTTCTTTGATGCTTCCGAACGCTCCCACAGCCCGATAAGCCAGAGGGCCGTGAAGCCTCTCGCCTGGAGCTTGTCGAGCTCCTCGTCGGGTATCTGATCAAGGCGTGTTATCGATCTCTTGTATTGTTTCGAGAGCTGGTCAAGCCAGACAAGCGTACACTTCGCCATCATTACAACACGAGGCATCCAGTTAGAGTCATCTGAGAAAGCCTCATATTCATTGAGCTCGCTCTCTGAGTAATCTATGACCTCTGTTGGGCCCCCGCCACCACCGACTCCGCTCCTGTCTTTCTCTTCCTCATGGATGAAGTCAAGAGAGACCTGAAGCAGCTTTATAAGCTCATCAGGAAGGAACATGCTCCATTCTCTCAGAATGTATTTTATCTGCTCCTCAAGCGAGTCTGGGTAGAGACGCGCCGGAAGCTGCAGCATCGTGAAAATGTCATCGGTGTTTGGCTTTCCATTTCTCAGGTCATCCTTAACAAAAGATGAGAGGATAGATGAAAGAGCCTTGCACTCTGGAGGATAAACAATCTCATCAGGAGAGACAAAAGGCTTTGAAGCTGATAGCAGCGCAGGATTCTGCATGAGCACCTGATGGATGAACCAGCCTCTCATGTCTTCTGCCATGCGTGTTGCCGCATCTGGTTTCCTGTCTTCCAGTGCGGGTGAAGGGAAGGTCTTAGAGAAGAACCCAAGCGCATCGGAAAGCTGTTCATTTGAAGCAACTACAGCGATTCTTCTTGTGAAGAAGTCATTCTGTCCATCGCTCATCCTGGCGGTAAGCACAATCTGGTATATCAGATGAAGGACTGCGGAGGCATGAAGCTTTCCAGGAGAGACAAATCCGCTCTCTGCGCCTTTTGCTTTCAGTTCATTATTGTATCGATAGGCAAGCAGCGAAGCTTCCCTGTAGAGAAGGTCAAGGCTTTCGTCTGTAGGGAATATAGCATTGCTGACTCTTATCCGCTCTCTAGTGATAAGAGGTATTCTTAAGTCCCTTCTTTCCATAAAAACATCCTTTTGTTTCAGTGCTATTCTATCCTATCACAAAGATAGTTAGTTTTCAGCAAAAAGACTAATACAATGCATGAATAGGGATTACGAGGCCATGAATTCCTTATTTTGGCCTGAAATGATATCTCCATTCTGGATTCTGCTAAAAAGCAAGGAAAGTGTTATTTTCTCGTCGCTTTTGAATGGACTTGTCCACATTGCCGTCTTTTTGTCAAAACATTGTAAAACGGAACGGGATTTAGTCATGATTGCATAGTCAATCTTTGTCTATCTCATTCAGTTCTTCTATGGAGAGATCTGCTATCTCTTTCATTTTCTCCTGAAGCTGTTTCTTATCAGGAAGGTGAAGGGTGTAGTCAGCAACCATAGCAGGAGATAAGCTTCTTGAGAGGGCATATTCGACAACCGTATCATCCATTCCGGTGCAGATGATAAGACCAACACTTGGATTTTCATTCGGTTTCTTGACATCCCTGTCCAATGCTTCTAGATACAGATTTAGCTGACCGAGGTGTTCTGGACGGAATACGCCTATCTTTAGTTCGATTGCAACAAGACAAGAGAGCGCGCGATTGAAGAAGAGAAGGTCAACGAAGAAATCTGTATTGCCTACCTGGAGTCTGTATTCTTCACCCTAATTGCATAGGAGGCCCACCTCTATAGGTGGCGGGAGGAATATGCAAAAACATAGGATTTTTTTCTCAGAATATATTCCAAGACGCATCTCCGAGATGGTAAAATTCTTATATGATAGGCGTGAACTCAAATCATTATTATCCTGAGAATGACACGGAGGGGAAGATACTCTACTACCTCTGCTATCATTCGGCACGCCTGAGAAACACTGCTGTATACAATGGCCGTCAGTATTTCTTCGATAACGATGAGGCTTATATCGGTGATGCAAAGCTCCATGCTGATACGAGGAAGAATGAGAATTACGGCTATATGATATGCGATATGGCCGACCAGGCCATCAACCATGTCAAACGCGATTTCCATTCATATTACGGCGCGAGGAAATCCCCGGCTGTTGATGATAAGAATAAGATCCGTCTTCCAGGCTATGTCGATAAGGAAGGCATCTGGTCATTCTTCGTGGCTGGAAGAAGCGTCAGGCTGAAGGATAACGGGATGCATATAGGGCTTACCAGAACATTTCAGGATGCTTATGACATAAAGCAGAAGGATCTCGTGCTTCCCATAAGGCTTCCTATGGATGATAAGGATATAGTCCAGCTTGAGGTGAAGCCGAGATTCGGAGGGAAGTTCTATGACATCACGGCAGTCTACAGAACGGAAAAGGAGGAATGCAGGAAGCAGAAGAAGAAAGCAAGGAGGATAATGGCAAGAGACGTCGGTGTTGATAACCTTCTCTCGCTCGTTACATATCCTGACTATGATGCATTCATCGTGAAAGGCAGTGCGGTGAAGGCTGCGAACCAGTGGTACAACAAGAGGATGGCTGAGATTCAGAGCATCTATGATATCCGGAAGATCGGGAGCGGAAGCGCTCTCGTGAATCTGGTAATGAAAAGAGAGGACTTCATAGATAACGAATTCGAGAATATAGCCAGCTCTCTTGTCAGATACGCTGCCGAGCACCGGATTACGCATATCGTCATCGGATGGAACAAGGGCATCAAGCAGGAAATCAATATCGGGAAGAGGAACAACCAGAAATTCGTGTCCATACCATTCCAGAAGCTGCTGCAGAAGATAAGGAGCGCAGCGGAGGCTGACGGGATTGTCTTCGAGACAATCGGGGAGAGCCACACATCGAAATGCTCAGCTCCGGACAGAGAGGAGATATGCCATCATGATAAGTATATGGGGAAGCGCATAAAGAGAGGGCTTTTCCGCACGGCTGAGGGGCATCTCATCAATGCCGATATAAACGGATCTGCGAACATACTCAGGCTATATCTGGAAAGTAATGGAAAGAGGGATATAAGCCCTCGATTCTGTAGGGCCCTGTCAACAGGCCAGGTCAGGGTGCTGGAGAGAAGCTGGATCAGAAAGAGAAAGCAACCGACCAGTAACCAGGCCCAAGCTCCATCTTCAGCGGATATTATCCGCAAGATGGAGTAGTTGACCAATGAAGAGAAGTATTTTCCAAATTCGAGAATGAAGTCTTTCAGATGGGAGACTATCTGCTTTCTGAGATCCTTTTCTTTGTATGAAGATGGAAGATCTAGGAATTCCAGTACATATGCATCCCTAGGGATGATAGTCCATCGTTTTTCATTGACAGCGCCTTCACCATCGACTGATAATCCATGTGCGGGGTTTCCCCGGAAAGGAGTGCAAATCCAATGAGGCTTTCTCTTGTCAATGCCATCATCATCTCTTTTATCTTCGCTCTCTCTTCATGTAGCCAGCCTGGACTTCCCGCAGGGGATGACACAGGAGATGAAGGGGAAATGCCCTCTGCAGGAGCTGTGACTGTCCGCTTCGCTGACAGTGAGGGCAGCAATGTGAATCTTGCTGTGATGAGTGGAAAGTCCGGAGAGATGATTGAGGGTTTCTTGGATGAGTCTTCCTCCCTTTTCGAGCAGACAGACACTTCAAGCAATTCATATTTTGTCGGCTGGGCTTACTGTGACAGCATTGGCAATCTGAAGTTCATCACAGGCACCTACCCTGACACAAATGTCACAGTTTTCCCTCTCTTCGAAAAGTCAATAATCCAAGTCCAGGCAGAGCTCGATGAAAATGGCAATGCCAATATCAGCTACATGATCATCAATGGCCAGAGCGGGCAGACTGTTGAAATCCCTCAGTACTGGCGCGGCTGTCCTGTTGTCAGCATAAAAAGTATCATGAGTTTTGGCACATCAGTCAGCTTTCCATCCACACTGAAGAGCATAGGCGATGACTGTTTCTCTAAGTCCGCCGGAGCCATCAGCGAATTGATCCTGAACGATGGCCTCGAGCAGATAGGGAGCAATGCTTTCAGCAATCTCACTTCTCTTGTAGAGATTGAGATACCTTCAAGTGTGAGCTATGTTGGTAGCAATGCATTCTCCGGTTGTACAGAACTTAGGAACATCTACACTTCAAGCCCTTATGTGGACAGCTGGGACAGCAAATGGAAAGATGGCTGTGATGCCGTCGTCCAGGGAAGTGACACGGTCTCCATTGTGTTCACAGATACAGATGGACAGGTCAAAAAGACACTGACAGGCATGAGTGGTGATGCACTTCCGGAAGCTGAAATGGATGACATTCCTGTCATGGATGGCCATGATTTCATGGGCTGGTTCACTGCTGACGGGCAGATTCTCGGCTCTGTCTTCCCCGCTGCTGATATGACAGTGAGTCCACGGTGGTTTGTGAATGATGGAAGACTTGTCTATGAAGAATACGATCAGTATGTGCGTGTGATGCCTGAAGAGGGTGCATCCTTCAATGGAAAACTGGTCCTGCCTTCCTACTATCACGGCCTTCCTGTTACATATGTCGAAGGCTTCACAGACATGAGTGGACTTACTGAGGTTGTCCTGCCTGATCAGCTTGAATGCATTCTCCCCAGTGCTTTCAGGGGCTGCACATCTCTCAACATGCCTGACTTCCCTGAAACCCTGAGGTCTGTCCTAGATGAGGCTTTCAAGGGCTGTACTTCAATGACCGGCCCTCTCAAGCTGCCGCAGAGCCTGACAACGATTTCTGCTTCCGCATTCAGCGACACCGGCATAAGCTCAGTCTCATTGCCTTCTTCAGTCGAGAGTGTCGGCACCTCTGCCTTTGCTGGATGTGAGAATCTCGTGACTGTAACAATAAGTGGAGACTGTGAGCTGAACAGCGGCGTCTTCTCAGGCTGCACTGCGCTGAAGACTTTCAATGTGGCTGATGGCGTACGCCTCATAGCAAACATAATAAGTAATCATAGCGTCTTCTCTGGCTGCACAAGCCTTCAATCCGCTGATTTCATCAGCCACCTCGAGGCTATAGGTGATGAGTACTTCAAAGGATGCACAGGCCTGAGCGGACATATCACGGTCCCCTCAACAGTCAGCTCAGTTGGAGCAGAGGCCTTCAGCGGCTGTGAGAAAATCACATCAGTCACTATAGAGAGCGGAGTCCAGAAGATCGGTCACCTTGCATTCTCCGGATGCAAGAATATAGAGAAGCTCACGATAGGAGCTGAGGAAATCACAGGATTCAATAGTTCCCTATTTGGAGCCGATTATGCCGACACATCATTCAAGCTGAAAGAAGTGATTTTCCTTGAAGGAGTGGAGAGTATCGGGGATTCTACTTTCTCGAATCTCAGCAATCTCACGACAATCATTCTGCCTCCAACTTTGAAGAGCATCGGCGGGTATGCTTTCAGCAACTGCGGTCTCACAGGCACCCTTGTCATCCCAGCTTCCACAGAATATGTCGGGGAATATGCATTTAGCTACAATGAGTCCCTTGAGAGCATCTACTGTGAGGGTGAATACAATGGTCAATGGGGAGAGGACTGGAGCGGAGATGCTGCCGTCTCGTGGAATGTTGATGCGGGTAAAGAAGTCACACTTGTGTTCTCAGGCTATCCTGAGTGGAATGTCACCGACATGCCAGGTATCGGCATCGCGCTGCCAACACCATCTGAGGATGGCATGATTTTTGTCGGCTGGTACACAGTTGAGGACAGCCATGATTCTGCAGAGCCATACTCTCCCGTCATGCCGCAGCAGGATACTGTACTGTACCCATGTTTCATTAGGGATGACGGCCTCAGCTTCACTGAGAAGAAAGACGGCACCTATGAGGTCAGGGGCTCTGAGGCTGGTGTCAGCGCTGAAGTCTACATACCTGCCCATTACAGAGGAAAGGATGTCACAGCGCTCAGTGAGGCTGCATTCAAGGATGAGACAGGTCTCAAGAAAGTCAAGCTCCCAGAGAGCCTGACTGAGATAGGCAGCTCAGCATTCTACGGCTGCACATCTCTCAGCAGTGTGAACATACCGTCCCGTGTGACTGCAATTCCGCAAAGGTGTTTCTGGAACTGCACCAGCCTTGTTGCAATTGAGTTCCCTGACGGCTTAGAACTCATCAACAGCTATTCATTCCAGTCATGTAAGAGTCTTACATCCATCACGGTTCCCATCAGTGTGGAAGAAATCTGGCAGTCAGCATTCTCATTCTGTGAAAATCTGAGGACTGTGACAGTCAGCGGAGGACCGGATATCGGATCAAAAGCCTTCTACTCCTGCACCGCCCTGGAACGCTATACCATGGAAGGTCAGGGTTCGATGATATATGGAGATGCTTTCAGCTCCTGCTCCAGTCTTGAGTACTTCTCAGGCGGCAACAACACAGAATTCAAGGAAGAATCGATTTTCACGAATTGCCCTGAACTGAAATATGTTGTCATCGGAGCAGATTCAATCTGGCAGACGGCAGGCGGACAGTTCATCAATACGAAAAATGTGAAGATTTTCTGTGAAGGTGAGAACAATCTCTCCTCTTGGGCAGCGGACTGGACCACAAACACCTATACAAAAGATATTCCACTGTACTGGAAGGGTGAGTGGAGTATGGTGGATGGATGCCCTGTCCCTGGCAATCCCTGATCATAGCATCGAAGAAGGACTAGAGCTTGTCTTGACGTACTCCCACGGCTGAAGCACGTGGGATTTTGGCCCTGCTGGCGATGATCGTGTCCTCACGGATGTCTTATACTTACATCATCTCGGACCTGGCAGGCTGAGCGAGGGTCTTCCTTCTTTGAGCTGGAAACCCTTGGCCTCTAGATTCCTGAGCCCACTCCAGAGAAAGCGCAAGCCCGGCCGCCTGAGGAAGACACACAAGCTTCTACCGGACCGAATGCTTCCAAGAAGAGGGGCAGACCTACGAAGATCAAGCCTCAGGCTTAGTCTATAGTCCCATAAGTTGAGGTTCTTTTATTTAGTGTAATTGTTTTCCCGATATTATTTAATTGTAGCAATCTGCCAAAATGCAGGACCCTCTTATCGGTTTTGCAGAATTGTGAATTCCGTATTTTTGCCTGAAAAGATATCTCCGCACTGGATTCTGCTAAAGAGCTGGGAAAGTGTTATCTTCTCATCGCTTTTGAATGGACTTGTCACATAGAGCCTCACATCGCCATGAACAGGCCTGCCGATGCCTATACGCAGCCTGTAGAAGGAGTCATAACCCAGCCGCTCTTTTATGCTCCTGAGCCCATTGTGTCCCTGAAGACCTCCGCCTTTCTGTACTTTTGCTTTTCCCAATGGGAGTTCAAGATCGTCATGCACGATCATAATCTCATCATCCTTCAGCTTGTAGAATGAAACAGCTTCAGAGAGCGCAGTCCCGGAGAGATTCATCATAGTCATAGGCTTCAGAATGATAGTATTCCCATCTTTAGCGAACGCTGAGTGGAACTTCACCTGCCATGAAAGATTCGGATAGAGATAGTCGCAGAGCATGAAACCTGCATTATGGCGTGTTTCGCTATATTCTTTTCCAGGATTGCCTAAGAATGCTATGAGTCTGATCATCTCAGTTCTTCGCATCATCGCTGAAGAGAGTCAGCGGATTATAGTTTGTAAGGGTATCATCATTGAATGCAAGCTTCATCATCGATGACACAAGCTGAGTCTGCTTCTTCAGTCCCATCGCCCTGAATGTCTTTGACATCTGCAGTAGTGAGCGGATATTCGCGGACCTGAGAAGGTCTCCAAGAGTTTTAGCGTTTGTTGATTTGACAATCTCATACAGCGAGTCGACAAGCGTCTCGCGCTCTGAGATACTCATGGAATTGATCCATGAGTTTATGACTCTCTCAAGCTGCCGTCCATCAAGCGAGCGTTCTTCGCAGTATATGAATTTTACTCCCCTCAGGAGCCAGGAGAATGGATCATGCTGGAAGAGAGAAGGTGTGGATGCTTTTATTGTTATATAATCCTCCTGCTCCATGAGCACTCCTACTATCGAGGATTGCGGTATGAATGTTTCGATTTTCTCCCTTATCTTTCCATGTCCCTCATCCTGCCAGAATGTCTCTCTGAATCCAGGCCCATCGTTGCTGTATGCTTTGATAACGTGCGCCTGAAGTTCTGCGCTCAGATTGCATAATGCCCATACAGCGAGATTCCCGCCTTTTGAATGTCCTCCCAGATAGAATTTCTTATCAGGATAGGTTTTGATTATCGTCTCTGTGTATCTTGTGGCTTCAAGCTGTGAAGGTACAGCTTCAGAGAAGCTCATGTTAAGGTCTTCTTTCCAGCCGATGATTGATTCATCCGTACCGCGGAAAGCTATGAATGCTTCCTCGTCATTTATGAGAAACGTGACAGCGCTGAATTGCATCTGCCTCGATTCATCTGAGATATCACGGAAAGAGGTTATGACAACATCCTTGTATCGTGTGGAGGAACGTGCTTTATCAAGGAGCGCGAAAGCATTCTTGGCGATGAATGAGATTGAGCAGTATCTGTTTTTATCCGGAGATGAGAATATACGATCCGCAGCTGCAGCGATTGTCATCGGTGATGAGTTGACAAAAGGGTAGTCAAGATAAGCAAAGATGGAGAAAATCAATGAGTCAACCTCATTCATTCCCGCACATGAGAAGGACAAATCTCCTCTCCAGTCCATATAATCCAGAACGTTATCTTTTGAATCCATATTTTCACACCTTCATGCCACGCCGCACGAGCTTGTTCACAAGTTTATTCATGTTATCAACGATGACATCGCCTGTTATACGGAGACCTGTGTTCTCCTTTGCTTCCGTATTCCTTTCCCGTATAGCTTCATACACCGCATCGATATCATCGGTACCGCAAGAGAAGATTTTACTCAGCTGTGAAGACGCATACTCCTCTCCATCTTTCAGCATCGTGCGTATCGACTCCTGTCGGATTATAACAGAGTTGGAAACGAACTTGCCATCATGGAATGTGAGTTTTATGAGTTTTTTCTCGAAGTCAGGACTCTCGAATATGAAGTTGCTGTCGTCGAAGCAGATGCAGATTATGTAATCGAGATCTTTGTCTATGAGAGGGTAGACCGGTATGTTGTCAACAACAGCACCATCGTATAGCACTTCGTCTGCGATTTTCACCCCTTTGTTATAGAAAGGCATAGCTACGCTTGCTGTCAGGTAGCTTCTTATATCATTCTTGGAAACTGCGGCGAAGTCATAATAGGAGAGCTTTCGCTTCGCAAGGTTGAGAAGGGGAATATAAAGCGGACAAGGAACGGATCCTCCCCAGCCAGCTATTGTCTCAATCGTGTCCTGTATGAAGGTGCTTTTGAGCACATAAGTGATGAATTGTCTCCTGCCTTCAGGATTAGCGCTCTCCCAGATTCCTGTCATGTCATCCAAGTGCCCGATGAGAAAAGAATAGGCATTCACAGCACCTACTGAAGATGCACTGACCATCGTGAAATCCTCAGGTTTTATGTATTCTGTTATTGCCCTCAGAGCCCCTATCTGGTAAGCCCCTTTTCCCATTCCCCCAGAGAGAACAAGACCAACCTTTGCTTTCATATTATGAATTTTCCCATCAAAAGCGTATCAAAGCAATCATAAACACTGTTTTCTCATAGGATTTGAGAACAACTTGCTTTTCCTGACTCCTGGAATAGAGAGGAATAGCAATACCGCCAATGATATGAACTGCGATGTCGATAGTATCCCGATAAATCCCCTTTCCGCATCGCCGCGGAAGAATTCAAGCGTGAATCTCAATACAGCGTAAAGAATGAGGAAAAGGAACAACAGGCTGTATTTCCTGTTTTCCCGCTTCTCATACAGAAGGAGGATCACGCAGATAGAGATTGCCCCGATGCTTTCTGCGATAGGGGATGGAAAGAGCGGTATCCCAGACGGCGCTGATAAAGATTCCTCTGGATAGACAATAGCAAAAGGTCCATCATATGGCATTCCATAGCAGCAGCCACCAAGTAGGCATCCTATCCTTCCGAATGCTATGCCTATTGCGATTGATGGCGCGAGACTGTCGAGAAGGATTGGAAAATCGAGATGATTCTGCATCGCTGCAGACTTCAGGCCTACAATCATTCCCAGAATACCTCCATAGAGCACTAAACCGCCCTCTAGGGAGTATTTGAGAGCTTCTTCCAGAGGATAAGTCCTGAAAAGAGCAATGACTGTTTTATAATCAACGATGAAATAGAGGATTTTCCCGAAGATTCCTGCTCCGATAACAGCCATTAATATTGAATAGAAAGTGTCATAATGAGGAATTGTAACAGTCTTCCTGCATGAAAGCCCCCAGGCGGCGAATGCCCCTAGAAGAATCATCAGGCTATAAGATGGGATTGTGAAATGTCCGAATGAGGCGATAATCGGATGCATGGTACGAAGAGACAGAAAGAGCCTTATGCGAAGATAAGGCTCTTGCACTGCTGTTACATTGAAAGTGCAGCTACGCCAAGACCTCCGACGCAAAGGGTGCAAGCAACAAAGCCAATGCCGTTGAGAACAAGTCCAAGAATGCTGAGGATAAGACCAGCACTTGAACCTCCCTGCTTCTTGCAGTTGTTTCCAGAAACGCATCCGATGATAGCTAGGATCAGACCTACAGCACCTCCGAATGGTACCCATGTTGTGATACCGAAGAAGGAAAGCAGTGATAAGATTCCGAGAACTATACCAGCTGTACCGCTTGGAGCCGGTGACGGTGAATTCTGAACATCGTTGTTATTGATTTCGTCCATAATAACCTCTCCCCATTAAGATTAGGAATTTGTGTAAATCTTCGTCTAGTTGAATGGCTTTGTCAATCTTTTGTTGCCATTTTCAGCTACGGAAAAGAAATAAAATGCAAACATTGAAAAATAAATCCATTTGTCAAAAATAAACATATTAATATTCAAATGTCGTTTATTTATTCTAGATACGATGCCTATCTTCTTCTGACATGGAAATCAAGTGCTTTCTTATACTCATTTTTCTGATTATCATGAAACCGAAAACACACTTCGGAGGTGTAATATGGCAACTAGCAAATTCAATGGGGATCTTCTCCTGAGAATACTTGTAGGCATCCTGTTTGTTGTTATCGGAATTGAAGGCATCGCGGGATTTGGTGGCAATTCACTTTATGATGAGCTTGATGATGTTTTTGAGATCATTGTCGGTGTAGTGCTTCTTGTATCAGGTCTTCTTCTTATTGTTCCTGCATTCGTAAGCGGAATCAAAGGCTCATTCGTCAAAGTATCGACGCTTGTTGTCCTTGCGGCTTGGATAATCTTCATTTTCCTTGATGATTTCGTGTATGGCCTCAAGGGAAACAATGGAGAGGAGTGGTTCCTGTGGCTTGAGAATCTTGTTTATCACCTGCTTATTCTTTCCTGTGTCTATAAAGTTGCGGCACCGGCAGTGAAGAAGCTTGGCAATAAATAATCATCGCATTCTGGTAACTCCAGTTTTAGGGCAAGCCTCTTTCTCCGGACACTGAGAGCAGAATGGAGAGACAGGCTTGCATACTTTCTGCCCATAGCGTACAAAGAGGTCATTGATTGGTATCCAGAAACGCCTGGGCAGTATTTCTCTGAGTTTTCTTTCAGTTTCTTCTGGTGTTTTCGTGCAGACCCAGCCAAGTCTGTTGACAATCTGATGCACATGGCAATCCACGCAGATAGCATCAACACCATATCCCAGATTGAGTACGAGCGAAGCGGTTTTCATTCCGACACCAGGAAGAGCGAGAAGCTCTTCCATATCATCTGGGACTATGCCGTTGTAATCATTAATGATGATTTCTGCGATTACCCTGAGCTGTATGCCTTTCCTCTTGTAAAAGCCTGCAGGCTTTATGGTTTCCGCGATTGTCTCTGGATCAAGTGATGAGAGTGTGTTTATATCCGGAGCGATAGCGAAAAGCCGCCTTGATGCTTCTGCCGTGACTTCATCTTTCGTCCTGAGGCTGATTAACGTTGAGACAAGCACTTTGTATGGGTCCTTATCCTCTTCAGCGATAAGGCTGACAGAAGGAAGCGGAGAGCCTATCTCCTCCAGTTTCTTTGAGAACGCAGTGAAAACATCATCAATATATCTTTCATCGAGCATATGATTTATTGACCAAAAGAGCCGTTAAAGCTAGCTTTTCTCCTATGATTGTAATCCTTAAGCAGGGTATAACACCCCAGGAAAAAGATAAAGTAAGAGATTTTCTCACCGAGAAAGGTTTCATCGTAAAGGAAATCGTCGGCCAGCAGGATACTATCCTTGGCGCAGTCGGCAAGGTTTCCATAGATCCGCGAACTGTTGAGCTTCTTCCTGGTGTAAGCTCGGTTGTTCCTATCTCCAAACCATATAAGCTTGCATCCCGCGAGCTCAAGAAAGAGGACACGATAGTCCACGTTGGGAAAGTAAGCATAGGAGGCAACAGGGTTGCCGTTATCGCAGGGCCTTGTGCGGTAGAGAATTACGACCAGATCATGACAATCGCCGAGTCTGTGAGGGAGTCAGGGGCTGTGATGCTTCGTGGCGGTGCATTCAAGCCGCGTACGAGCCCATATGCATTCCAGGGTCTTGGAGAGGAAGGCCTCAAGCTTCTGAAGAAAGCTGGCGATGCCTTCGATATGCCTATAACATCGGAAGTCGTATCCCCGTCAGATGTGAAGATGATGGCTGAGTATGTCGATATGTTCCAGATCGGTGCGAGGAACATGCAGAACTTCGAGCTTCTGAAGGAAGTCGGAAAGACGGGTATGCCAGTTCTTCTTAAGAGAGGTCTTGCAGCAACAATCGAAGAGTGGCTTATGGCTGCTGAGTATCTCATGGCTTCTGGTACTGATCAGGTTGTGCTTTGCGAGAGGGGAATCAGGACATATGAGAAGGCTACGAGGAATACGCTTGACTGCTCTGCGATTCCTGTAGTGCAGAAATTGACGCATCTGCCTGTAATCGGGGATCCGTCACATGCTACCGGTATCCGTGACATGGTCGCTCCAATGAGTCTCGCTATTGTGGCATCCGGTGCGTCGGGAATAATCGTTGAGGTCCATAACCATCCGGAGAACGCACTCTCGGATGGTCCTCAGTCGCTTTATCCGTCGCAGTTCAGGAAGCTTGTCCATGATATCCAGGCGCTCTGTCCTGTTGTCGGCAAGAGCCTTGAGAGGGTGCCGAGGAAAACTGTTATTGCAGAGCAGGCGGGAAAGGAAGAGAAGAAAAACGAGCAGAGTGTGACAGCGGCATTCCAGGGCGTTCGTGGCGCATATTCCGAGCTTGCAGTACGCCGTGCGTTCGATGAAAGTGTTGGCGTACTTCCATGTCATACATTCACGGATGCATTCGATGCTGTTTCATCAGGAAATGCAAAATATGCTGTTCTTCCGATAGAGAACACGCTTGGCGGTACTATCTATGACAATCTTGATCTTCTTGCAATGCATCCTGAGCTGACAGTCGTTGGGGAAGTGCAGGTGAGGATACAGCATGATCTGATTGTGCTTCCCGGTACTCAGCTTGAGGATATAAAGAAAGTATATTCACACCCTCAGGGGCTCAAGCAGTGCAGGACATTCCTTGAGAAGGAGCTTCCGGATGCGGAGCAGGTTGCATTTTTCGATACAGCCGGAGCTGCGGAATTCGTGGCGAAGACAAAAGACAAATCTATCGCGGCGATTGCTGGTGCACCCGCTGCGGAGTATTACGGTCTTGAAAGCCTCAGAAACGGTATTGAAAGCGATGCATCCAACTACACAAGATTCTACATCCTCTCGAGAGAGGAAAACGCTGGAATCTATCGCTCTCAGGCACCTCTCGATAAAGCATCCATATCATTCTCTGTCTCAGATGAGTCAGGCTCGCTTATGAATGTTCTCCATCTTATAGCGGACAAAGGCGTGAACATGACAAAACTTGAGTCTCGTCCGATTCCGGGAAAGCCATGGGAGTATCTTTTCTTCGTTGAGCTCCAGCTTCCTGACAGGGGAACATTCGACACACTCTGTGAGGAGATGAAGGAGAAGACAGTCACATTCCGCGTGCTCGGCCTTTACGCTTCAGCTATCGAATGATCCTGCGTCCTTACGATAAATCAATGTTATTCATGGGGATCCTCACCACAAGAGGATTCCCAGCCTCTCTTGAGACAAAGCTTACGGAGCTTTATGGCCCGATTGTGCTCAGGAGTGAGCCTTTTCCTTTCTCTTTCACGGATTACTACAACAGCGAGATGGGAGAAGGCATTGAGCGCTTCTTCATTGCTTTCTCGTCACTTGTGTCTCCTGATACGCTTCAGGATATAAAAACCATGACAGATTCAATCGAGATGGAATACAGCGAGGATGGAAAGCGAAAGATAAACCTCGATCCTGGTATTCTGACTGAATCGAATATTGTGCTTGCGACGACAAAGAACAGATCGCATAGAATCGCGATAGGCCGGAATCTCTATGCTGAAGTCACGCTTATATACCAGAATCATGGCTACAAAGCGCTGCCTTGGACATACGCCGACTATAGAAGCAATGAGGTTCAGCGCATTCTCCTTGGCTTCCGCAATGAATATCTCCATCTGAGAAAGCTTACATAAAACATTATTCAGAGCGTATATCGATATATGAGATATATCGCATTGCTTATCATATGCATTCTTTCATCATGCTCATTTCAATATGGCTATGATGTCACATTATCTGTTCCGGAGAAGCACCCTTTTGAGAAAGAGGAGTATCGTGATTTCTGGTACACGCTGACAGTTTTCGATGGAGAGCGAATCTATGAAATGCATGTGCCAAGCGGGACAAGAAAAGTAAAAGTGCGAGTCAAGAGCGGAGGTCTTTCTGTCTTTGCGCTGAAACCGCTTGGGGAACTGGGCTCCTTAGGAGGTTTTTACGAGCCTGGTATGCATGGAGAATTGCATATGCTTCCCGAATATGGCTCTTTTGCTGATATGCTTATCTCTGCGGCATCTTATCGTCCCGAAGCCGTGAGAAGACTATCGATGGAGGCCGTGATGAAAAATGCCGATAATCTTCAGAGGGTTGATGAAAGCGCTTTTCTTGAGGATGTCTTCAATGGGACGCTTGGTTATGGGATAAAGCTTACAGAAAAAATAGCGTATTCCTCGGATTCAATCCCTTCAGGTGTGTGGGTGTCGGAACGGTATGATGTGCCTTCATTTGAAGTGAATTTTAGCTCTGATATCGTACACTTTCTGCTCTATCCAGGGATATACAGATTCGCAGAAATCAGTAAAAGAATCCTTCTTTCTCTGATAATAACCGAAGAAGGAGAAGTGAGCATGATGCTTTCAGAGCTTCCTTTATGGTAAGCTCTTCGTATGGAATCCTTGAGAGAGCTGTATAGAATCGGATATGGTCCATCATCATCGCATACAATGGGGCCTCGCTCTGCAGTTGAGATGTTCATCTCCTCCCATCCTGAGGCGAGAAAAGTGAGAGCAGAGCTATATGGCTCGCTGGCGGCTACAGGTAAGGGACACCTTACAGACCATGCGATACGCTCAGTACTCTCGGAGCATGGGATTGATGCAGAAATAAGATGGTTTCCCGATGTATTCAAGCCTTTTCATCCAAATGCTCTTACGCTTGTGGAGATGGAGCCTGGAAACATTGAGGAGACATATTACTCCGTAGGTGGAGGCAAGATCGTAAGGGAAGGCGAGGACAGCGAGACTGCAATGGAGCCCTATGATAACGAAACACTTGGCTCGATGTCGAAACTTCTTAGATATTCCGACTCAAATGGCTACCAGTTCTGGGAAGTGGCTATAGAAGCTGAAGGCGATGATATTCTCGACTATATGCGCATTGTCTGGTCGGTGATGAAAGAATCCATCAGTAATGGGCTTGAGGCGGAAGGAGTGCTTCCCGGAGGTCTCCATCTCCAGCGCAAAGCCTGCCAGTCATACGCGAAGGCCAAGGATTTTTCAGGTCCTCTTGGAAGCACAGCTCTCGCTTTCTCATACGCGCTTGCTGTTTCTGAGGAGAATGCAGGAGGAGGGAAGATTGTCACGGCGCCTACATGCGGAAGCTGTGGTATCCTGCCTGGTGTTCTCTACCATATGATGACGGAGTACCAGATTCCGGAGATAAGAATACTCAGGGCGCTTCTTACAGCTGGTATGGTTGGCAATATCGTGAAGACAAATGGCTCGATATCAGGGGCTGAGGTTGGATGCCAAGGAGAAGTAGGGGTTGCCTGTGCGATGGCTGGAGCCGCGGCTGCACAGCTTCTCGGAGGAACGATAAGGCAGATTGAATATGCTGCGGAGATGGGACTTGAGCATCATCTTGGCCTGACATGCGATCCCCAGATGGGGCTTGTGCAGATTCCATGCATCGAGCGCAACGCAATGGCGACTTTAAGGGCGATTGACCACGCTTCCTATGCAATCATGGGCGATGGAAGACATAAAATCTCATTCGATGATGTCGTTGAAGTAATGATGGAGACAGGGCATGCCCTTCCATCTCTTTACAGAGAGACCTCAATGGGTGGACTTGCCCGCATACATGAGATGTGAGTGTGAAAAGAAAGGGCGCATTTGAGCGCCCCCTGTGTCATTTCACAACGATATTCACCAGCTTTCCGGGAATGACGATTTCCTTTATAACCGTCTTTCCATCAGTCCAGCTCTGTATCTTCTCGCTCTTCTTAGCTGCTTCGAGCATTTCTTCTTTTGAAGCTGTGCGCGAGAGCATCATCTTGTCTCTCACCTTACCATTGACCTGAATGACAATCTCAATCTCATCATCGACGGTCTTCGCCTCGTCATATGAAGGCCATTCAGCTTTCGCAACCGATGGCTCATGGCCAAGCATTGACCAGAGCTCCTCCGCGAGATGCGGTGTGTATGGAGAGAGCAGAAGCGTCAGAGTCTCAAGCGCCTTCTTCGGAATTTCATCGAGTCTGTTGAGCTCATTCACGTAGACCATCATCTGGCTTATAGCTGTGTTGAAAGCGAGCGTCTCTGTATCCTCAGTCACTTTCTTGATGGTCTTGTTCATAAGCTTGTCCAGCTCAGGTGAAATATCCTTCTCAACAACAGGCTTCTCTGTCGAGATTCTCCAGATTCTGTCGAGGAAGCGGTAGACGCCTATGAATCCATTTGTTGCCCATGGCTTTGATTCTCTCAGCGGTCCCATGAACATCTCATACATTCTCACGCTGTCTGCGCCATAGTTCTTGATGAAATCATCAGGATTGATGACATTCTTCAGCGATTTAGACATCTTTGCGATGACCTGTGTAAGCTCTTCTCCTGTTTCCTTGTCGAAGTACTTGCCATCCTTTTCCTCAACAAGGTCGACAGGAACAAGGCTCTTGTTTGCTTTCTGGTATGCAAATGATGTAATCATTCCCTGATTAACAAGAGACTGGAATGGCTCATCAGTTGAAACAAGTCCCAGATCGTAAAGCACTTTGTGCCAGAATCTTGAATAGAGAAGATGAAGAACTGCGTGCTCTGCGCCTCCGACATAGAGATCGACAGGCATCCAGTATTTCTCTTTCTCCGGGTCAACAAATGTCTTGTCATTATGGGAATCGATGTATCTCAGGTAATACCAGCATGAACCAGCCCACTGAGGCATTGTATTCGTCTCGCGCTTTGCATCTGCGCCGCATTTCGGGCATTTGCAGTTTACCCATGACTCGACATTGGCGAGAGGGGATTCTCCTGTACCTGTAGGCTCATATTTATCGACCTCAGGCAGGGTGAGCGGAAGCTCATTCTCAGGCACGAGGACTGTTCCGCAATGAGGGCAGTGAATGAGTGGGATAGGCTCACCCCAGTAGCGCTGGCGGGAGAACACCCAGTCGCGGAGCTTATAGTTCACTGCTTTGTGCCCATAACCATTCTTCTCGAGGAATTCAAGCATCTTGTTGATAGCATCTTCCTTATTCAGACCATCAAGCCACTCTGAATTCACATGGAGGCCGTCTTCAGTCCAGGCTTCCTGCTGTACATCCACATCGCCTTTGAGAACTTCGATGATAGGAAGATTGAATTTCTTTGCGAATTCCCAGTCTCTTGTGTCATGTGCCGGAACAGCCATGATAGCGCCGGTACCGTAGCTGATGAGTACATAATCGGCAATCCAGATAGGAATCTTCTTTCCGTTTACTGGATTGATGGCATATGAACCGGAGAATACACCCGTCTTCTCCTTTGCGAGATCCGTTCTCTCAAGATCTGACTTGTGCTTTACCTCATCAAGATATTTCTCGACTTCTTCCTTCTGCTCAGGAGTCGTGAGTTTCCCGACAAGCGGGTGCTCCGGAGCTATTACCATATATGTAGCGCCGAAAAGTGTATCGCAGCGTGTTGTATATACCTCGAGCTTGTCTCCAGTCGATTCCACCGTGAAGAACACAGCAGCACCTTCAGAGCGGCCAATCCAGTTGCGCTGCATCGCCTTTACCGATTCAGGCCAGTCGAGTTTATCAAGACCTTCAAGAAGCTTGTCTGCATAGGCCGTGATTCTCAGCATCCACTGCCTGATGTTCTTTTTCTCAACCTTCTCTCCACAGCGCTCGCATCTGCCTTCCTTGACTTCCTCGTTTGCAAGTCCGGTCTTGCAGCTCGGGCACCAGTTGATTGGAGTCACTGCTTCGTATGCCAGTCCTTTCTCATAGAGCTTCTCGAAAATCCACTGTGTCCAGTGGTAGTAATCAGGCTCGCATGTCGATACCTCTCTGTCCCAGTCATACGAGAAGCCAAGGCTCTTTATCTGACGTCGGAATGTATCGATATTCTTCTTTGTCGTCTCCCATGGGTGTGTGCCGGTCTTTATAGCGTAGTTCTCAGCTGGAAGTCCGAATGAGTCGAATCCCATCGGATGGAGAACGTTATAGCCACGCATCCTGAGGTATCTGGAATAGATATCTGTGGCTGTATAGCCCTCTGGATGTCCTACATGAAGGCCCGCTCCCGATGGATACGGGAACATGTCAAGGACATATTTCCTTTTATTCTTTGGTATTGATTCATCTTCCGTAGCACGGAAAGTCTTATGCTCTTCCCAGTAATTCTGCCATTTCGGCTCTATCTCATTGAAAGGATATCTGCTCATACGGCAGAGGATATCATTAAGCGTTGTGAATGGCTATATGAAGCAGTTGCCGTTTGTTCACAAGAAGGGATATTTTCGTTGACCAGTGTATTTTATGGACTGTAAACTAAAACATATTGCATTTGGGGGCTGAGGATGAGAAGAATCTTACTGTTTTGCGCTGTTTTATTAGCAATGCTTCCAGTTTTCTCTCGCGATATAGTCGGTATTGGTACAGGAGCAACGGAAGAAGAGGCGATAGCGAAAGCAGATGCGGCGCTGAGTCAGCAGATATATGCTTCTTATTCCGCAGAGATGCGCAGAGTTTCTGCTGATAATAGCTCGAAAGCTGTGGATTCTATAGATATTTCCAGCGATTCGTCAGATACAGGGGAGTTTCCATTTTCCGATCTGAAAGTAAAAGAGAAAGAAAATGGAAGCTTTGAAGCGGAGAGAACAATCAAGGAGAGATCTTATCGTGATTACCGAAAGCTTCTTGATGAAAATGTTTCTGAGATAAACAGCCTTTATAGTCGAGTTAAACGTAACGGTATAGATCTTGAATATTATCATAGATTGCTTGAGGCGATTGACGATTACGAGAGGAATTCAGTCATCGTCAGCCTGCTTCGCGACGGAAAGGTTGAGATTCCGTCAATCCCAACGAACTCCGTTGATGTCGAGGCAATGTATCAAAGCTCGCTTTCACAAGGTGTGAATACAGCTGAGCAGCGGATAAGAGAGCTTGAGATACAGCGTGAACTTGGTCTCCTGTCAGATGAAGAAGGCAAGGAAATCGAAGCTGCCAAAGCAGAGCTTGAGGCGCTGTACATGGAAAGGGACACGCTCTCCGAAATACAGCAGATGGAAGCGGAAGCTGAAAGAAAAGCATTCGGTCTCAGATATGGCCAGGTTGAAATCGCAGAGAATGAGAGTCTGCAGACCGCAGCTTCCTATATGAATGAGATAGAAGCTGTCAGGAAGGCCTATCGCTCATACATCGATGATCTTGATTATGTTATCAAAAATTATGAAAAGCAGTGCGAAGAAGCTGGCGATGAGATAGAAGCGGAAATCAAGGAAGCGGAATATTTTGAGTGGGAAAAGGGAAGCCTTGGATTCGCGCCTTCTTCAGACGCTTTAGCAGCCCGTGATAAATTCATTGCAGGAGAGAAAGAAAAGATTGAAGCCCTTTATAAGAAAGATGCCATGGATCATTATCAATCGGTCTTTCCTGTGATTTCGGCAATTGCCGAGATGGGACAGGAGGCGATGATAAAGCTCAACGACGCGCCGTCTTTCTCTGCATCTTTTCCGGGACAGGATATGTCTTGCCGTGTATCAGGATTCGATGCAGAGAACCTTAGATGGAATGGAAAGGCTGAGCTGACAATCGGCTCAGGAACGTTTACGATACCATTTTACATATCACTCTGGGACATGCTTGGCGTACATCCAGATAATGATGAGACATATTACCGCTACAGAGAGGAAATACAGCATCTTACTGATATCCTCCAATCTTTCCCTTATGCCATCACCATTGATATCGAGTACTCAATGAAATGCTATGCGGGAGAAGAAGGTTATCGTGTAACTATCGAGTCTTTCACAGTCCGGAATGCAGAAAATGGGAGAAAAGTTGGAAGGGTGGCTGATGCTACAGTCTTCCATCTACCTTTCTCTTCCGACACTATTTTCACTGGTTATGTACCAGATTCTTACCTTGTGGAGTCTTATCTTGACAGCACGATTCAATATTCCATTCAGAGCTTGGATAGTGCATATTCCTCGATTACTGAAGAAGGGGAGGCAAGACGCGAGGAAGAGAGAATTCAAGCGAAAATGCAAGAGGAAAAAGAAGCTGAGGAAAGAGAAGCCAGAGAAGCTGCGAGAGCTCAGGAAGAGCAGAGGCTCAGGGAGGAACAGGCAAGACAGAGAAAGGAAAGGGCTGAAGCTGAGGAGTACAGAGCTACCAGTATCAACGGCTACCAGTATCTTGCTTCATGGGGTATTGGCTCTTTCGAAATCGGTACCGGTTCTTATTTCATGGTCAATGAGAACATGAACAAGCTCCATGCAGATATGTCCTTAATGGTAAGATTCACATACAACATGGATTATTTCAATTACAGAAATTCGTTAAGGCCCAATATCAGTTTTATCTTAGGTCGTGCAGATGAGGGCAGAAGCAGAATATCTGATGCTATCGGCGGCGCGATTGGCTGTGATTTCATATATCCGTTGTCTGATAGTATCGGCCTGATTGCTTCTGCAAAGCTGGGTGGCGTGTATTTCGATGGTGTCTCTTTCGGAACAAGCATATTTGCGGATCTCGGAGGTGGAGTAACAATGAAAATTCCTTCTATTTTCCCGGGAGTTGATATGACGATTGGAGGAACCGTTGATTTTGTATGGGCTTTTGGCAATTTCGGTATCGGTGGAACGTTGATAATCGGTCTTGCGCCCGTTATGTCACATTTCTGATTATGCAGGGGGATAATTAATGAGGTTTCTGATTGCTTCCATTATCATGATTGTTATGGCCTTTCCCGTTTTTTCTGAAGACATAAAAGCGGAGGGTACTGGAAAAACGAGGGCAGAAGCGCTGCAGAATGCAGATGACGCGCTCGCTCAGCGTATAGCGCTGACTACGATTTCCAGGACAAAGATAATTGATGCAGATGATGGTACTGATAATGTCAGCTACATGATTACCGCAATCCATTCCTCGTATTCCACAGACTTTCTTGGTGCGGAGTACAGCATAGAAGAACACGAAGGGGTATTCACAGCAACAAGGATAATCCCTGAAAGCTCAATCAATCTTTATCTGGATCGTATCAGGGATAGCGTTTCGATTATCAACAATCTCTATGAGACAATCGAGAAGGATGGCATTACATATGAGACATATCAGAGAATATATGCGCAGTTAAAGATGTATGAACGCTATTCAGTCATAGTCTCCATGCTTGATGATGATATGGATATTCCTTCTGTTCCGACGAATTCTGCCGATATTGAAGCAATGTACCAGAATGCTCTTGTCGTTAACCTCAACAAGGCTCAGCAGAGTGTTGACAATCTTGAGATGCAGGAGGAGCTTGGCACCATATCGCAGCTGGGGAGAAAAGAGCTGGAGAAGGCCCTGGAAGATTTGGATCGTATCCAGAGAGAGCAAAGAGTGCTGAGATTGGCCCAGAAAAAGGAAGCGGAAGATGACCTCTGGGCGTTCAGCAAATCCCAGAGAGAGCTGGTTGAGAGTCTTTCTTCTATTGAGATAAACACGGAAAGTGCCGCTTCCCCGGCTCTTTCGTCAATCAGACGCATAGAAGGCTTCATGCAGGCTTATAATTTCGCAAAAAACGGAATCCAGACGCTCTTCTCGAATTATGAAGCGCGTTATGAGAATGAAGTAAGAGCTGCAGAGGAGAGCATAAGAGCGGAAGAGTATCTTCCTTTTGAGCGGAATTCGCTCGGACGTGTCACGGATGCGGCCAAGGAAGCAAGAGAGGCGGAGATAAGGGAAGCCAAGAAAGAAATCCTTGAGGAATATCAGGCTACTGCCATGCGGAATTACAATTTGGCAGTCCAGGAGCTTATCTCTATTTCCCAGCGTGGACAGAATGCGATGAGAAATCTTACAGACTCCACGTTCAGCATTACGTCGCCGAGTTCTGAGCTATCGACTAGGATTCTCGGGTTCGACTTGGGAGACAATAGATGGGTAGGAGAAGCCGTCCTTACAATCGGCACAGAATCAATCAGGATACCTTTCTATATATCCTTATGGGACTGGCTTGGTATTGAAAATGATGAGAATGACACATATTACGCTTACCGTGACGAAGTCAACGAGCTTCTGAATTTCCTCACGTCTTACTCCTATGCCTATATTCTTGATATAGATTACAGCGTGAAATGCTATGCCGGCGATAGCTCGTGTCACATAGTGATAACCTCTGTTGAGGTGCGCCGTAGGGATAACAATGCGCTGCTTTATTCATCTGATGAGCGATATGAGATGGATCTTCCTCTCTCTCATTATGCGGAATTCGTGGTTTATGTGCCCTCTTCAAAGCTTTTTGATACTAGTTCTGCATTTTACCCAGAAGAAAAGGTCAGTACGCTTTATAGTAGCTATTGGAGTCTTGATGCCAATGGAGAAAGAGAAAGGATAGAAGAGAGAAAAGCGGCGGAGGAAAGGAGAATTGAGGAGAGGAAGAAAGCGGAAGAGGAACGGCTTGAGCGGCTGAGAGCTGAAGAAGAAAGAAGAGCGAAGGAAGAGGCAAGAAAAGAAGAAGAGGCGAGAAAGGCCGCTGTGGCCCAGCGAGAGGCCCAGCGGAGGGAGCAGGCGCTTGCTGAATTCCGCGCCTCTACAATAAATGGTATTTCCTATCTTAAAGACAGAAATTTCGGCACTCCGGAGGTTGGATTCAATGTATTGATGGATAAATTTCCGAACTCAACTTCTCCATATACTATCAATCCTATAGTGAGAGTCACATTCAACTTGGATTTCTGGAATTACAGGGGTTCATTGAGACCTGTAGTCGATTTGCTCATATTGCCAAAACAGAATAGGGCACTTGGCGGAGCTGCTGGTGCAGATTTTATTTATCCTCTGCAAGAGATGGTTGGTCTTATCTTTTCCGCAAGACTCGGCGGCGTCTATTTTGAGAATATCAAACCAGTCGAGGCGATATACGCCAATCTCAGTCTTGGTGCTATTATGACAATATCGATGGCAAATACTGAGACAGGAGAGGAAGTTTTCGATATCGACCTCATAGTGAAGGTGGGTGGCGCGTATTTATTCAACAAACTTTGGTGGAGCGTGGATGTGGGAGCTGGCTTTGTTTTTTAGACAATGTTATTATAATAACAAGAATCTTTTGTTTGTAACATCTTGACATTATTGTAACTGGTGGCTACTATCCATTCATACATATTCAAGAGGTATGAAAATGAAAAGATTCACAGCAATTGCTCTTATCGTACTTATGTCTATCTCGCTTTTCGCGGGTGGCAGCAAGGATAATTCATCTGCTCAGGATAATACACTCACAGTCGCTATGGAATGCGGTTACGCACCATACAACTGGACACAGACAACAGACGCCAATGGCGCTGTCCCTATTTCTGGCTCCAAAGATTATGCGTATGGCTATGATGTAATGATGGCAAAGCTCATCGCTGAGGAACTTGGAATGGAGCTTGAAATCGTCAAGCTTGACTGGGATTCCCTTGTTCCTGCTGTTCTCTCAGGTACTGTAGACTGTGTTATCGCGGGACAGTCAATCACATCCGAGCGTCTTCAGATGGTAGATTTCACAACTCCTTACTACTACGCATCCATCATCTGTCTCGTGAACGCTGGAAGCAAGTATGAAAACGCTCAGGGCGTACAGGATCTTGCGGGTGCAACATGCACAAGCCAGCTTGGTACTATCTGGTATGATGTATGTCTGCCACAGATTCCGGATGCCAATATCCTTCCTGCACAGGAGAGCGCACCTGCGATGCTTGTTGCACTCAACAGCGGAAGAGTTGATGTGGTCTGCACGGATATGCCTACAGGAACAGCCGCTCTCGTTGCTTATCCTAATATGAGACTTCTTGATTTCGCAGGTTCTGATGATGACTTCCAGGTCAGCCAGGAAGAAATCAACATCGGAATCTCCGTAAGGAAAGGTAACACAGAGCTTCTCGATAAAATCAACAGCGTGCTTGCAACGCTTACAGTGGATGACTTCAACAGAATGATGGATGAAGCTATCGCTGTTCAGCCGCTCGCACAGTAATCGGTGGTAACATGTCTATTTCTGAAATGAACTTCCTGCAGAGGATGCTTTATATCCTCCAGGAGTACAGCGGTTCCCTTCTGAAGGGAGCCGCCACTACGATGGCAATAGCCATCATATGCACCTTGCTCGGCTGCGTGATAGGATTCGCAGTCGGGCTTGTCCAGACTATAGAGCCCCATAGAAAAGATGGTCTTTTCAAAAGAGGTTTTCTCAAAGTCGTGAAATTCATACTGAATGCATATGTGGAGATATTCAGGGGAACTCCTATGATGCTTCAGGCTGCTTTCATTTATTACGGAATGAGCTCTGTGTTCGGTATCAATCTCGGCATGTGGAGCGCTGCGATTATAATCGTCTCTGTAAACACCGGCGCGTACATGGCTGAGACAGTCAGGGGAGGAATCCTTTCTGTTGACCCGGGACAGAGAGAAGGTGCAAGAGCTATCGGTATGTCACAGTTCCAGACGATGATACTTGTCATCCTGCCTCAGGCTCTGAGAAACATAATGCCTCAGATTGGCAATAACCTCATCATCAACATAAAGGATACTTGTGTACTCTCGATTATCGGTACAGTCGAGCTCTTCTTCACATTCAAGAGCATCTCCGGTGCTCTTTACACATACTTTGAAGCCGCGACCGTGACAATGATAATCTACTTCGTGCTTACTTTCGCATGCTCGCGGATCCTCCGCTATATTGAATCAAGGATGGACGGGCCTTCTAATTTCGATCTTGCGACTACGGACACTCTCGCATTCACAAGCGGTCTCACTCGCTATGATTCAAAGAAGGGAGGAACATGCTGATGGAAACGATTCTGAAAGTAGAGCACCTGGTGAAGACATTTGGCACGAACGAGGTCTTGAAAGATATAGACTTCAATGTATCAAAAGGTGATGTCATAAGTATTATCGGTTCGTCTGGATCCGGAAAATCAACGCTTCTGAGATGCATCAATATGCTTGAGGAAGCTACAGGCGGAAGAATTCTCTACCATGGCAAGGATATCCTCCGTGGTGAGATTGACGAGGACACATACAGGACAAAGGTCGGAATGGTATTCCAGTCCTTCAACCTCTTCAATAATTATACCGTGCTTGAGAATTGTATCATCGGACAGACACACGTTCTTAAGAGAGGAAAGGAAGAGGCGAAGGCAAAAGCGCTCAAATATCTTTCAAAAGTCGGCATGGAGCTGTATATCAACGCGAAGCCGAGGCAGCTCTCAGGCGGTCAGAAACAGAGAGTCGCTATTGCACGTGCTCTCGCTATGGATCCTGAAATCCTTCTTTTTGATGAGCCGACATCAGCGCTCGATCCGGAGATGGTCGGAGAGGTTCTGGATGTCATGATGAATCTTGCCAAGAGCGGTATGACAATGCTTGTTGTCACACATGAGATGGCTTTCGCCCGTTCAGTCTCAAACCGTGTCGTCTACATGGCAGATGGCAGGATTGAGGAGGAAGGCTCACCAGAGGAAATCTTCTCGAGTCCGAAGAGCCAGAGGACAAAGGATTTCCTCTCGCGCTTCAATGATAAATGAGTGAGAGTCCGGGTCTTCCCGGATTCTTTTGACAATCGATGGAAAAGCAAATACATGGAGCAGACTATTCTGCATTTCTGACAGTCGTCATATGGGGGACGACTTTTGTCGCGACAAAGATTCTCCTTGAAGTGTTCATGCCGATAGAGATTCTCTTTTTCCGCTTTGTTCTTGGCTATATAGCGCTTTTCGCTGTTTCTCCGCATTTCACGAAACCTGAGAGCGCAAAACGGGAATTGCTATACGCCGCGGCAGGCCTTTCCGGAGTGTGCCTGTATTATTTTGCTGAGAATATCGCATTGACATATACGCTTGCCTCGAATGTCAGTGTGATGGTTTCCATAGCACCTTTCTTCACAGCTATTCTTGCGCATTTCCTTCAGAGAGACAAAGAGAGAATACCACTGCGCTTCTTTCTCGGTTTTGCTATCGCGATTACAGGCATTGTCATGATAAGCCTCAATGGAAACTCCTTTGAGCTGAATCCCAAGGGAGATATCCTGGCGCTTGCTGCCGCTCTCCTCTGGGCTGTCTACTCGATTATCACGAAGGAAATCGGTAAAGCTGGAGACAGTATCATTCGTGTCACGAGGCATATATTCTTCTATGGAATACTGTTCATTCTGCCAATATTCATAGTATCCGGAGCTTCATTCAGCCTTACGCCTCTCTCGGAGCCGGAGATGCTCTTCCCGATGCTCTTTCTTGGCTTTGGCGCATCCGCGCTCTGCTTTGTCACATGGAATTTCTCAGTCAGAGTCCTTGGTGCTGTGAAAAGCAGTGTATATATCTATCTTGTGCCAGTCATTACGATTATATTCTCAGCGATAATCCTCGATGAGCCCGTTACTCTCATGATAATCCTTGGAACACTTCTCACACTTCTAGGACTATTCATCTCGGAAAAGAGGGGATGATTCCATAGAGTTGCGGTATTCTGCAAATCTGCTTTATACTGCATTTTATGGCGTATGATGAAAAAAATATAAAATCACTGTCATCGCTTGATCACATCAGATTAAGGCCGGGCATGTATATAGGAAGGCTCGGGAACGGCTCACATCCGGATGATGGTATCTACATATTGCTCAAAGAAGTAGTTGATAACTCGATAGATGAATTCATCATGAAGTATGGATCACGTGTCGAGATAACTCTTCTTGATAACGAAGTCACTGTGCGTGACTATGGCCGAGGCATCCCGCTAGGTAAGGTGGTGGAATGCGTATCTGTCATCAATACCGGTGCAAAGTATGATGATGAGGCTTTCCAGTTCTCTGTCGGTCTCAATGGTGTTGGAACTAAAGCCGTTAACGCTCTTTCATCGCAATTCTACGTGAAGTCTTTCAGAGAAGGAAAATATGTTGAGGCGTGGTTTGAGAGAGGTAATCTGAAGAAGAAGCACAGCGGGACAACCGATGAGCCAGATGGCACTCTCGTGAAGTTCACGCCAGATCCCGAGATTTTCGTTGATTATCATTTCAATGAGGATTTCGTTCTCGATAGACTCTGGAATTATACTTATCTCAATTCAGGTCTTACGATTGAATACAACAAGAAAATCCTCAGAAGCCGCAATGGGCTATTGGATCTGCTTTCCAAGGTTATCGGGGATGACGGGCTTTATCCAGCCATCCATTTCCGCAATGAGCATCTGGAATTCGCATTCACCCATACCTCAGGATACGGGGAGAACTATTTCTCATACGTCAATGGACAGCATACAGCGGATGGTGGAACGCACCTTGCAGCTTTTAAGGAAGGTGTCCTCAAGGGAATCAATGAGTATTTCAGGAAGAGCTGGCAGGCTCCAGAGATAAGAGACGGTATCGTTGCCGCGATAGCTATCAAGATGCAGAATCCTGTCTTTGAAAGCCAGACAAAGAATAAGCTGGGTTCTACAGAAGTCAGGACCTGGATAGTCAGCGAGGTGAAGGAAGCCGTTATTGACGCGTTGATGAAGGACAGGGCGAAAGCTCAGGGCCTTCAGGATAAAGTCTCCACCAATGAGAAAGTCCACAAGGAAGAGCAGGAGGTGCGGAACAATTCCAAGGAGAGGGCGAAGAAGACAGCTGTACACATCGCGAAGCTCAGGGATTGCCGTTATCATATAAACAATGCGCCTGCCGCTCACAGGAAGGAAGCGGAGAATTCGATGATCTTCCTCACCGAGGGTGATAGCGCCGCGGGTACAATCTCAAAAAGCCGCAATCCAGACACGCAGGCAGTCTTCGCGCTTCGTGGAAAGCCATTCAACGTGCAAGGCTACAAGCGCACTGAGCTTTATAAGCATGAAGAGCTTTATAATATCATGGCCGCCCTTGGAATCGAGAGCGGGATTGACGATATAAGGTATTCGAAAGTCGTCATCGCGACCGATGCCGATACCGATGGCTACCATATACGTATACTGCTCATGACATTCTTCCTTTCATTTTTCGAAGAGGTCGTCACCTCTGGTCGTCTTTTCATTCTTGAGACACCGCTTTTCAGAGTGCGCAACAAGCAGGTTACTGAATACTGTTACACAGAAGCGGAGCGTGATGAAGCCATGAAGAGGATAAAAGGGGCTGAAGTCACGAGGTTCAAAGGTCTTGGAGAGATAGGTGCTCAGGAATTCAGGCGCTTTATCGGAGATGATATCAAGCTGCTTCCTGTTACAATCGCATCCCTGAAGGATATCCGCGATAAAATGGAATTCTATATGGGAGATAATACCCCTCAGAGAAGGGAATTCATCATGGAGAATCTTCTGAATGTCTCAGGCTGACGGTCTTTATAAGGATTATTTTCTCGAATACGCATCATATGTAGTCCGCGACAGGGCTATTCCTGATCTTGTTGATGGTTTCAAGCCTGTCCAGCGTAGAATCATGCATACACTCTTCACGATGGATGATGGCCGTTTTGTCAAAGTCGCCAACGTCGTGGGTGAGGCGATGAAGTACCATCCTCATGGAGATTCTTCGATTTACGAGGCGCTTGTAAATCTTGCGAATGCGGAGCTCTTCATTGAGAAGCAGGGAAACTATGGTAACTTTCTCACAGGCGATGGCGCTGCTGCTTCAAGATATATCGAATGTCGGTTGAAGCCATTTGCGAAGAAAGTTCTCTACAATCCTGAGATAACAGAGTATACAGATAGCTATGATGGACGGCGCAAGGAGCCTGTGGTGTTCCCTGCAAAGATTCCTGTAGTTGTCATCCAGGGAACAATAGGCATTGCAGTAGGCATGTCAACAATGATTCTTCCCCACAATGTCTTTGAGGTTCTGGAAGCAGAGAAGAAAGCACTCCGTGGCGAGAAGGTGTCTATTTATCCAGATTTCCCCGGTGGTGGAATCATAGATGTCTCTGAGTATAACGATGGACTAGGGAAGATAGCTGTAAGAGCAAGACTCAACGCAGAAGATCCGAAGAAGCTTATTATTGAGGAGCTTCCATATGGTGTCACAAGCGATTCACTTATCGCATCGATTGAGAAAGCGAATGCGACTGGGAAGCTTAAGATTGCGTCAATCAGCGACTACACCGCAGAGAAAGCCCAGATAGAGATATGCTGGCAGCGTAATACGTACTCGCAGGATATGGTTGACGTCCTTTACGCGGCAACGGATTGCGAGAAGAAGATATCTGTAAATCCTCTTGTGATCGTGGATGGTTATCCTAAAGCAGTTCCTATCTCCGAAATGATAAGCTTCCATGCAAAGCATCTTGTGGAGGTGCTGAAAGCAGAGCTTGAGAATGAGAAGAAGCACCTTGAAGAGAAGCTGAGGGCGAGGACTCTTGAGCGTATCTTCATCGAGGAGCGCCTTTATAAGGAAATCGAGACAAAGAAGACCGCGGAGGACGTGAAGACTGCTATCATAACGGGGTTTGAGCCGTTTATGGCAGAAATCGGGAATATTCCTCTATCTGATGATGATCTCGATAAGCTTCTGAAGATACCTATCAGACGCATAAGCCTTTTTGATATCGAGAAGAATAAGGATGAGATTGCTGAGATCAATGGCAGCATAAAGAAGATAAACCATAATCTCAGGCATATCATCGACTATGCAGAAGCCACTCTTACTGAGCTTGAGGACATGCTCGACAAAGACGAGTTTAAGCGCAAGACTGAGATATCATCATTCCAGACGCTCAATGTAAGACAGGTTGCTGTCCGCAATATGGATATAAGGTACGATCAGGAGACAGGTTATCTCGGTACAAGCATCAAGACAGGCGAGTCTCTTCTGAAAGTCAGTCCATTCGATAAAGTCTTCTACATGAAGCAGAATGGTGAATACCGCGTGATATCCGTACAGGATAAGGTCTTTATTGGCTCTGAAGGCATATTCTATATCAATTACGGGGACAAAGAGCTTATTTCGAAGGAGATATTCACAGTCATTTACCGTGACAGAATCCGTGACAAGAATGTCTATCAGATAAAGCGCTTCCGCATTTCCTCGTTCTCTACCGATAAACCATATTCCGTTGTTTCGGGAGAGAGAGCGAAGGTCAAGAAGATGTCACTGTGGCCGAGTGCTATCATCTCGATGAAATTCCGTCCAGGCTATGGCTACAAGATACTTGAGGATAGCGCAAGATTCGCTGATTTCCCTGTTTATAAATCACCAGCGGCTGCAGGGCAGCGCCTGACAGGAAAGGAATTGCAATCGCTTTCGATAAGACAGACAAAGGATGCTTCTACAACAGCAGAAGCGGAGCCTTCGCTATTGGATGGTCTTGATGAGAATAAATGACAGAATCCTCTATGAGGATAATCATCTGATAATCGTCAACAAGCTCCCCGGAGAGCTTGTGCAGGGCGATGAAACAGGGGATAGGACACTTGCGGATGACGTCAAGAAGTACCTTAAGACTGCTTACAACAAGCCAGGTAATGTTTATCTTGGGATTCCTCATCGTCTCGATAGGCCGACATCGGGAATTGTTGTCTATTGCAAGACTGACAAAGCACTCTCCCGTATGACAGCTTTATTCCGTACTTCGGATGTAAGAAAGACATATTGGGCTATAGTCGACAGAATGCCCGGAAAGACTGAAGGAGAGCTTGTCCATTACATAACGCGTGATGCCGCGAATAACAAAAGCATTGCATCGAGCAAGGAGAGAAAAGGAGCGAAGATTGCAAAGCTTTCGTATAAAGTGCTCGCTTCTTCAGATAACTACCATCTGTTGGAGATAGAGCTTCACACGGGACGCCACCATCAGATAAGAGCGCAGCTTGCGGCAATCGGTGTACATATCAAAGGGGATCTGAAATATGGTGCTGCACGCTCCAATCCTGATGGAGGTATATCCCTCCACGCAAGGCGCATTGTATTCATCCATCCTGTGAAGAAGGAGAGGATTGATATAACTGCTGAGCCTCCTGAGAATAATCTTTGGGGTTATTTTCTGGGAAGGCTTTCTGTCGAGGGATGAATGCATTCTTTTACTAAATCACTTTCTTTGAAAGATGTAAATAATAAATATTGAGTAATATTCTTTGACTCAGAATCGGAATAGTCAATAATTAAGCATAATCAAACTATGTGATACATTGTCTATGGCACTGCTGTAAACGGTAAGCGGTTGGCTTCCAGTCGTAACACACTGGAGCCTGTATAGGCTTCATGGATTCTTCATGATGAAAGGAGCTTATATGGTTTTGGATATATTACTGAAACTTGCGGATCTGGCCTCTAGGGCTCTCTCCCTTGTAACAGCAATTCTCCTCTTCATAAATAACCGCCCCAGCTCTGGCAAGCATTAAGGGCGGATTCTCCTATAAAGCGTCCGTCTTGAGATAGCGGACTCAGAGGTCAACCGTCTATCGGCAGTGCCTCTTTCTTCTTTAATATTAAGCCATTGCGTTTAAGTCGTCAATCAAACATGTATTGTCTATCAGCATGGCTTATCGATAATAGTAAGTATTAAGTAATATACCTTAATATTATAATGAAAAAAATCAATAATTGAGCATAATCAAGCTATATGATACATTGTCTGTGGCATTGCTGTAAGCGGTAGGCGGTTCTGTCCTCGTGTTTTCTACGCAAGGCAACAGTATGCTCCTGATCCATGCGGAGAAGGGACAGTATGAAAGAGATTCTCGAAGTGATTCTAGGATTCCTGAAGGTTCTACGCGAGCTTTTGGCTCTTATCGGAGATAAAGAAAATACCCGTCATCATCACTCTCGCAAAGGCTGATACGGGTATTCGTTTCTAGAATAGCGAGGCTGTACCGCCCATTGGCAGTGCCTCTTTCCTGAATATTAAGCCATCACATTCTGCTCGTCAATCAACGTTCTGTCTTGCTATTTCCTTGCAGCTGTGTATATGGCTTTTATCGCATCTTTTCCGAGTATCATGAACGCTCCTAGCGTTCTTCCGCCCCAGAATGTCGCTTTCTCAGCCAGCTCATCAATCTCCTTGTCTGTTGGATTTATGCCAAGCTCCTTGAGGGAAATAGGCATATGTATCGAGCTGAAGTAATTCTCGAACGCCTTTATAGTCTCTTCCGCGTCACGCTCGGGAGAGGCGGTACGTCTCAGACCGAAGACACCAGCTCCAAGCGCAGCAAAGCGCTCTGGATCTTTGTGGTAGACATATCTTGCCCACGATGCCCAGATTGCGGTAAGACCTGCGCCATGCGCAACGTCGAACATGCCTGAAAGCTCATGCTCAATCTGATGACAAGCCCAGTCGCCTCTCTGATCATTTCCCATAGCCAGAAGATTGTTGTGTGAAAGCGAGGAAGCCCACATGAGATTCTTCCGTGCTTCATAATCCTTTGGATTTGAAAGGGCCTTCTGTCCATTTTCTGTGACAGTCTTCAGAAGAGCGAAAGCCAGATTATCCGTAAGCTCAAGGGATTCGCCAGAGTGGAAGTACCTCTCCATCGTGTGCATCATGATATCTGCAGTTCCGCACGATGTCTGATAAGGCGGCACTGTATATGTAAGCTCGGGATTAAGGAGCGCGAAGCGTGGACGGCAATAATCGGAGTTGCATCCTCTCTTGAGATTTCCATCCTCGTTTGTTATTACGGAGCTATCGCTCATCTCTGAGCCTGTTGCTGCAAGCGTGAGTATGACACCTATCGGATAAGAGCCTTCGGGCTTCCTTTTTCCGGTATAGAAATCCCAGACATCTCCGTCTTTGTCATAAAGCCCATACGCGATAGCTTTCGCGCTATCTATAACAGAGCCGCCGCCGACGGCAAGTATGAAATCTGCATTCTCCTTTCTCGCAATTTCGATTCCTTCTCTTACGAGCGAGAGCCTTGGATTCGGCTTGACACCTCCAAGAAGTATGTAGCTGATTCCCTCTTCATCAAGCTGGTCTGTCACTCTCTTCATCAGACCATCAGCTATAATCCTGTCTGAGCCATAATGAATAAGGACTTTCCTTGCCCCTTCTTTCCTGAGTTCTTCTCCTGCTTTTGTTTCTGCGCCCTGTCCTAGAAGCACATGGGTCGGTGTGTAAAGCGATGTCAGCATCAGGTTTTCTCCTTAAGTCTTATTACTGCTTTGCTTTCAAGGCCACTTGCCTTGATAATCAGATCATTATCTGCCCTTACGTGCAGAAAATGCTTAGTTTCTTCAATATTCGGAAGCGCTTTTATAGCGTCATAGCGGAAAATCCCATCATTGTACATTGGATTCACCGTAAGGTAGAGACAGCCAAGCGATGTCATGTTCTGGAAGAAGTGAGTTCCCTGACTAGGCTCTGCCTGCAGCTCTTTCAATCCTGTCTCCACGATAACATGAGCCTTTGATATCTGTGACCATGTGCAAGGGATGCCCAGCCATCTGTCGGATGAGCCAAGACGGCCTGCTGCTATGAGCACATAGCTTCCTTCTGCTTTTCTGTTCAGTTTTTCCAGCTCAAGAGCCATCTCCGGCATTTCCTTTGTGCTGAACGCGTCCGGCTTTATCGTGATGATGTCCCGGATTTCCGGAATGATTCCATTGCCCATTACCTTCTCGGCATAAATGAGTGCCTCTTCCTTGTCGTTTTCTGTGACAGGAACATATGTGTATCCACTTGTCCCTGATATCGGGCGCATCTGCAGAATTGAGAAATCTGGGCGGTCGGGGTGTTCCGTGTCGACAGCGAATTCCATCTCCACAGGCTCTGCCATCGCCTCTGATCCAAGCTTGAGCATGTCATCTACAATAGAAGCAAGCGGCATTGTGTCGTACTTCAGTATGCCGTTGAATGTAAGCATGCGTATGCCTTCAGCCCTGATGGATTCAGAGAGCATGCCTGTCATCGGATCAAGGACCGAAGCTATAGCCTTGAAGGCCTTTGGGAATTCCCGCGCCTCTTCCTGTATGTCTCTTGTTACCAGGTTGTCTGAATTCTCAAGGGGGTTGAATGATGAATCAAGATTGAGAGCATAGAATCTGTCCTGGCTCGAGGACTCGCCGGAAAGCGAATCGGATGGCATCTTCGGTTTTGCCGGACAGAAGCGGAAAGCCACACCCTCGTCCACAATCATCTTGCCAAGTCCGAAAGAGAGCATGCCAACGCCATCCTCAGCTTTCTGCCCCGGGATGGGGTAGTAGTTGAGGGATCTTGCGACACCAGAGATATTAGGATACCAGTATCTTCCATGCTCAGAGCCTGTCACTTGCTGTATGATAACAGCCATTTTCTCTTCATCGAGGGAGTGGAGCGTGCTCTTGAGATACTCTCTTGCTGTCGAGAAATAAGTGGAAGCCCAGACAGTCTTTATAGCCATCTTCAGCTCTGATAGCCTTTTCTCCATATCGCCTTTATTGGAAATCATCGATGTCTGGTAAACACCTGCAAATGGCTGGAAGTGTGAATCTTCAAGAAGTGACGACGAGCGTACAGAAAGCGGCTTCTTCAGTATCTGAAGAACCGCCCTTAAATCCCTGTCGAGAATCTCTGGAATTTCTGAATCGAGGAAAATCCTGAGTATCTCCTCATCGCTCATTGACTCATAATCAATATTCTCAAGATGGTTGAGCGCCCTGAACGCGTCAAATAGCTCTGTCGTTATGACAATGGTCTTCGGGATGGACAGATATACAGATGGATATTTCTCCATCATGCCATTTGCTTTCATCTCCATGGCGATGAAAGCGAGTCCTCTTCCTTTTCCTCCCATGGAGCCTTTGCCTATACGGGCAAATAGGACTGTCTCGTCATATGCCGATGGTGAGAATTCCGCGATGACACCTCTTGTGCGTTCAGCTCTGTAGTTCTTTATAGTCGTGTATAGAAGATTGCGTACTTCCTCGTCATCCATTCCGGCATCGAGATTTATATTCTTGATCTTGGTTGCAAGCGTGTAGAGAGACTGGGCCCTGAGCCATCTGGAAAAGTCATTGCGCTTCGAGTGGTACCTGAAGGATGAAATCGGGATGATTCTTATCATCTCCTGCACCTCGCGCATTGTGTTTGCCCTGGCGATTTCCTTCCCATTGTCAGGATTCCTGAAGATGAATGGACCAAAGCCGTACTCGGCTGTGAAATGCTCTTCAAGTTCATGATACATAGATGGAGAAAACTTCCAGATAAAAGCTGCTCCAAGTCTTTCCGCGTCAGATTTGTTCTCAATCTCTGTGCTCTGTATGAGAATCCTGACCTCGGGATTATCCTTCTTGATGTTCTCAGCAAGTCTCAGTCCTGAATCTTTCCGGCCAGAGGGGGACGGAAAGTTCACATCTGTTATGACGCCGAGAATATTCGAGCTGTATCTTGCATAGAGAGACCACGCCTCATCATAATCCTTCGCGAGAAGAATCTTTGGGCGTCCTCTCATTCTCAGTGTCTTGCCCCATTCGTTGAGTGCTTCCTGTATTGAATGCCTGTTCTGCCTTATGAGCGAGGTGTACATCTCAGGCAGGAATGCTGATATGAATCTCACCGAATCCTCTACAAGAAGGATTACCTGCACATCAGCCTCGCTCGTGTCATGATCCGCATTCATCCTGTCTTCAACAAGCTTTACCATCGCCAGGAAAAGCGATGGGTTGCCCTGCCAGTAGAAGAGATAGTCTATGTAAGGGCAGTTTTCACCCCTGAGCTCTCTAGCCTTACGATGATCGGGAGAAGGGGAGAGCGCTATCACAGGCATTGATGGTTTTATTTCCTTGATGGCTTTACTGAGCGCTTCGACTCTGTCTGAGCCTAAATCAAGCATTGAGATTGCAAGATCGAAATTGCGCTCTCGGATAAGGGCAAGTGCATCAGCTTCATTCGAGACATGAGTGATCTTCGGTGGGTTGGAAAGCCCGAGTGCTGTATATTCCTTGTATAACTCCTCTTCGACCCTTCCATCTTCGTCGAGCATGAACCTGTCATAATCTGAGCATATGAGAATAACACTGTAGACATGACGGAGCATCAGATTCGCGAATGGCAGCCAGGTCGGATCGAGAAGATACATCATTTCCTCCGGTCAACTATGTATTTGACGATGAATCCATATAAGGCAGGAATTGCTGTGATGATAATCAGGACGCCCATTGTCCTGAGGAATGCATCAGAGACAGGATTGAGAAGGATAGACAGCGATGTGATGAGTATTTCCAGTCCGATGAGTATCAGAGAGGTTCTGTATATGATGGTATCTCTTCTGTTCATATCAGGTATTATAGCCGCAGATTGTCTGTTTAGCCACATCGACGGGTGCTTAGATATTAATATGCAGTAATTGAGCTATATATAAGAATTCTGTTTAAAATTTAATGATTACTTCATAAAAAGCAAAAAATTATAATGAAAAGCTTTTTCTTGACGACATGAATATGCTGCCTTAAGCTGAAAGCGGAGGCAATATGTACAGGCTTGATGATTTCATGGCTGGTATTGAGAGGAAGAATCCTTCGGAGCCGGAGTTTATCCAGGCGGTCAGGGAGGTTGTGGAGTCTGTCATCGACACAGTCAACGACAACCCCAAATACATCCAGAACAGAATACTGGAGCGCATAACTGAGCCCGATCGTGTGATTTCATTCAAGGTGGAATGGGAGGATGATGACGGGAATATAAGGGTGAACAGAGGTTATCGCGTGCAATTCAGCAACGTGCTGGGACCTTATAAAGGAGGTCTCCGCTTCCATGCTTCCGTAACAGAAGGCACGATGAAGTTCCTCGCTTTCGAGCAGACATTCAAGAATGCGCTGACAACACTTCCGATGGGTGGCGGTAAGGGTGGCTCTGATTTTTCTCCCAAAGGCCGTTCGGATAAGGAAATCATGCGTTTCTGCAAAGCATTCATGACTGAGCTTTACAAATACATCGGGCCAGATACGGATGTTCCTGCAGGTGACATAGGTGTCGGTGGAAGGGAGATAGGTTATCTCTATGGCCAGTACAAGAAAATCAAGACAGAGAACACAGGAGTGCTCACAGGAAAAGGCTTCGGCTGGGGTGGCTCACGGATAAGGCCTGAGGCAACAGGCTTCGGAACGATGTATTTTGCGGAGAACATGCTTCATGAGAATGGAGAGACGATGCAGGGAAAGCGTATAGCCATCTCCGGTTTCGGCAATGTTGCATGGGGTGCTGTGATGAAGGCTTCCCAGTTGGGGGCAAAGGTTGTGACTATATCAGGGCCGGATGGCTATATTTACGATGAGAATGGTATAAACACACCGGAAAAGTGGGCTTTCATGCTTCAGCTCAGAGCTGCAAACAATGATGTCGTAAAACCATATGCCAAGCGTTTTGGTGCTGATTTCATCCCCGATAAGAAGCCTTGGGAAGTACCTGTTGATCTTGCATTCCCATGCGCTATTCAGAATGAGCTTGATGAGAAAGATGCTTCCTCCTTGATAGGAAATGGAGTGAAATATGTCATCGAGACATCGAATATGGGATGCACTGATAAAGCTATTGAGCTATTCAGGAAAAACCATATTCTCTTCGCTCCTGGCAAAGCAGCCAACGCGGGAGGAGTAGCGGTCTCAGGTCTGGAGATGAGCCAGAATGCAATGCATTATCATTGGAGCGCGGAAGAAGTCGATGAGAAGCTGAAAGGTATAATGAAATCAATCCATTCTGAATGCGTGAAGCATGGGGCGACGGATGGTGGATACATCGATTACGCAAAAGGCGCAAACATCGCTGGCTTCTGCAAAGTGGCGGATGCGATGTGCGATCAGGGATTCTGATCAGTATTACAGGGCCGTTGGAATTATCTGACGGTCATTTTAGCTTTCTCTTTTCTCCCATCTTCTTGAATCAAGACTTTCACAACTATAGAATAGCAATGATTTTCAGTCCGAAGGGGATACGGGATGAGGAAAGCAATAGCTATAATGATTCTGTTTCTCTGTGCTTTTTCACTGGCAGCAGAGGATGGATATGTGGTGCATAGTGATTTCACTCTGTCTACAGAGAAAGAAAGTCCGAAAACTGCTGACTCAAAACCAGAAGAGACTTTCAGGCAGAAAGCCGAAAGAGGGGCTTTGAATGGCAGGTTTCTTTTAAATATAGGCGCAGATACATATTTTGCTTCATTGGATACGGATAATATGGATGCCGGATTCAGTACCGATAAGATTAATGTCGGTATTTCTGTCAGTGTGATTCCGAAAGCAAAGACCTTCTCGCTTGGTGTAGAGTTCGCAGCACTCATACCCACGAAAGATAAAGACGAGGTGGTTACAAGCCCTAGTATCTATAATTACTACATTGGACCGCTTGCAAGCCTTATGATTCCGATAGCTCCGGATTACATGTATTTCTATCTTGAAGCGAGCGCAGGTGCTGGTGTGTGGCATAATCCGGACGCTCCATCTTTTGATTTTATTGAGCAGCTTTATTTCGGAGCGATGGCGGATCTTGGATTCTATTTCATACTTCCGTCACATATGGATATTCCAGTTATTTTCCGATTTGGAGCATCGGGTGCATGGCTGGATAGCAAACTGCTTTTCGGAATGGATGCAGTAATATCCATTCCTTTGGATCTCTTTTGAGAATCAAGGATATGGGTAGAGATATCATTGCAATAAGGAGGGAGCGCAGAGTTATCGGTTTTAAGCTGATAGACAATGCCGGATAATATGAAAAGCATAAGAAAAACACTGTTTACAATGGCCTTGATGCTTGCCATCTCTGGTATGCTCTTTGCGGCTACACTGCAAGGAGTGGGAGAAGGCAGCACGGCAGATGAAGCTGAGCAGAGTGCGATGGAGAATCTTGCGCAGCAGATTTCAACTGAAGTTGAGGTTCTTGTCCAGACATCTATCTATGATGATGGCAGGAATGCTTCCAGTGATAGCTTCCGTGAGACAAGCACACAGTCTTCCCGCTTTGTATTCCTAGGTCTGGAAGTCGGCAAGGCAGAGAAGCTCTCGAAAAACAATTACCGCGTAACGGTGACGATACCGGAGAGCTCCGCATATCTTTATGTCGATGCCGCCGAGTCTCTTGTGAAAGACATCGATGCGCTCTATGCAAGACTTGGACAGCTTTCGGATTACACTTCAATAACAGATGCTCAGTTTGAGCAGCTTGAATCGCTTCTGACGGATTACGATGCCAACAGACGTGTTCTCCTTGTGCTTGATCCATCATCAAGAAACTCTCTTGATACGCCAGCTGTCTCAAAAACAGCTGTGGTTGCGGCCCGCAATGCCAGGGATAACGAGCGTTTGAACGCCCTTGCCAGCGATATGTCTTACTCCGAGTCTCTCGCACGTTATGGTTATCTCAATGCGGAAGGACAGGAAGCTCTTGCTGAGCTGACGGAGAATGCCGAAGCACAGCGTCTTATGATTGAAGAGCAGAACAGAATCAGACGTGAACAGGCTGAGGCGAGCATCCGCGATGCCCAGGCCCAGTTTGGCTCAGCTTCGAAAGTTGATCTCGCCAAGATTTATAAGGAGTTCTCCAAGAAGGGGGATTTCTCTATCACCGAGGCCGTCAACAGCATCGAATCAAATAAGCGCGTATTCGCTTATATCCGTGACAATATGACGGCAACGCTGGGTGAAATCTACCGTCAGATGAAGTCAGCATCCGATGATTATATGAATAATGAGCTTTCGCAGCCTTACGCGGAAATCCTTCTGGATTCTCTTGGCAATCCTACGGCTGAGGCGAGGCAGGGCAGAGTTCAGAGAGCAAATGATTATATCACTAATGAAATCCAGCCACCTTACATCAGAGAGGCTGAAGAGCAGTTCAGAACATCTGTAACCCAGATGCGGGAAGTCGTGGGGGATATCATCGACGATGTCGAGGATATCAACGAAGAGGTCATGACATACAACTCCTTTGCCAATGATGAGCTTTCAGTTGAGATTTCCTATTATGATAACAGCAGTCATATGTTCGTTGGCGAGGCGACGATGTCAATCGGTGCATCAAGCATCAGTTTCCCGATCGAGTTCTCCTATGAGAAGTGGACAGGTGATAAAGTTCCTGATCCTACATCATACGAATATGATGTCTATGGACAGATTGCCACAGACTGGCTGAAGACACTTAGAAATGATTCCTCTCTGATCATGCTTGAAATCGATTTCTATCTCGAGCCATATCTCGATTCCTCAAGCTATGGCGTTGTTCTCACGCATTGGGAGCTTACTCGTCTTGATACCGGAAAGAGAATCATCAATGAGAAGATTTCCGATGGAAGGCTGGGGACGATTACGATTTCAAATGATAAGATCAATCTCCTTGATTTTTATCCTACTTCAAATGATGCAAGAAGCATGCTGCCATTCTTCGATGCGGACGGTATTATCGAGAAGGAGATGAAGAGGAAAAATATCTCCAAGAGGGGAGAGGCTCTTCTGACCAATGCTGATAACAGAAGCATGTTCAGCACCGATGATGGTATGGGTAGACGCAATCTCTATGGAGATATGACAATGAGCGCTATCGGCGGTTTCAGCGTCAATGCAGTCTTGGCTGGAAGTTATCATGTCTCGGCTATCAATGAGGATATAGGTCATTATCTCCCATTTGGCATAGGGGCGTTTGGAGAGCTCCATTTCAACAAAGTCGGAATGCCTATCGGGCTTGCACTCGCGGCAGGTGTGGATGTCAACATGATTACCGTTCTTAAGAATAATGACTATAAGAATGTTGACATTGAAGGTGGCACAATGTTCGAGGCGAGAGCAAGGCTTGGTCTTGGCGGTACATATACATTCTCAGACAACTTCGTCTCGATTATGGGATATGGCACGGCGGGATATGTAATCGGAAAAGGCTCTATCAACTGTGGAGTGGAAGGTGCTATCGCGTATGGCTCACTTAGCCATGGACTAGGATGGGGTTTCTCCCTTGGCGTCCGCTATGATTTTTATAGAGTGAAGGATTATGATGACACACCATTGTCAGGAGTGGCATATATAACGCTCTATAAGCATTGATAGATGATGGAGACCGTCTTAATGATGGCCTCTAGAAGCTCCTATTTTTGTTGACCGCAAAATAAATGGATGAATATAATACCTATGTTGAGTGTGGGGAGAAGCTTCCGTTTTTCTTTATTCTTGTCTCGGATATAAAGAAATCGTTATCTGCGTCTGAACCACAAACAGAATTATGTATATTACCTAGATTACGGTAGCAGGAGTTGTCTGCTGCCGAGAATTGAGGAGGATGAGGTATGAAGAAGTTTGCAATTATCGCTATTGCAGCACTTGTAGTTCTTGCTGGATGTGCATCTACAGAGCCAACTATTTCTGGTGAGAATAAGACGGTAGCTTCTCAGGTTGGTCAGGTTCTTGGTCTTAATGGCGTTCCAATGCCGGATTGGGTGTATGCTGATCAGTCAACACAGGATGTTCATTTCGCAGTTGGCTATGCAAAGATGTCCAACCAGATGAATTCCATGAAGAGAGCACAGGCAGAAGCCAGAAATGTAATTGCTGAATGGGTTATGACAGCTGTTGATGAAATCATCACGACATACACAAATGATGCAGGCAGCAACATGAACAGGCAGGCAATGGATGCATTTGAGACAGTTGCAAAGCAGAGAGCACAGGCACTCCTTTCCGGCTCGAAGCAGGAAGATATGTGGATTGATGCTGAAGGCGGAGTATATGTTCTCGTTGGTATCCCTGTAGAGAATGTCGCTGATCAGATGTATGGCGCAGTATCAGATGCAATTGCACAGACACAGACTGCATTTGTGAAGAATGAAGCTGCTGAAGAGGCTAACGCAATGATGGATGCAGCTATCAGCAAGTATTTTGGATCAGTCAGCGTAACTGAGTAATATGTCGGAACGTGTATATATCAGAACTGCTGTTATTGCACTTTTGATGATGGGCTTTGCGGTATTCATGCCGCAGAGTCCATTTTTGGCCGCGGCTCAGTCTTCTGATTTCAATCGTGTATTCAGCGATTATGAAGAATATGAAGGCTCTGTATACATGGGCATTTCCGGCCCTTATACAGATAAGAACACGGCGTATAGGAAAGCTTTGGAGAACGCTTGCACGATGGTCGCTCTTTCGCAGAGCCTGAGAATGCGTGCGGATCTCGATATGATTACAGATACACGCCATGACAGGGACAGTTTCCGTGTTTATTCTTCTGGCTCATACGATGGGACTGTCTATGAAACAGTGATGGCAGGTATGGAAATTGAGGACCTTATCTGGTACGGCGGTGATATAGGTGCTGTTGCCTTCATAAAGTATGGCGATGGGACAAGAATCCAGTGGGATCATGATAGAACATGGGTTGCATCTTCTATCGAAGTTCCAGGATATGCATTCGCAGTCGGTACCGTGGGTGAATACTACTACATTCAGGATTCCATCAATGCCGCCGCTTATGAGGGGGCTGTGAATCTTGTTCTCAATCATCAGAAATCAATTATTGCGGTCAATGAGGAAATCACGATGAAAAACACAGACATGATGTCGTATTCCTATCAGATTGGCTTCAATATTCTTAAGGGGTTCACGGTACTTGCTTACTACTATGACCCCGATAATAGGACATATACGGCTTTAGTGGGCGCAAAGCTGTAAAAGGGGAGGGTTTGAATGAAAAAGCTCTTTGTTATTCTTGTTATTGCTATAATGCTCGCTTCCTGTGCTACCGAAACAGATATTACGGAGAAGAATGCCGATGGTTCACCTATCTGGACCACGGAAGTTCCTCAGAGCAACAAATATGTTTACGGTGTAGGCTCTGCAAAGCTGTCTACTCAGCAGAATAGCAGGACCGCGGCCGATGCGAATGCAAGAGCAGATCTCTCGAGAAAGCTCCAGGTTATGCTGAATGATGCTGTCTCTGTCTATTCAAATGATTCTGAAGGATCAGTGCTCGCGGCATACGAGCAGATTACTGTGCAGACTGTCAGCATGTCCATCAGAGGCATAAAGACAGAGCAGAGCTGGACAGCTCCAGATGGAACGGTGTGGACTATCGTATCCGTGAGGACAAAAGATCTCGACAAGACATACGAGCTAGAGGCGAATCAGTATCTGAACAAGCTTGAGAAAGACAAGCTTGTGCTTCAGGATAAATATCTTTCGCTGATGGCAGATATCGTGGCGGACGAGGAGAAAAATGAAGCAACAGATGCAGTCTCTGCTGCTGTTGATTCTTATTATCAGAGAGAGAATGAGAAACTCAATGAGATTCTCGATTCCATCTCCCCTGAGGAGCTTGCAAAAGCTGTAGCGGCTACGCTTATAAGCAATGGTTATGATCTGACGTGACAGATTCTATAGACGAAAGAATTTAGCTGTGCGAGAATAAGCACGCTGGATAAGTTAAATTTTCCAGGAGGGTTAAAAACATGAAGAAAAGAATTGCAATTGTTCTTTTAGTGCTTGCTATTATCCCGGCAACACTGGCTGCATCAACTCCGATTTTTCAGCTTGGCCCATATGTAGCATATAACAAGACAGTCGTTGACGTTAAGGATGAGGGTGTAGATGTCCTTAATCTCCATAATCTTTCATTTGGTGCTGACATCCGTATCAATCCGGGTAAATGGTTCTCCATCGATATTCCTGCAACACTCGGGTTCGGAGTAGGCAGTGGAGAGAAAGGTTTCAGCATCGGAGTTATTCCTACACTCAACCTCAACATCCCTGTCTATATCACAGATGGTATCGGTCTTGATATCGCTATCGGTGCTGGTACTCAGTTTGAGTTCGTGAATGCAGATAAGCAGTGGACAATGAATGGCTTCCCATTCAGCAATGCAGGTGAGGCATTCTCAGGCATGAATCTTGTCTACAGAGCAGGTGTCACACTGAATCTTACATTCATCGGTATCAGCGTCAATGCTGTTGTTCCTTGCGAAGGCCCATTCAGCTCCGATGATATCGGTGATATCTTCACCCCTGGCTGGGAGTCTACAAGATTCTCCGCAGCTGTTCTTTTCAACTTCGGTTGATAAAGCACATCTATTTCATGGAGCCGTCTCTCAGCTGGGAGACGGTTTTTCTTTTTCCAAGAGGAATGAAATTTCCTGTTGACAGCATTCTGGGATGTATGATAAATATTAGTTAGCCATAGCTAACCAAGTCATTCCTAATAGGATTGGAAGCGGCTGGGCTCATTCCCGTTCTGGCCAGTTTCTGGTATTCCTCTGGGCAGAATCCTCCTGGGGCCGCTCCTTTTCCTTCTTTATCGAGAAATTCTCCTGTATTAATATGAGCTTAGAGTTGCTGAACGGGGATTGTTGCGATATTCTATATAATCGCTGATACCCTCTCGGTTAAAGGCAGTGGCTTTGCCACATGAAATATTTGAGGAGTGTACAAATGGCAGACAAGAAAATGGTTACCATTGACGGCAACACCGCTGCGGCGCACATAGCTTACGCTTTCAGTGATGTAGCCGCTATTTACCCGATTACTCCGTCCTCTCCAATGGGCGAGTATGCAGAGCAGTGGTCCAGCACGGGCCGCGAGAACCTCTGGGGCAAAAAAGTCGATATCATGGAGATGCAGTCTGAGGCAGGTGCCGCTGGTGCAGTTCACGGAGCTCTTGCAGCTGGTGCTCTGACAACAACATTCACCGCTTCACAGGGTCTTCTCCTGATGATTCCTAATATGTATAAGATCGCTGGTGAGATGATCCCGACGGTCTTCCACGTCAGCGCAAGATCTCTTGCAGCTCAGTCGCTTTCGATTTTCGGTGACCATTCCGATGTCATGGCATGCCGCAACACAGGCTTTGCAATGACATGTGCTTCTTCTATCCAGGAGACAATGGATATGGCACTTGTCGCTCACCTTGCAACACTTGAGTCACAGGTTCCTTTCCTCGCATTCTTCGATGGATTCAGAACATCTCATGAGATTCAGAAGGTTGAGGAAATCAGCTATGACGATATCCGCTCACTCGTTGATGAGAAGTATATCGAGCGTTTCCGCTCACGCGCACAGCGCCCTGAGCACCCGATGACAAAGGTTGCGGCACAGAACGAAGATGTCTACTTCCAGGGAAGAGAGACTGTAAATCCGTACTATGACGCAGTTCCTGGCATTGTCCAGAAGTACATGGATAAGGTAGCTTCTATCACAGGCCGCCAGTATCATCTCTTCGATTATGTCGGAGCTCCAGATGCTACAGATGTCATTATCATCATGGGCTCTGCTGCTGACACATTCGAGTGGGTTGTTGATTACCTCAACAGCAATGGCAAGAAGACAGGTCTTGTAAAGGTCAGACTCTATAGACCGTTCTCCGCTGCGGATCTCGTGAAGTGCATTCCTTCAACAGTCAAGAGGATTGCAGTCATGGATAGGACAAAGGAGCCAGGCGCTCTTGGTGAGCCTCTCTATGAAGATGTTGTAACAGCTCTCAGCCAGGAAGGCAGAACAGGCATCAAGGTTATCGGTGGCCGTTATGGTCTTTCATCAAAGGACTTCACACCTACACATGCCAAGTCTGTATTTGACTTCCTTTCACGCGACGATGCATGGCATAACTTCACAATCGGTATCAACGATGATGTTACAGGCCGCTCTATTCCTGTATGTGACAAGATTGATGTTACACCAGAGGGCGTTGTTTCCTGTATGTTCTGGGGTCTTGGCTCTGATGGTACAGTCGGTGCTAACAAGAACTCCATCAAGATCATCGGTGACAACACTGATATGAATGCTCAGGCATACTTCGCATATGACTCAAAGAAGTCAGGCGGTATCACAATCTCACACCTGAGATTCGGTAAGGGCAAGCTCGACATGCCATGGCTCATTGACCATGCTGACTTCGTAGCATGCCACAATCCTGCTTATATTGGCCGCTATGATATGCTTTCAGCTCTTAAGGAGAATGGTGTATTCCTTCTTAACAGCCAGATTCCTTCAGATGAGGTCTTCGAGCATCTTACAAAGGATATGCAGGAGCAGATCATCAACAAGCACATCCACTTCTACAATATCGATGCTCTCGATATCGCAAGAAGTGTAGGTCTTGGCTCGAGAATCAACACTGTTATGCAGGCTGCATTCTTCAAGATTGCTAATGTTCTTCCTGAGACAGAGGCTATTGAGCTTATCAAGAAGTACATCAAGAAGACATTCCTCAAGAAGGGCGAGGAAGTCGTCAACAAGAACTGGGCAGCTGTCGATGCAGCTTCTGCTGCTCTTGTTGAGGTCAAGGTCCCTGAGAAGATCACAAAGAGCTACGAGCCTAAGAGACTTATTCCGGATGACGCTGATGATTTCACAAAGAATGTCATCGAGCGCATCATGCACCTTGAGGGCAATGACATTCCTGTCTCACAGATGTCTTTCGATGGAAAGCTTCCTACAGGAACAGCAAAGCTCGAGAAGAGAGGCGTTGCAGCTTATGTACCACATTGGGACAGCACGAAGTGTATCCAGTGCAACCAGTGCGTACAGTCCTGTCCGCATGCAGCAATCCGCGCTAAGCAGATTACACCTGAGGATATGGAGAAAGCACCTGCAACATTCCATGCTATCAAGTCCAATACAAAGAATGACCGCGGTCTTATGTTCAAGATCCAGGTCTACACAGAGGACTGCCAGGGATGTGGCGTCTGCGTAGAAGCATGTCCTGCTAAGGAGAAGGCTCTTGAGCTTAAGCCGATTGCAGAAGAGAGAGCTAATGGCGAGATTGAGAACTGCACATTCTTCGAAGGTCTCACATATGACAACCTTGATGGTCTCAATATGTCGACAGTGAAGGGTCTTCAGTTCAAGCAGCCGCTCTTTGAGTTCTCCGGTGCATGTGCAGGCTGTGGTGAGACACCGTATGTGAAGATGCTTTCACAGATCTGCGGTGAGAGAGCAGTGATTGCTAACGCAACAGGCTGTTCTTCAATCTACTCCGGTACATTCCCGACAATCCCATACACAAAGAGAGCTGATGGACGTGGTCCGGCATGGGGTAACTCACTCTTTGAGGATAATGCTGAGTATGGTCTCGGAATGCGCCTCGCTGTCGATTCCAACAGAACACTTCTCAAGATGAAGTGTGATGAGCTTATCGCTAAGGGATGCTCTGAGGCACTCAAGGCAGCTATCGAGAAGTGCTACTCACTCTGGACAGACACAACAGAGGCTTCCATCACAGCACAGAAGGAAGTTCAGAAGGTCCTCGCAGAAGAGAAGGCTGCAGATGCGGCATCTCAGGCTCTCCTTGACAAGATCATCGAGCTTCAGGATTACTTCTCAGAGAAGGATGTCATCATCATCGGTGGTGATGGATGGGCTTATGATATCGGATTCGGTGGTGTTGACCACGTAGTTGCTTCTGGCAAGAACGTGACAATCCTCGTTCTCGATACAGAGGTTTATTCCAACACAGGTGGACAGGCTTCCAAGTCAACACCTATGGCAGCAGTTGCTAAGTTCGCTAATGCTGGTAAGAAGGTTGGCAAGAAGAACATGGGCTTCATGATGATGAGCTATGGCCATGCATATGTTGCATCGATTGCACTTGGATACAACAGACAGCAGGCTCAGAAGGCTCTTCAGGAAGCTGTATCCTATGATGGTCCATCAATCGTCTTCTGCTACGCACCATGTATCAACCATGGTATCAACATGAGATATTCTCAGGTTGAGGCAAAGAAGGCAGTTGAGGCTGGTTACTGGCCACTCTATCGCTTCGATCCAAGGCTCGAGAGCGGTAAGAGATTCATCTGGGAGACAAAGCCTGCAACAGCGGACTATGAGGAATTCATCAAGGGCGAGACAAGATATGCCTCACTCTATAAGACAAACCCAGAGCATGCTGATGAGCTCTTTGCTGCAGCTGCTGAGGATGCAAAGGAAAGACTTGCATTCTATCAGAGATGCGGTGAGGTTCTCGGCGAGACAATCTGAGGCTGAGTCAGATGACAATAAGGGTGGCTGCTTTCGGGCAGCCATTCTTTTTTGCCAAAACAGCAAAAGCGAAAAAAATGTCGGGGGATTTCCTTATTGTGTTTGCTCAAGACCATTCTATTGGTATTATTAAGCTATGAATTCGGTTCGTGCGGAAATCGATACATTTTATGGGGACTTTGCCGCTGTCTTTGATTTCGATCTTTCGGAAGATGGCAAGATTGACGGGCATTATTCATTCATAGGCTATGAGGGGACTTTCAAAGGCTTTCTGACAGGTGAGGATAGCTTTGAAGTCGCAGGTATTGTCGATTCATATGTAGGCACGATAGATTTCACAATCCGCGGCAGTGTTGACCATCTCTCAGTGCGCGGCAATGGTGTCACAGGAAGACACGGTACTTTCACTATCAGAGGAGTTCTCGACAAGGAAATCGTGTGATTTCCTCTTTTCTCTGATTACCTTATCCAAAAAAATCCGATATTCTCGAAAAAATCCTATATGTACGGCTTCTGAGGGCAGTGGGAAACTTTCTCATAGAGGTAAAGCAAAATGCAGGCAATTCTGTCTGCAAGGAGGTTTTAATGAGAAAGTTCGTAGTAGCAATCCTCATGGTTGCCGTTATCGCAACATCTGTATTCGCAGGTGGCGCGGCAGATAAGGCTTCTGCTGTAGTTCCTAATAATCAGAAACCAGTTGTGTTCTTCAATAGACAGCCTTCCGATCCTGTAACGGGCGTTATCGATATGGAAGTCATGAACTGGAATGACAAGACATACTATGTCGGATTCGATGCAGCAGGCGGTGGTGCAGTTCAGGGTCAGCTTATCGTCGACTTCCTCGCTGGCGCAGATCCAGCTGTTGTTGACCGCAATGGTGATGGAATCATTGGTTATGTTCTCTGCATTGGTGACGTAGGACACAATGACTCCAAGGCTAGAACACAGGGTATCAGAGAGGCTCTTGGAACATGGGCAGGTTCAACAGATCCTGGAATCGCACAGGAAGGCTCTGCAGTCGTCGGTGGTGTAGAGATGAAAGTCGTTGAGCTCGATTCCCGCGCTATGACAGGTACAGATGGAACAACATGGAATGCTAACGCTGCTACAGATGCAATGATGAACTGGGCAACAAGACTTGGCGACCAGATTGATATGGTCATTTCCAACAATGATGGTATGGCAATGGGTTGTCTCCAGGCTTCCAACTATCCAGAAGGTGTTCCAATCTTCGGTTACGATGCAAACGCTGATGCAATCGAGGCAATCGGAGCAGGCAGACTTACAGGTACTGTTTCCCAGAACGTTGACGCTCAGGCAACAGCAACTCTGCAGGTTATCAGAAACCTTCTCGATGGACTTACAGGTGACGCAGTCGTAACAGCTGGTATCACAGAGCCTGATCAGTATGGCAATAAGATTTCCGCTGCTGTTGACTACATTCCTGAGACAAAGGCAGTCCTCGCACAGAATACTGGTGTCAATGCTTCCAACTGGACAGAGTATCAGGCTGGCTCAAGAGACGCTGGCATCAAGCAGACAGAAGCTCCTACAAAGAGAGTTCTCCTGACAATCTACAACTCTGGAGATAACTTCCTTTCATCTTCTTATATCCCAGCTCTCAACTACTATGCTCCGCTTCTTAACATCGATCTCACAATCGTACAGGGCGATGGTCAGAACGAGTCTTCATGTACAGATAAGTTCACAAACGTCAACAGCTATGACGCTTTCGCTATCAACATGGTTAAGACAAACTCTGGCTGGGATTATCTGGATAAGCTCCAGTACTGATCCTGCTTTGATGGGAGAAATGGTGGCGGAGGCAAAGCTTCCGCCATTATTTGCCTTTATTTATCACTGGAAGGAAGATAATGAGTGGAAAAACTGTTTTGGAAATAAAGAATCTGTCAAAATCCTTCGGTAAGAACAGGGTTCTTGATGGAATAAACCTAACGGTTGAAGAAGGTACAGTCTGCGGTCTGATGGGTGAGAATGGCGCAGGCAAGTCCACGATGATGAAGTGCCTCTTTGGCATCTACGCGAAAGATGAGGGGCAGATCAACCTCTTTGGAAGGCCGGTGGATTTCAGAGGACCGAAGGAAGCTCTCGAGAATGGTGTCGCGATGGTGCATCAGGAGCTTCAGCAGTGTCTCGACCGCACGGTTACAGATAATCTCTTCCTTGGCCGTTATCCGACAAAAGGCGGAATGATAGACGAGGCGAGGATGCTCAGGGAAGCGAATAATCTCTTCGCGCGTCTTAAGATGAATGTCAATCCAAAGACTGTCATGAGAACGATGTCAGTATCTCAGCGCCAGATGGTTGAGATCGCGAAGGCCGTGTCATATGACGCGAAGCTTATCGTTCTTGACGAGCCTACCAGCTCCCTTACTGAAAGGGAGGTTAAAAAGCTCTTCTCGATAGTCGATGATCTTAGAAAGCAAGGTGTTTCATTCGTCTATATTTCCCATAAGATGGATGAGATATTTGAGATATGTGACGATGTAGCGGTGCTTCGTGATGGCAAGATGATCTTCAAGAAGCATACATCAGATACAGATATGAATGAGCTTATCGCCGCAATGGTTGGCCGCTCTCTCGATAAGCGTTTCCCCGATGTGGATAACACCCCGGGTGATCCATTCCTTGAGGTAAGCCATCTTACAACGAAGTATGAGCCTGTACTTGAAGATATCTCATTCTCTGTAAGAAAGGGTGAGATATTCGGAATATACGGGCTTGTCGGAGCTGGCAGAAGCGAGCTTCTTGAGTCGATGTTCGGCATCAGGACAATCGCGTCAGGACAGCTTATCGTTGGTGGAAAGAAGATGAGCTTCCACTCATCAAAGCAGGCTATGAATCATTCTTTCGCGCTTGTCACTGAAGAGAGAAAGCTCAATGGCATGTTCGGAAAGGATACTATCAAGTTCAATACGACTATCACGAATCTTGAGGCATATAAGACGATGCGTCTTCTGGACAACAAGAAGATGTACGAAGCAGCCACGAGAGAGATAAAGCAGATGAACACCAAGTGTGTTTCTCCTGATGAGCTTATCACGGCGCTTTCCGGAGGAAATCAGCAGAAAGTCATCATAGGCAAGTGGCTTGAACGCGCACCCCAGATATTCCTCATGGATGAGCCGACAAGAGGCATTGATGTCGGTGCGAAGTATGAGATTTATCAGCTGATTATAAAGATGGCCAAAGAAGGGAAGACGATTATCGTGGTTTCGTCTGAGATGCCTGAGATTCTAGGTATCACAAACAGGATTGCGGTCATGTCCAACCATAAGCTTGCCGGTATCGTCAACACGAAGGAAACGAATCAGGAAGAGCTCCTGAGGCTTTCAGCAAAGTATCTGTAAAAGGAGGATGGGATGGCAGATAATATTGAAATCAGGTCAATTGAGGAAGATAAGAAAATACAGGATTATTCCGCCCGCCTCAGAGCTCTGAGGAAGGATGGCGAAACGAGAGCTGCAGATCTCAGGATTGAGATAGCCGCACTGAAGAAGAACCAGCTGATGGAAGCTTCCGATCGCACCAAAGCGATAGCTGAGAAGAAAGCTGAGCTTGAGAAGGCAAAGAAGGTCGCGGTCTCGAAGAAGAATGAGGTTGCAGTGCTTGCCAAGGAGGCTGTACGCTACGTCAACTCAGTGTCGAAGCCCATTGAGGATGAAGTCAATGAGTATCAGAACGCGAGGATGGCCAAGGCCAAGGCTTACTATCAGAAGGAAGTTCTGGAAATCAAAGCCAATGGCGAGAAAAGAAAGGCTAACATACGCTCTGAGTATTCATCGGGCGATCCGAAGGTCCTCAAGAATGAGCTTTCAGTAGCTGCATATGAGACAAAGAGTGCACTTTATGATGCGAAGAGCCGCTATATCCATGAAATCGACAAGTGCAAGGCTGCTAAGAACCAGGCGTATGTCGATCACATCCAGAAGAACAGAGAGCTGAGGAATGGAAAGACGAACTTCGCGGAAGATATGAAGATGAAGTGGCTGAACTACAAGACGAATTTCCGTCCGTCACAGTTCTTCCTCTCGAATGGTCTTTACATAACGATTCTCATATTCTTCATTGTCTGTATAATCCTCGCGCCGCTTCAGGGAGCGGGAAATCTGCTGACACTGCCTAATATCCTCACGATTCTCGAGCAGTGCTCCACGAGGATGTTCTATGCACTTGGAGTCGCTGGTCTTATTCTCCTTGCAGGTACCGACCTCTCCGTCGGGCGAATGGTTGCGCTTGGCTCAGTCACGACAGGCCTTATCCTGCATCCGGGCACGAATATCGTTTCATTCATGGGAATGGGACCATGGAATTTCGATTCTCTCCCGATGCTTTTTAGAGTATTGATGGCTCTTGTGCTTTCCGTTCTGTTCTGTGCAGCGTTCTCAGCATTCGCTGGATTCTTCTCCGCAAAGCTGAAGATGCACCCATTCATCTCAACGATGTCCACACAGCTTATCATTTACGGATTGCTGTTCTTCGGAACATCTGGAACTCCGGTTGGCTCTATTGATAGGAATATCAAGGATCTTATCGGCGGAAGATGGCTCTTGGGATATCTCTCGAATGGGCAGGCTATAACATTCCCGAAGCTTATCATTCCGGCAATCATCGCAGTGATTATCGCATGGTTGATCTGGAATAAGACAACATTCGGAAAGAATATGTATGCTGTCGGTGGCAACTCCGAGGCTGCGGCTGTGTCTGGAATCTCAGTCTTCTGGGTGACACTTGGAGTATTCATCATGGCTGGCGTCTTCTATGGCTGTGGCGCATTCCTTGAGGCTTTCAGAGCAAATGCTTCTGCTGGAACCGGACAGGGATATGAGATGGATGCCATCGCGGCCTGTGTTGTCGGCGGTATCTCATTCAATGGTGGTATCGGAAAGATAGGCGGTGCTGTAGTCGGTGTTATAATCTTCACCTCGCTTACTTACTGCCTTACATTCCTTGGTATCGACACGAACCTCCAGTTTGTGTTCAAAGGCTTCATCATTCTTGCAGCTGTCACACTCGATAGCCTCAAGTATCTGAAGAAGAAATGATAGACAACAGGAGAGGCCGGTATCCGGCTTCTCCTTTTTTCAGAATGAAACGCTCTCTTATTTTCCTTTTCATATTCATATCAACGATGCTTTTTGCGGGCGGTGCTGAGGAAGAAACCAGGATCGGCGTAGCAATTTATGATTTTGATGACTCTTTCATAACAGAAGTAAGGAATGTAATCACAGAGCTGAGTGCTGAGGGCATTCCTGTCACAGTATGCGACGCTGAAGGTAAACAGCAGAAGCAGAATTCAGAGATAGAGGATTTCATTGATAAAGGCTACGACGCGATAATAGTCAACTCTGTGGATCGGACAGCTTCTGGGGTTATAATCGAGAAATGCAGACGCAGTGATGTCCCGCTTGTTTTCTTTAACAGGGAGCCTGTGAGAGAGGATATGGCAAGATGGGAAAAAGTCTATTATGTCGGCTCACATGCAGAAGATGCCGGTACCATTGCTGCGGATATCCTTGCCGAATACTGGCTCTCTCATCCTTCTGCTGATAAAAACGGTGATGGTATCCTTCAGTTTGTAATCATCAAAGGTGAGACAGGACATCAGGATACTGAATTAAGGACTGAATATTTCATCGAAACACTTCTTAGTGCAGGTATCCCATTGGAAAAACTCCATGAAAGCTCCGGAGAATGGAAGAAAGATAAGGGCTATGATGTCATGCTTGATTTCCTCAACAGATCCGGTGAGCAGATTGAAGCTGTATTTGCGAACAATGATGACATGGCACTGGGTGCAATAGAAGCATTAAAGGAATATGGCTATTTCCAGGATGGTGCATTCATGCCTGTTGTAGGTGTTGATGGAACTCCACAGGGAAGAAAAGCGCTTGAGGATGGGACTCTTCTCGGCACTGTCTACAATGACGCGTACAACCAAGCCCGAGCTGCGTATAACATAGCATGTATTCTTGCGGAAGACGGAAATCCCGATTCATCCTCAATTGGCTATGAGATGGACGGGAAATATGTCTGGATACCTCATCGAAGAATGCAATGAAAGGCCGGGGGATCAGCCGGCCCTCGACAGAGCAATAGTTTGTTTTTCCTTTCACCTCCTTATCGAGCCACTCTATGTTTGTTTTCAGTTTCCTGCCATTGGGTGGGAGAGCGGATGCAATGAAGGGGGTATAGCGAACATCCTCTCTCAATAATCTATACGCTTTATGTGGTATCTTTCGGTAAGGAAATCAATGTGTAGATTGTGTGAAGATTGTCATCGCTTGATTACGACAGGCGGAATAGGATCGAGTTTTGGAATCCTTATCGTCACTTCAGTCCCGACATCCAGCTCTGATGTGATCCTGAGACCATATTCATTTCCATAGCATATCTTTATTCTCTCATCTATATTCCTCAGTCCTATGCCATTCCCATCAGAGATATGTTCTGCTGACGCAGTAAGAAGGGATGCCACAGTTTCTTCTGTCATTCCGATACCATTATCGCGGACGGATATGATGATGTCATTTTCCCCGCCTTCTTTCACAATAATGCTGATATTGCCTTCTTCCTGCAGATATTTGATGCCGTGATAGATTGAATTCTCCACAATCGGCTGGACAATGAGCTTTATAGTAGGTCTGTCCTCGAGTTCTTCCGGAAGATTTATCGTGAAGCTGAACTTATCCTTATAGCGCATGGACTGGATATCGAGATAGCTTCTCACATGCGATAGCTCCTCTTTCAGTGTAATGATATCATGGCCCTTCGCGATTGATATCCTGAAAAGACTTGCGAGCGATGTCACCATCTTCACAACGCCATGGCTATTGCCGCTCTCCGCCATCCATACAACGCTATCTAACGTGTTATATAGGAAGTGAGGATTGATCTTTGCCTGAAGAGCGTCAAGCTCGCGCTGTCTTTTTACAGCTTCTGTATTCTTCACTTTCTCCACGAGTTCATTGATTCGCTGCAGCATGGAGTTGAATGACTTATAGAGCGAAAGCACTTCTTTTGAAGCGTGCCTTGGAGAGGGGATTCCTGCTGATACTCTGTAGTCGATATCCCTCATCTCGGCCTCCAGGACTCTCAGAGGCCTTGTAAGGCGCATGGAGATACTTTTCGATATGATTGTCGCTATGAGTATTGATGTGACAATCAGCACAATCAGCGTGATTCTGAAGAGGACAAGCGGATTGAGAAGCTCATCCATGAATGCCACTCCTACAATCCTCCATCTTGTCTGATTTACTGTCTGGATTATCGTAAGGCGCTTGCTTCCTTCGAATTCAGAGATATATGTGCCATACACATTCTCATTCACACTTTCGAGATCTTCGGTGAAATCACCGCGCTCTATGAGATTCTGCATCGGATGATAGACGATGTTCCCATCGTTTGAGATGATGTAGATATACCCAGATGATGAGAGATTGACGTTCTCGGAAAGATTTGAGACTGCGTTGAAGTTAAGATCGATGAGAAGCACCGCTGGAGAAGTCTCTCTGTTTATGTCTCCGTAATTTATGATGGTCGAGTATGAAATGACAATGTCATCTGATGCGGAAAGTGTCTGTGTGTGAGGTCCTGTGAAGAAGAAATCACCTTCCCCATCCTTTGCCCTCTGAAACCACTTTTCGCTCATGACGGCATTCCTATCCCATGTCTTTCCGGATTCAGTGGAGACTATCGTATCTCCATTCATATCGAAGACTGTTATTCTGATAAGGTCATCACGCGAATCCACAAGAGCTTCCAGCCTCAGCTTTATATCATCGGCTGCTAGATTTGATGTAGAACGTGAAAGATTCCTCGCGTAGTCTGAGACCCCTATGATATCTGAGATATAGAAATTGAGGTTGTTGTTTACCTGTGTGACTATCTCTTCAGTGGAAGTCAGCACTGTGCCTTCTATTGCCTTTGAGAAGAAGAAACTGAGGAAACTGCCGATGATGAGAATCGAGGATGCTATCATCATGGCCATAGAAGTGGAGAATAATGTCTGTATAGAAAGGGCTTTTCTCTTCACTTCTTCCTCACTTCCACCCCCCTGTATTGTGAAGGTGATACTCCCACGTTTTTCTTGAATGTGAAAGAGAAGTAATTAGGCTCTGAGAATCCTGTCATTTCCGCTATCTCATAAGTCTTCGCGTCACTGTTCCTGAGCATTTCCTTGGCTTTCTCAAGGCGGATGTTCGTGAGATACTGCACGAATGACAGTCCTGTCTCTTTTTTGAATGTCGTCGAGAAGTAGGCGGGAGAAACCGAGGTCTCTTCTGCTATCTGATCCAGACCTAAGAGAGGGTCACTGTATTTTTCCTTTATGATACGTTTCGCATTTTCGACAAACTGGATACGTGAATTCTCTCTTATGCCGGATGCTGCTTTATTGGCTGCTATCGCGAGCTTCGTGACGAGGCTTTCCGCCCTTGAGAGCGTGTTTGCGTGTGACAGGGCAAGAAATAAATCCTCTCCATCCAGCAGCGTTGCGATGTTCTTACCATACGATGAGCATATCTCAGAGATTATCGTCAATACGGACAGTACAGTATTCTGGATGTTCTCTGTCTCTGTGATGCCCTGAAAGAAAGGATGAACAGCCTTCTCTGTATCTTCTGCGTTGCCGAATTTGATAGCCATGACAAGCTCTGAGCGGTTCTCTCCAGTATGACTCTTGCTGATGCTCTCTGATGATTCAACGTCCCTTATGTCAATGATGTGCTGTTCTGGATATATTGATGAGTAATTCAGGGCTATCATCGCGCTTTTGTATGAATCTGGAAGCATTGCAGCTGATGTCACGATCTCGCCGAGACCTATGTAGAATGAGCGTGAGAAGTAATGGATGAATTCAGATTGCATCATGGAAAGCGTTCTGAATATCTGGCGGGAGAAGAGGGTGGAGAAGCTTTTCTCCATATCAGAGATGAAGATGAGGACAATCTGGCTTTCGTATTGGAAGCAGATGATATCATTCCTCTTTTTCACAGCATCCTCGATAACTTCCCTTACCGCGACTGATGATAGTGTTTCCTGAGGCAAATCTATAACAGAGACGGCGAAGAGATTGCCACTGAGAGGGAGATTGTATTCCTTTGCTTTCTCGGAAATGAATGAATCCTCTGATTTACGCGCCGGGAAGATCAATGAGACAAGGAATTTTTCTCTATAGAGGTCTATGGTACTGTTGTAGAATGCTTCAAGCTTTGCCATGTCAGAGACTTTCGCCCTGTCCTGATCAAGTCTTTCCTTCGTCCTTTTCAGCACTTCCTTCATCGATTCGATGCTTACTGGCTTGAGGACATAATCTGCGACATTCAGTCTCATCGCCGTCTGCGCGAATGTGAATTCATCATAGCCTGAGAGGATTATGACATCGACAGAGGATGAGTATTCGGTACGGACTTTCTCAATGAACTCGATCCCGTCCATATATGGCATCCTGATATCTGTGATGATCACATCAGGAAGATTGTCATCAATCATCTCCAGCGCCTCGCGTCCATTAGAGGCTTCACGAGGAGTTTCAAATCCATAGTCACTCCAAGGCGTGAATTCCTTTATGGCTTTTCTTGCTTCATCCTCATCATCCACAAAGAGTATCGAATACATCAGCGGTACATCCTGAGAATACTGTCAAGCAGACTTATAAGCTTTCTTCTGAAGCTTTCGGGCTCCAGAACCCGAACAGATGTCCCGCTCTGGATGATTCTCAGCATCAGCTCGATTGAATTCTCAGCTTTCATAGTGCATATCCAGCTGCCATTCTGTGCTTTTTCAAGAAGCGGGGTGTCATGGATGACTTCCCTGAAGGAGTTGAGCGCGCTCTTCTCGCTGAGCCACAGCTTGAGTGGAATCATGTCGATAGCATCATATTTTTTCTCTGTGCTATGGAGGAATGGTTTGAGATTATCTGGGATGGTGTATGTCTCATCAAGCATTCTCGCCTCTGTTATGGAAGAGATATCGAATGTGATGATGTCCTTCGTGTGCCTGAGACGGCCTGTGACTGTTATAGGCTTTCTGCCTTCGCCCTCATCTTTATAACCGATGAAGTAGGGTGCTATCTCGATTTCCTCGTTATCTGGAAGTGTTGTCGATAGTCTTGCAAGATGTCCGGAGACCCAGCAGTCGATGAGCACCTCGAGAATCTGATTGTAATGACCGGAGAGATTCCTGTTCTTCTGTACTTCCTTATCGATTTTATCTGCCAGGAACAAGGCGTTGTCGCTGATACGCGGCGCGTAGGAGCGGAGATTCATCGCAAGCTTCCTTAGCCCCGATGCGAGATGGGGATTCGCGAACTCCGCGCTGGAGACAAGAGCTTCTGCGCCCATGTTGAATGCCAGGCTTTCATAGACTGAAAGCTCCATAGGTGATGATTCCTCATCCCTGTCTCTGAGTTTTATGAGGTTGTTTTCCTCATAGATATCCATTCTTTCTGAAAGTACAGATACATATCTTGATATCGTGGATCTGTGTACGCCAAGGCGTCTTGCTATCTCTGCTCGTCTGATTCCTTCTGGATGAGACCGGAGAAGGAGCTCCAGCTGTGCAACGCGTTCACCTTTCATAAGCACTCCTTCAGAAATGATACCAGATAAAGCACAGTGTTGCATCTTTGTTGCAGTAATTTTCCTTGAAGAAAACAGAAGTGAAAGCTAGGATTGAGCCATGAATGATGATATCGAGAGACTTGAGATAAAGATAAGCTATCTTGAAAGCCAGAATGCCGAGCTTAATGATGTGATAATCGATCAGGGAAAATCCATTGTCCTTCTTGAGAAGCGCATAGAGTTTCTTGAGAAGAAGGTGGAGGATTTGATAGAGGAATCGGGTGAAGCAAGGCCGAACAGAAGACCCCCTCACTATTGATTTACCTTGCAAATAAGCAGCTTCAAAACGTAACTACCGCTAAGCTCTGCTATCGTTTTGAAAAAAGAAATTCAGATATACATCGCTTATTGGCAGATTCTTTTTATATCTGCGTTATCGCTGGAAACCCTGAAGCAGGCAAATGATCAAGATGAGATAGGGATTGGTTTTACTCTTTTCATATTCTGGACCATCTGGGTATAATCAAGGCAGTCCGGAGGTCTGCATTTGAAGCTCAGAACACTTTTCTTCCGATTCCTTGCAATCTATCTTGCAGGTTTTCTCATCATGTTCATGTGCTCGTTTCTTGTTGCAGTCTCTTCATTCAGAATCATACGCTCAGACATGCTTTCGCGCTGGAATGTCACGAAAGAGCGTGGGATTGCTGATATCGCTGACAGCATCTCTGATATCACGATAATGAATAGAATGCTTATAGGCAGCGGGAATCTCGGGCAGCTATCATTCTTCCGCGATGGTGATGACAGCAGCCGGGCTGTTCTATCGCTTCTGGAGACAGGGGATGTCTTTGCTGAAGCTGGAATCATTATCGATGATTTTTCCTACGCTTTTGTGCTTTTCAGAAACAATGACATATTCCTTTCCTCCGGTCCTGACACCCTTGATTTTTCTGATTATTACGGCTCTTTGATGCAAGCGGAAGCTGGTGGCAGACGTATCGAAAGCGGTGACGATTTCCGCTCGCTTCTCTTCCAGTCATATCCCGGAGGATTGCAGTATATAGCTATAGACAGGCTGAGTTTCACGCTCAATGACAAGAGTGTGGCTATTGATAATCCTATCCTTTTCCTGTTGAGCACTGAAGGAATCTATGGCAAGCCGCAGTATATAATGGTCTTTGTCCTTGATCCTGATAGTGTGGCTGAGAGGATTCTCGATCCAAGTATCCGGGATTACTCATTCCTTTCGATCTACTCGAGTGCGGGGGAGAATCTTCTCTCCTATGGTGATATCCCGGAAGGTTTTGAAGAGTATATCTCTGATGGCTCCCAGGTTCCTGGCTATTTCATCACAACTGATTCCGTTTCTTCAATTGGATGGAGAATCATCGCGGGAGTGTCGGAAGATTATATCTGGAATCAGATGTATCCTGTAATCAGGATATTAGCAATCTATGTCATCGGCGGTCTTCTGCTTGCTATTGTGCTTTCAATAACATTCAGTCTCCGGCGATTCGGTGGTTTCAGGCATATATACTCCGAAGTGCTTGAGCGTGATGATACGATAGATAACGGAAACGAGTACGCGATTCTTTCCACAAGCATCCAGAAGATAAAGGATGAAGGAGAGGAGTACAGAAAAAAACTGGAGGAGCTATCGAAGCAGAATGCTGCTATAAATCTTCTCCATCTTATTGAATTCGGAATACATGATGATCATGATAAGGCTCAGTTCATACGTCTTTCCGGTTATGAAAGCCCGTTTTATGCAGTGGCTGTAATAAGAGTGCTATGCAATGAGGAAGATGGATATGAGAGAATCATCATGGCTCTATCTGCATCTCTGTCGGAGAAGGAATTGACATTCAGGAGTGTCCATGACGGAGATGGTAACGAAGTTTTCATCTTCTCTCTTGAAAATGATTCCGGACTTTTTCAGGAGATAACGGAGTCTGCTATAGCTATCTCCTCATCGCAGGGGGCTGTGATTCATGGAGGCATCAGCCGCATTTTCAGCGATCTCTATAGAATTGACAGTGCCTTTGAAGAGGCGAGACGCATAGAGCGCTCTCTCTATGCAGATGAGGCGGAGACTATAATCAAGGAATATGATTCATCTCTTGAACTCGATGATGAGAATCCTGTCAGTCTCGATGTGCTTGAGAAGCTATCCGCATTCCTTTCATGCGGCAAAGGAGATAGCGTCAGTCATGTCCTTGATGAGATTGAAGGCAAGCTGGAGAAGAATCCATTCATGTTCGAGAAATGGAAGGAAAGGATCTTCTACGCTATCGATAATGTCTTCTCATCAGTTTCCGGCAGTACCAGCAATCTTATGGCAGAGGATGCGGCCTCCCGTATACGGCAGATGAATACAGAAACGATGGTCGGATACTTCAGAATCAGGGCAGAAGAGATAGAGCGTGCATTCCATGACCGCAAGAAGAGCCACAATGAGGAGCTCAGGGACCGTATCATTGTCTACATGAATGAGCATTTCAGTGAAGCTGGATTATCCGCATTCTCTGTCGCTAGCGATATGGGAATTTCAGAGAAATACCTTTCACAGTTCCTGAAAGAGCAGACCGGTGTCTCTTTTGCCGAATATCTCAGGAAGATAAGAATCGAAGCGGCAATCAGATATCTTGAGAAAACAGATTACAGCAATGAGCAGATTGCGGAGCTCACTGGATTCGGAGGCGTCAATACATTCTATCGCAACTTCAGCAAGCAAATGGGCGTCACTCCCAAGGTGTATAAAGATAATTTCTTGAATAATAAAGAATAAATTTTACCGATTCTTGCGAAATGATACTCTTCTCAAAAAGAGGGATAGACTTTTCTTCCACTACGGTAGGACTTTTAAATCGCGGCACTGGTGATTTTACTGCCACCTGATACAGTTTTTCCTGTAACAGAGAAAGGAGGACTGTGATGGCAAAGCATGATGTCGTCGTTTCACAGGGAAAGAGAACGCTGAAGAAGCGCATGCTCGCTCGCTGGCAGCTTTATTTATTGCTGCTCATCCCTGTCGCTTATATCCTTATCTTCGCGTATGGACCTATGGCAGGGCTTATCATAGCGTTCAAGAAGTATAATGTAAGGCTTGGTATATTCGATAGCCCATGGGTTGGTTTTGATAACTTCCGCAAGTTCTTCTCGTCATATAAGTTCCCGATAATCATGAAGAACACGATAGTCATATCGTTATACAGCCTTGTTGTGACATTCCCTATACCGATTATCTTCGCGCTTCTTCTCAACTGTATGAACGGGCGTATCTACAAGAAGATGATACAGACTGTGACATATATCCCGTATTTCATCTCTTCAGTCGTCATGGTCGGCCTTATTTTCCAGATTCTCGATAACAGAAGCGGTATCTACGGCGCTGTCTATAAGATGCTCACTGGTACTATCGGTCCTAACATCTTCGCGGATGGCTCGCTTTTCAAGCATATCTATGTGTGGTCCGCTGTCTGGCAGACGACAGGCTATAGTGCGATTATCTACATAGCAGCTCTTACAAACGTAGACCAGAGCCTCCATGAGGCAGCGCTTATTGATGGCGCGACAAGACTGCAGCGTGTGAGATATATAGATGTCCCGACAATCCTTCCTACTGCAAGTATCATGCTTATACTCGCGGTCGGGAATATCATGAACATCGGATTTGAGAAGGTGCTTCTCATGCAGAACAACCTCAATCTCAATTACAGTGAGATTATCTCGACATATGTGTATAAAGTAGGACTTGCAAGCGGACTCAATGATTTCTCGCTCTCGACAGCAATAAGCATGTTCAACTCAGTCATCAACTTTATTCTTCTCATTGTCGCCAACTGGGGAAGCAAGAAGCTCAGTGGAAGCGGAATATTCTAGGAGTATGGCATGAAATTCAGAAATCAGACGAAATCAGATAAAGTATTCCTCACTGTTGTGATGATTATCCTCACTGCATTCTTTATTGTCGTTCTTTATCCTTGCATATTCGTACTCAGCGCCTCTTTCTCTTCAGGCGCGGCTGTACAGAGCGGAAAAGTAGTGCTGCTGCCTGTAGATTTCAGCCTTGAAGGCTATAAGACGGTTTTCAACACTCCTTCAATCTGGACAGGTTTCGCGAACTCCCTTTTCTATACAGTCTTCGGTACATTGATAAATGTCGCGATGACGATGACAGCCGCTTACTGTCTATCAAGAAAGGACATGCCGGGACATAACGGTATCATGTTCCTCTTTACGTTTACGATGTTCTTCAACGGAGGAATCATCACGACATATCTTCTTATCCAGAAGCTTGGCATGCTCAACACGCGATGGGCGCTTCTTATCCCAGGAGCGATAACCGTATACAACCTCATTGTTGCACGTACATTCATTGCGAATTCAATCCCGCATGAGCTTCTTGAAGCTGCTACCATAGATGGGTGCTCGGACTTCGGTTACTTCATAAAGATAGTCCTTCCTCTCTCGAAGGCTATCATCGCGGTTCTTGTCCTTTTCTATGGAGTCAAGCACTGGAATTCATACTTCAACGCTATGATCTACATTCATGACAAGGATCTTTATCCTCTGACGCTCTTCCTTCGTGATATCCTCATGGCCGACCAGATTGATCCTTCAACAGTATCTGATCCGGAAATGCAGGCACGGCTTGCGGAAGCTGCAGGCGTTATCAAATACGCGCTTATCGTGGTCAGCATGGTTCCAGTTCTCATCATCTATCCTTTCATCCAGAAATACTTCGTGAAAGGTGTCATGATTGGCTCGATAAAAGGATGAGTGATGTCTATACATGGGCAGATGAACAGCTTTCCAGGATAGAAGCAAAGCTTTCATCTGTCCTTAAACGGAGCAAGGGCATTATCCCATACACAGCGGAAAATGGCCGGTTTGTTGATATGTCTGGCGATGAGACTATCGGAGCTTGGACTAATGGGTTCTGGTCCGGAGTACTGTGGCTGATGTATTCCTTCTCCGGTAAAAGCGAATACAGAGCTGAGGCGATAAAAGCGGAAGAGAAGCTTGATGCTCTCTTCTCGCGTTATGAAGACCTAGATCATGATGCAGGCTTCAGATTCCTTCCTTCGTCCGTCATGCATTATCGTGATGATGGTGACAGGAGAGCCAGAGATAGGGCGCTTATAGCCGCTCAGCTTCTAGCTGGAAGGTATGTGCCGCGCGGTAGATATATAAGTGCCTGGAACAATTGGGAGAAACGCGGGATTGATAACCGTGGAAAGATGATTATCGATACGATGATGAATCTTCCTCTTCTCTGGTGGGCTTCAGATATCCTTTCAGATCCTCGTTTCTCTGATATAGCGCTATCACACGCGGTGAGTGCCTCTTCAGCCCTTGTGAGGCCAGATGGCTCTGTGTCGCATATTGCTCTTTTTGATATCGAGACAGGCGCGCTATTGAGAACAGAAGCGGGACAAGGATATGCGGTTGGCTCTATGTGGACACGAGGACAGGCATGGGGAATATATGGTTTTGCTGAAGCATATAAGCATACAGGTAAAAAAGCATTTCTTGAGATATCGAGACGTGTAGCAGATTCCTTCATAAAACATATTCCTCAGAGCGGAATCATCCCTGTTGATTTCATGCAGCCCGAGGAATGCGGGTTTGAGGATGACAGCGCTGCTGCAGCTGCTGCGAGCGCACTTATTCTCCTCTCTTCTTCCCTTGGCGATGAAGGAAGACTATACAGAGAGACAGCTGTAAGGCTGCTTGATGTGCTTCTTGCAAAGTGCTCGGATTTTTCTTCAGAAACTGATTCCATTCTTCTCCGCTGCAGCGCGAAATACAGGGAAGAGAAGCATGGCTACCCGATAATCTATGGTGACTATTACCTCATAGAGGCTCTTATGAGACTCAGAGGAAGCACTTTTACAGCATGGTGAGAAAAATGAAATACTTCTGGCTTGATGATCCGCTATCAGCAGCAGCTGAAGCTAAACGATATGATGACGTTTATGATAATGAGATCAAAGTTGCCGAGAATGCGCTCAGAAATACATTCATCTTCCGTGACAGGCATGAAATGGAGAGATGTACTGAGCCTGTCGTTTTCAGTAATGAGATAGACTGGAACCATGTTCCTTTCGGGGATCCTGAATGGAATTTTGCGTTCAGCAGACATACATTCCTTCTGCATCTGGCGAAATCGTATGCGATGACAGGGGAGGAGAGATATCGTGATGGCTGGATAAGGCTCTTCTCGGATTTCTGCACCAGGACGGATCTTGATGAGCTTTCAGTTACCCGTTCCTGGCGAAGCCTCGATACAGGAATAAGGGTTGAGAACCATCTCAGGAGTTTCGAGATTCTGGACAGCATCAAACCTCTTCCTGAAGAGATACGGAAAATGATGGAAGATAACATGAGAAAGCATGTATTCCATCTTCTCCGATCGCGTGATGGCTTCCATAGGCTTTCAAACTGGGGCGTACTGCAGGATCATGGGCTATTCCTCGCGTCTGTCTTCCTTGGTGATAAGGAAAGCCTTGAAACGGCTATAAAGAGACTTGAGGAAGAGACTCTGCTGCAGATTTATCCGGATGGAAGCACATGGGAAGAAGCGACGATGTATATGGGCGAAGTGCTCAGGGCTCTTCTCGATGTCATTCTCATTACGGAAAGACAATCTATAGAGCTTCCTCTATGCATAATAGAGCGCACTCATAAGACAGCGATAGCTTTTTCGAAGAGCTTAAGACCAGACGGCATAAGCTATCTCTTCGGTGATAGCGATGAGATTGATATGACAGATATACTCTATAAGGCTTCCATCATCTTCTCCGATGGCAATCTTTCGTATTTCTGCCATGACGTTAAGCCTGAGGAGATTCTCTGGGATTTCCCGCTTGAGGCGAAAAAGCCAGATGCTATGATTCCTGATAGCATTTCTGCCTATTTCCCAGACAGCGGAAACGCGTTTATTCGTCTCTCTTCCGATACAGCTCTTCATTTCAGAGCTGGAGGCTCCGGAAGCGGTCATGGGCATCTTGATCAACTCCATTTCGACCTTTTCGGGAATGACAGGGTGTTCATCACCGATTCAGGCCGCTTCACTTATGTTCCTGATGATGAGCGATGGTATTTCAAGGGTACACGCGCTCACAACACAATCATGGTTGACGGCTTAGAGATGGCGGATCCGAATAACAGCATCATGAAAAGCGCAGATGCAGCAATAACGAAATCCATCATTACTGATAGCTATACATTCCATGAGGGAATCAATCTTGCATACAGCGATATAGGCATGACAGTAAGACGGAGAATCCTGACACTATCTGATGAGGCTGTGATTATCGAGGATGAATTTTCCGGAATGGGGAATCATAGCGTAGAGGCGCTTTTCCATCTCGATCCAACCATCTCCATGGAGCTGAATGGGAATGTGGCGGAGATAAATAGTCCTGAAAGGATGATGAAGCTTGTATTCTCGCCTCAGTCCGAGCTCTTTTCCGAGGAATGCTATATAAGCAGTAAGTACAACGAGAAGGAGAAATCGCTTGCGATAGTACGGCGAGATGAGATACAGGATGGTATCGGTATACGCTGGTGCGTCATCTTCCCATATGGGGAAGGTGCTGTAAAGCAGATTCCTGTAGATAAGAGCAAGAGCGGGACGACGGTTCCTGAGACAGATGGCCTTGGTCTTGAACTCGATATCAAAAGCGGAAGATACGATGTCTGCTTCATCCGTAATGAGTTCCGTAATGGCGGCTATCTTCTCCGTGCGGGTAAGGCTGAGGCATATGCCAGAGTATTCTTCCGAAAGGAAGATTGTGATGTCGTTAGAGTTAGGTGTTAAATGCAATTCTTTATATTGCACAAACATATATTGAAGGATTTCGGATAATCGGGATAGATGTCCGAATCTGGTTCTCCATTTTCTGGAATATTGGTAGTCTTTTCCGATATCGGGAGTGGAAAGCCTGAAGTGTTGTATTAGCATTTTTCGTGTACCGGGTAGGACCGGGGAAAAGGAGGCAGAAATGCACAGAAGAGTTTTTACTGTTCTTCTCATCGCCACACTCCTGATAGGCAGTGTTTTTGCAGGCGGTGGCAAGGAATCAGCAGCATCCAGCGCGGATGATAATAAGCTTGTTGTAGCTATCCAGACACATAGCATGGTCTCGGATTATGATGATAACTATCTTACGAAGTATATCGAGGATCTCACAGGTATCGATATCGAGTTCTATGAGCTTCCGCCAGCAAAGGCAGATGTGAGAACGAATGTCTCTCTTCTCGCGGCTTCAAGCGATGACCTGCCTGATGTGCTTCTGACAGATGCGCTTACACCTGAGACAATCCTCTCTTATGGCGAAAGCGGGGTATTCGTGCCTCTTGATGATTATGTAGACGATGCAGAGCTTCTTCCAAACTTCAATGCTATTCCAGAAGAAGACAGAAGCGTGATGCTTGAGACAATGACAATGGCGAATGGCCATATGTACAGCTTTGTGCGTTTCGAGCCGGAAATCTGGAACTACACACCTTACAGGACATTCATCAATGGCGCTTGGCTCGATAAGCTCGGTCTTGAAGTTCCTACGACCACAGACGAACTCAAGGAAGTTCTTATCGCTTTCCGTGATAACGATCCGAATGGAAATGGAATCCAGGATGAGCTTGGTGTATATGGATATCAGGGAAAGTATGGTCAGAACACGATTGCTTCTATCATGAACGCATTCGTATATTACAATGACCAGATTTTCAACTATGGGCTTGACCTCGCTCCGGATGGGGAGACGGTATATGCACCTTTCACATCTGATGGATGGAGAGAAGGTCTTAAGTATATGAACGATCTTTACAATGAGGGGGTTCTTGCTCCTTCCATCTTTACTGATGCGGACAGCCAGTTCAAGGCACGTCTCAATGAGACTGACAACGTAGTTGGCCTTGTTTCTGCAGGCTCTCTCTCCAACTGGCCTGATGCAGCAAACAACAAGAACTTCCTTGAGATGGAGCTCATTCCACCACTTACAGGACCGGAAGGCATCAGCTACACAATGTACAACCTCTTCAGACCATCACAGATTGCATTCATCTTCAATGGTACTGATAAGATTGAGCTCGCGCTCAAGTTCATCGATGCATTCTATGCATCTGATACATCAATCATCGCTCGCTATGGTGAGGAGAATGTCGATTGGACAAGAGATCCTGAATTCATGAAGACTCAGAGCAACGCTTACGTTGAAGCTGGTATCTATGACAGTGTCTATGTCGCTGATATAACACAGAGCTGGTATACAATCGGAAACAGGAACTGGCATGCAGTTAACCCGAGATACGTCAATGAGTATCAGGTGAACAGCACATCTGTCGCTGATAAGCCATATGATCCAGAGGATCCTACACAGCTTTACGCAAAGAACTACGAATGGTATGTTCCTCGTCATCCTGAGAATGTCCTTCCTCCTCTCTACTACACAGTGAATGAGGTTGAGGAGATTCAGGAAGCTATCATCAACATTCCGCCATATGTTACACAGACTCTTGCGGAATTTGTGACAGGCGCTCGTGATCCAAATAGCGACGCAGACTGGAACCAGTATCTCGCAGAGCTTGAGAACATGGGACTTTCAAGATGGCTTGAAATCGCTCAGGACGCTTACGAAAGGACGCTTTGAGATTATAATCGCAGAGGAGGGCCGTTGGCCCTCTTCTCTCTCTGGAGGGAATATGGCGAGAATATTCGCATCTACAATACATTTCGCGGAATTCAGAACAGCCTATGAGTCAAAGAAGGCTGATTCATCATCACTTATATCAATAGAGGGTAGGGAAACAGAGAGCCTTGATGGCAGATGGTCATTCTCTCCCGACCCATATGAATCCTGTCTGAGAAAAAGATGGTATGAGGAGAAGAAGTACGCTCCTGACGGGCGTGAACTTCCCGTTGATTATGATTTTGAGCATTGGGATGAGATAGATGTTCCATCATGCTGGAATCTTCAGCGTCCAGAGCTCTTCTATTTTGAATCGATGGGCGTATATTTCCGTACCTTCGATTATAGAAAGCACAGTGATGATGAAAGAGCTTTCATTGCTTTTGAAGGCGCATCATACAGGGCATATGTATTCCTGAATGGCGTATACCTTGGCTGTCATGACGGCGCATCCACTCCGTTCATGTTTGAGATAACAGATGAATTGAAGGAGCATAACAGGCTTGTCGTCGCTGTCGAGGCAGAGAGGAAAGACACACGTGTCCCGATGAGCAACAACGACTGGTTCAATTATGGTGGAATATACCGTGATGTTTATATCTTCAGAACGGGAAAGAGATTCATAAAGAATTGGTTTATGCGACTTCTTCCCAATACTGATTTCTCAAAGATTGCGCTGGATGTCACACTCTCGGATGACAGTGATTCGGAGATTCATGTTTCAATTCCTGAGCTTGGAATCGAGAAGGATGTGAAAGCTGAGAAAGGCAAAGCGAGTACCGTCATAGAAGCGCATCCGGAACTCTGGTCTCCTGATAACCCGAAGCTGTATGATGTATCTCTTTCAATAGAAGGAGACACGATAAGCGACAGAGTGGGCTTCAGGGAGATACGTACCGAAGGAAGGGATATCCTTCTCAATGGTAAGCCTGTCTTCCTCAAAGGCGTATCTGTTCACGAGGACAGCACCAGATTAGGAAAGACGACGGATGAGACGACAATACGCGAGACGATAAGAGTTGCGAAGGATGAGCTTCACGCTCAGATGCTCCGCCTTGCGCATTATCCTCACTCAAGGCTTTTCGCGCGCATTGCCGATGAGGAAGGAATCATCCTCTGGGAGGAAGTGCCTGTATACTGGTCCATCGCATTCTCTGATAAGGAGACATATAAAGATGCTGAGAACCAGCTTTCCGAGCTGATCTTGAGGGATAGAAATAGAGTGTCGGTATGCATCTGGTCTGTCGGCAACGAGAATCCGGACACTGATGAGAGATTTGCTTTCATGTCATCTCTTGCACAGAAAGCAAGGGAGCTTGACGAGACAAGATGCATAAGCGCAGCATGTCTTGTGAATGAGAGTGAGGAGCGTATCGATGACAGACTTACTGACGCTCTCGATATAATAGGCGTTAATGAGTATTACGGGTGGTATAGTCCCGATTTCGACATGCTCCGCCGTGTTCTTGAGAACTCGCATCCTGACAAGCCTGTGATAATCTCTGAAGTAGGCGCTGATGCCAGAGCTGGTAACCATGGTCCTAAGGATATGCTATGGACAGAGGAATTCCAGGAAGAATTCTATAAGAAGCAGGTGAAGACAATCGAAAAGTGCTCTTACATAAAAGGTATGACTCCTTGGATTCTCTATGACTTCCGTGCTTCAAGACGTTTCAATCGTTATCAGGAGGGGTACAACAGGAAGGGCCTTATTGATGACGATAGGAAGACAAAGAAGAAAGCCTTTAGAATCCTTGCTGATTTCTATGAGGGCAGATAAGCAAAACAAGAAAGATAGTAACTTAAAAAATAAGGCCTGTCTGGTAAGATGGGCCTTATCTATATGATGTATATTTTCTTTACATATTTGATTATATAAATAATATTTGATTTGTAACTTAAAATAAGTTACAACTTAAATTATGAAAGATTTCATCGAAAAGGCTCTGCATTGTGAAATAGTACTTTCTCCAAATGATAATACTGAGAATTTCCCGTTGATGCTGAGGCACGGCTATGAATACTATTTGATGGAAGTCTTAGGGCAGCATTGCATTGTTGCTATGCCAGAATGCCATATGAGGCCTGCTCTGCTTAGAAGTCACCAGAAGATGATAGAGCGCGCAACGGGAATGCTGTGTGTTTTGTATCTTATCAAGCTGGATTATTATACCAGAGAGAAACTACTGGAAGAGGGGATTCCTTTTATCTGGGAGAATCATCAGATTTATATACCATTCTTTGGCCTGCTTCTGAAGCAGAATGAGGCACGTGCTATCCAGCCATGTTCAAGGATATCATTCCTTACGCAGAAATTCCTTTTACTTGCACTTTATGGAGATTGGGATTCGTTGACAGCGACTGTGGCTGCAAAACTGTTGAATGTGACGAAAATGTCCATGACAAGGGTTTTTGATGAGTTGGAGAGCTTGGGGATTCCAGTATTGGCAAAGAAAGGAAGATCACGTGTGTATTCAAAGATAGGGGAAAGGAAGAAAATATGGGAGGTTATCAAGCATTTCTTACGAAATCCATTGATTAAAGCGTATTATTTACAAAGGGATCGCTCGGATATATCTATGAGAAGCGGTATCTCCGGTTTAGCAGAGATGTCCATGCTGAAAGATGATTCATATCCAACTTATGCAATTGCTAAAACCGATATCAAAGCAAAAGGAATAAATCTGGAGCCGCAGGTTCCTTTAGGCGAGATTCCGGGATGTGTGATTCATGAGCTTGGCTATTGCATCCCATTCAATCAAGGTACAACTGTTGATCCTCTTACGATATACCTGCTCTTGGAGCATACCGACGATCCTCGTATAGAAAAAGCATTGGATGAGATGCTGAAAAATTGTGTACTTATAGATAGCAAAAATATGTAAATTAGAGCAATCAAATGTAGTAAGAACTTGTAATTTAGGGCAATCGGATTCTTCGGTTTCCTATAAGAGTCAGATACGGATACACGGAAACAAAGCTTATACGGTGGATGTTTCTCTTGTGAATATGAGAAGAGATGCTTTTGCAGGCAAGGACATTGGATAGAGACTTGAGACGATTGTGCTGATAGAACTTTTTCACCGGTATCGTCCAGAAGAAGTTTATATTGCATATCTTGAAGAAAGAAACTTTGAGTGTGATTTTCTTGTCTGACGAAGGTGTAACGTGGTATCGACTGTGCAGGTCTCATACGATATTTCCAAGGAAAAGACGCTTAAACGTGATATAAGAGGGCTGCTGAGAAAACCGGATGCCACAATCTTCTGCTTATAACTGATTATGAGGAAAGGATAGTTATGAAGTAGGATTTTCGATAAGGATTATCTCCTCATATGCATGGCTTGCTGTCGGTGAATCTTTTGTTTGAACACTAATTTGTTCGCACAGTCTCTATCTTTTTATAAGGTGGAGTCAGTAGGCGAAATCTTTAGAAAATGCATATGAGAAGAAAGCTTTTCTGGCATATGAAACGGCCTCGAGAGAGGTAAGGATAAAGGAGCAGCCAGGTATGCCCTTCCATATATCAGAGTAGTCTCATTTCTCATCAGTGCTGTGAAGAATCATTGTAATGATATAAATGTACAGCCGTCGAAGATTGCGATGGTAGTCATATGGTGGATTTTAAAGTTAAGAATTTTCTCCCTTTCCAATCTGATGAATTCAGCAATAAACATTTTCCTTCGCATATTGTGGGAGAAATCACTTATATATGGAAAAATCCACCACTTGAACTTAACAAGAAAAAGCTTGACAGAAATCTACCGGGGGTGGGTAGCCTAGAGGTATCAAATGTTAGGAGGAAGAAATGAAAAAGATTTCTGTATTGCTTCTTGCGCTTATGATGCTGTTTGCATTCACTGCATGTGATGACAATCCGAATGATGAAACTCCGGATGTTCCGATGGATACGCTGACTGCCATATTTAAGGCTGTCATATCAGATGTTACTGATACTCTTATTTCTCCTACAGAAGGAGATGTATCAGTGGAAGGATATGAGGTATCATATAAGTATACTGCAACGGTTTCTTCTGCTGTAGTTTCTGACTGGACAGTAGAAGTTAATGCTACAAAAGAAGGTGCAGATTCCATCTCATTCATAATCAAGTCTGAAGATCTTGGAAAAACCATTGATGTAACAATTGGAGAGAACACATATCCTGTTGCTGCAAATGACATTAAGGGTGATACCATCATTAGTGGCTTTGTCGGAGATGACGACGAGGAAGAAAAGACTCCACTTGCAAACTGAGTTGGTTTTAATTCTCAAGTGATGTCTAGGGGAGTATGACTGCTCCCCTTTCTTTTAATCGGGGATTTTAAAGTTGGATTTAAGAAATTTCCCCTTTGCTTTAATGACTATGTCAAATAGGTGAGTGTCATGAAAGAGGTGATTAATGAGACTTCAAAGCGTCCTCGTATTCCATCTGAAGTCAGGAAACAGTGCCTTGAAGCATTCATGAAAGGGTATGGATATAAAAAGGCAGCGACATTAACAGGGGTGAATCAAAGCACAGTCAGGGAGTATGGCAGAAGATTCAGATCTGGTGATATCAGCTGGGCAAATAGGGGACCGAGAAGGGGGCAACCCAAATGAATCAATGGGAAAGGAGGTATATTTTGAAAAAGATATTGATTGTTCTTACTTGCGTAGTGAATTTGTTTACTTTCACATCATGTGTTAATGATGGTCTGTCTGAGCGGCCATTGGATGTGGTTGGAGCAACTGCGGATGTCCAATTCAAGATAGGCAATCGCTATGGAATTATATTCAACAATACGGACATTGTTATTGATGATAATGTGGTAATAGATGGTAACTGTGTTGCCAATCATGTTGAATATGGTATCGATGGGTTTGCAGACCAAGATGATGTAAAAGGGTATTTCCTGCCATTGGAGATTCAAAACAAAGAGGTGAATGAATCATACGAAATCGATGCAAAATTGATGGGAAAAGATGTCCTTGCCGATATCTTGAAATCTGGTAAAAAGTACTATGCCGTTATAAGACTCATGGAGGGAGGCGGTGGCTTTGATTTCAATCATGGAATCCTTGAGATAGCTATTATGGGTAAAGCTGCTCGATTTAGCTTGGAGCTTGAATTGATACAAAGGATTGATACTGCTGAAGGTACTCCCGGATTGTGTTTGAATCCTGTTATTGCAGGTCCTGATTCATTTTAGAGAAAGTTTGACAATAGAAGAGGTAGCTTCAAATAGATAATCAGGTACAACCCCATATGGGTATGGTTTATTTCATTTGCTGGCCATTTGTTAGCTAATGGAATTTCTGTAATTATTCAATCTGCAGCACACATTGATTGTACAATGGGATTGATTCATATTTCTTTTCTTTCTCTGATATTCTATCTGGCACGTATAGAATAATTGCAAAGTGCCAAATAAATCCTGCCTGAGAGTACTTATGCTATCTCCTGATTCATTCGTTTCTGCTTTGAAGCCTTATGTAAGAGCATCTGCTTCTCTTCTCTCGCTACGCATGAAGACGTCGGCTCATCTTTTTGTGACAAAGCACTTAATTGTTTTTACTTATCAATCGAAAAGTCTTTTGAAAATTCATAACTTTTTTCGGATTATCAGTAAAAACTATTGAAATGTTGGAGTTTTTTGTTTTAACTAAAAGTAGGAGGAATAACGCCATGATAGAACGTCCTCAATACCTCAAAGCCCTCAGAAGTTATCGAGATGTGCCACTTGTGAAGATACTTGCAGGAATCCGAAGATGTGGAAAATCCACAATCCTTGAGATGCTCAAGGCCGATCTTATTCAGAGCGGAATACCGGAGAATCATATCATCTCTATGTGCTACACTTCCGAGGAGCTAGATGATGGCATGACTGACAAGGATATGTATCAGAACATCAAAGCCCAGATGACTGATGGTGGACGTTACTATCTCCTTCTTGATGAAGTCCAGGAAATAGACGGCTGGGAGAAAGCCGTCAACAGCCTTCTCGATGATGCTGATACCGACATCTATATCACAGGTTCGAACTCCAGATTGATGCCCAGCGAGATCTCAACATATCTTTCAGGTCGTTATGTCTCCATTCCTGTCTACACGCTCTCTTTTGCAGAGTATATTGATTTCAAGAAGAAAGCATCACGAACTATCAGAGAGATGCTGAATGAGTATCTCCGCTTTGGAGGTTTTCCGATTATCGCCATTGGAAACTTCGACGAGCATTCCAGCTATCAGATTGCTGAAGGCATCTATAACTCTGTTATAATCAATGACATCACGAAACGGCACAGCGTCATGAACTATGACCTCTTCAACAGGGTTGTGAGGTTCATTGTCGAGAATGTCGGTAAGACCTTTTCTGCAAATGCAATCGTGAAGTTCCTTAAGAATGAGGGAAGGCCCCTCTCTGTGGAAGCCGTTTACAACTATATTGAGTGGCTTGAAAAGGCTTTCGTGATTTATCGCTGTCAGCGATATGATCTTCAGGGAAAGTCTGTGCTGAAGACACAGGAGAAGTTCTATCTTGCGGATCCTTCCTTGAAATACTGCATAATGGGTTTCAACCCAAAGTCTATTGCGGCTATGCTGGAAAATATCGTGTATTTCGAGCTTAGGAGAAGGGGCTATGAAGTATATATCGGCAAGAATGAAACCAAGGAAATCGATTTCGTTGCTTCAAGAAGGGATGAACGTATATATATCCAGGTATGCCGTAACATGCCAGAGGAATCAGACAGGGAGTTAGCCAATCTTCTTGAGATCAGGGATCACTATCCCAAATACGTGGTGACACTGGATGAGATGGCTGCAGGGAATATCAATGGAGTCAGGATAGTCCACATGGCGGATTTCCTCCTCAGCAGTGATTATTGAAATTCTTTCCGGCAAGCAGATTCCCACATTGCATGATGCTGAGGATGGTTCTTCTTCCCGTTTAAGACCCCCCTGCTTGTGCTTAGTCAGAAATATACATGCCTAACGTTAAGTATGTCTTTTTCTTGTTCCTGTCGTGATGCTCCCGTGGCTATTGCATGCTGCTTCATGACACATCGAGCCGTGCTTTGTTTAGGGGAAGAATTTATGAAGTATCTTTCCCTGTCCTTTGCCATCTAATTCAGCGTCTGGTCCACTCAGTTTCAGCTTCGAAGACCGATGTAAGGGAGCCATCTGCTTCTTTTCTCACAATACGTGTGAAGAAGGTTGGCTCATCTTCCTCAAGAGGATTCTCCTGGTCTGAATATGTCTCGACTATGACATCATCACCATCGAATGTCTGCTTTACCCAATGTGCGTCGAATACTTTTATTCTATGGCTGTCGTGGAATGAGAAGGGGAAAGCATCGCAAGCCCAGTTGATGTAGCTGATGTTGTTTATATGTCCATTCGTGTCTGTATCATAGTAATTCATTATCGGGCGGAAATCAGGTAGACGATAGCCTTTGAAATCATCCGCGATTCTCAGCCTTCCGATATCAGGATTGAGATATTTCTCGCTTTTATCCGGGATGGTGAAGAACTCAAGCGCCTCTGCAGGTCTCACAGGACGCTTCTTGTCCATGTCGAAGACTACCCAGTGGCTTATCGCAGTGAATATGGACTCACCATCTTTTCCGGTTGCTTCGACAAGACGTGGAGCGAACATCCTGAATGGCTCTTCTGGCCATGTATCGATATGAAGTGTATCCATCCATCCTGGAAGCTTATCGACAGTGATACGGGCTCTTACGATAACCCAGGTCTTATGCTCTGATTCCATAAGCTGCGGTATTCCACAGCCTACTGCCATTGAATGCGTTGCCGCTACTTCCTGCAGAGTGGAGAAGAAGAATGGTATTCTTGCCTTGAAGAATCTGTCAGTATCTGCGCTCCATACTTCCACATTGTCGTGTCCGATTCCGTGTTCATCTATCCTTATCATCTTTTACCTTCCTGTAAAAAAGAACTATGGATCTTCCATATTTCCTTTCGTCTGTAAGGGAGAATGAGCCTATCTTATCCTCCCAGAGCTTTCTTTCCTCGCTAGGAATATGGATGATGAAAAGGCCATCATCCTTGACTGTATTGTTTTTCTCGACACTCTCGAGTATCGAGATCTTGTTCTCCATGGGGAATGGTGGATCTGCATAAACGATGGAGTATGAATAAGCCCCAGATGAGAGAAATCTGAAGACATCCATCATGAAAAGCCTGTATGACTCATCTATGATGGACATGTTCTTCTCGATAGTCGATTTCTTTCCCTTGTCCATCTCGACAAGATGAACAGGTTCTGCTCCTCTTGATGCCGCTTCGATTGCCACACACCCCGAACCTGAGAAGAGATCGAGAAATGATAACCCCGAGAGATCTCCAAGGATCGCGAAGAGCGATTCACGCATCCTGTCCATTGCTGGACGAATCTCTCCGGGAGGGCAGGCAATGATGCGTCTTACATATTTTCCACCAGTTATACGCATGCTATGAGATTACAGATAATCAGGTGTTTTCTTCAACGGGCCAGAGACCGAGCTCTGGAGCGACTTTCGTCATTCCGTCTATCGCGAGCTGTATGATTTCTGCTGTGTCTTTTCCAAGCATTTCAGCGCCCTGCTGTATTACATCCCTGTTCACGCCAGCGGCGAAGGACTTATCCTTCCATTTTTTCTTTATTGACTTCACTGATATGCCTTTCATCTTTTCCGGTCTCATCAGCGCGGTTGCGGTTATAAGGCCTGTCAGCTCATCGACTGTATAAAGCATTTTCTCCATGTATAGTTCTGGCTTTACATCAGTAACCAGTCCATATCCATGGCTCACGACAGCGTGAATGAATGCATCATCGGCTCCTATCTCCTTCAGAAGTTCCGGAGCTTTCCTGCAATGCTCTTCCGGATACATCTCCCAGTCGATATCATGCAGCATGCCGACAAGACCCCAGTAAGATGCATCTTCTCCATTTCTTTCCGCAGCTTCCATCATCACCGCCTCGACAGATAGCGCGTGATGGTAAAGGCTCTCTGATTTATTGTACTTCCTGAAAAGCTCAAGAGCTTCATCCCTTGTGAACATATCTTCCTCCATGATGATTGTTTTAGCGCGGTATTGCACCCTGTTCAAGCTCTGTGCCAGACTGTATGTATTTATACAGGTTCCGGCGAATCACAGCATTCTCTGCTTTCAGTAATCCTCTATCTTCTTCAACTACTTTCTCAGCTTCATATCGTGCTTTCTCCACGATATCGAGATCGCTTGTAAGCGATGCGAATTTCAAACGTAAAAATCCGGATTGTCTGTCTCCTGTTATATCCCCGGGGCCCCTGATCTCCAGATCCTTTTCTGCAATCCTGAAGCCATCTGTTGTCTCTTTCATCACTCGAAGCCTCGCTTTCGCTTCCTCCGTGAGGTTCTTGCCATAGACAAGGAAGCAGTAAGAGGGGAGAGAGCTTCTTCCCACCCGTCCCCTCAGCTGATGAAGAGCTGCCAGCCCGAAGCGCTCTGCGTGCTCGATTACCATACATGTCGCATCCGGGATATCTATTCCGACTTCAACGACTGATGTTGCCACAAGATAGGATATCTCCTTATTCTGGAAACCATGGAGAATCCTCATTTTCTCATCATCTGGAAGCTTTGAATGTATGAGACCAGAGCTGACGCCAGGATATTCTTTCCTGAGCACTTCATACATTGTTGTGACATCTCTAAGCTCGCTCTCTCCATCATCATCGATGCGAGGGTATACGAAATATGCCTGATGACCACGAGAGAATTCAACGCCTACCGCCTTATACATCTCATCACGTCTGTCATCACGTACAAGATAGGTTGTTATGGGTTTGCGGCCTGATGGCATCGTGTGGAGCGTTGATACGCTGTATGACGCGTATAGCGTAAGCGCGAGTGAGCGTGGTATCGGGGTGGCTGACATTGAGAGAATGGATGCCTTCTTTCCTTTATGCATTAAAGCTTCCCTCTGCTGTACGCCGAATCTATGCTGCTCATCTATGATGACATAACTGAGCCTTCTGAATTCAACATCCTCGGAAAAGAGCGCGTGCGTGCCTATTACAAGATCTGTTGTGCCTTCCTTCAGTGACTTCAGGAGAAGCCGCCTGCTTTCGCCTTTTACGCTTCCGGCGATGAATGCGATTCTTATTCCAAGTGGAGAAAGAAGAGCCGCGGCACCATCAGCATGCTGTCTTGCGAGAAGCTCTGTCGGGGCCATGAATGCAACTTGCCCGCCCCCAGCTATAGCATGAAGGGCGGTAATCCATGCAACAAGCGTCTTTCCAGATCCTACATCACCCTGAAGAAGCCTGTTCATCGCATTTCCGGAATCCATGTCCTCCCGTATCTCCTCTGCGCATCTCATCTGGTCATCAGTAAGAGAGAAAGGCAAGGATGCAATCAGTTTTTTCTCAAGCGGGGTTATGATGCTTCTTTTCGCAGTTTTCTGCTTTCTCGATTCTCTGAGTATGCCGATCTCAAGCATGAAAAGCTCAGTGAAAGCGAGCGTTCTAAGCGCTTTCTTAGCGTTCTCAAGGCTATCAGGGAAATGTATCATCCTGTATGCTCTTTCGTGATGAGGCATTCCGTATTTATGATAAAGAGCGTCAGGAAGTTCATCAGGAATAGGGGAGAGCGCCATCAGGGCATAGTAGCTTGCACTTCTCATAAGACGCTCATTCAATGAGCCAGTGAGAGGATAAACTGGAAGGATTTTTCCGATTCCAGCTTCCTCTTTCGTGCGTTTTATCTCGAATGATGATGTCTGGAAACGTCCTTTGATGCGCTGGACTTTGCCATATATGTACCAGGAAGTGCCAAGTGTCAGCTGTGATTTCAGATAGCCGCGGTTGAAGCAAAGAATCTCAAGCTTCGTGCCATCGTCATCAATTGCGAGGACTTTCAGTGTAAGCCCTTTCTTTGTCGGAAACTCTGAATGGGCGAGAATCGTGATACGGCATGAGATAGTTGGATCTTCTACACTGGCCATCAGCAGCGTACGCTCTTCCCTCCTGTCATCATATGCACGTGGACGGAAGCGTATCATGTCCTCAAGAGTTACCACGCCAAGCTCTGCAAAGTCGGCACTGGCTGCTTTCCCTATTCTGGGGACTTCAGTGATTCTTCGAATCCTTTCCATCAGAATGGCAGCTCAAGAGCAAGAGATGCTAAGGTGTAGAAGACTCTCTGAAGCACGACGCGGAGCGCTATCGTGATAACCAGCGAGATGATAGCCACTGTGCTGTCTTTGGGGATGCTTTTCACGAAACAGCGTCTTACCAGATCTGATATCGGGTCTGAAAGCCTCATCATGTTCATCGTGCTGTACATCGCCGGATTATGCGTCAGTGATGCGATGGCGCGGAATATAAGAAGGATAATCGAGAAGAAGAGGAAGACAGAAAGTCCATACGTCCAGAACGCGAGAATGATACTCGAGAGAATCATTCCGAATGTCAGAAAGCCATAGTAGCCGTATACAGAGAGAAGTGACTGCACTACAGAAAGGATTCCTATCGCTATGATAGGTGAGAAATCCAGCATGCCGATTCTGGCTTTCTCTGAGCGGAAGAGCTGGAGATACGGATCAACAGCCTTCGCTATGAAGTAAGTGAATGAGCCTGCTCTCGGATAAGGCCTTATCCAGGAGAGGATGATTCTTATCCATATAAGGAAGGAATAGACTTCCAGTAATCGTGAGAAGAATATAGCGACAGTTCTTATGAATTCCATAATGCCCTCCTATGAAACCCAGACTTTCCTCACGAGTGGATCGTCCTCCAGCTCGTTCTTGAGTGCGTCAGAGTATGAAATGCTGTAGAGCCCTCCAGCCCTCAGCTCCTCACCATCGATTCCTTCCACAGTGAAAGCGACAGGCGTGAATCCCTCATGATCCTGCAATATCCTCTGCAGATTCCTGAGTTCATCCTGCGCGAAGCTCTTGCGTGAGCCAAGCTGTATGTGGATCAGGCTGATAGCCTCGGGCTTGAGCTCATAAGGCGAAAGGACTTCCGATATAGCGAAAGAGACTTTCTCCTCTGCATTCTTCTTCTTGAATTGTCCTCTGAATCCATACACCTGATCTTCCGCGATACGATCCCTTATAGTCTCATAGACCTTCGGGAATGCTACCGCATCGATATCGCCGGTTTTCGTCTGCAGCGTGATGATGGCCATCTTCTCTTTCTTCGCTTTTGTCGTTACCTGCCTGATGGCTGTTATCATCGCTATTACAGATGTCTCCTGCTCTAATGGAATCGTATCTGGATCGGAAATATCTGCTCTGACGCATGCCGCTATCTGATCGCTGTATGCATCGAGGGGATGGCCTGAGATATAGAATCCGAGATAATCCTTCTCCATCTGCAATACTTCGCTCTGAGGCATCGGCTCTGCATCTTTCATCTTGAATTCACCGACTACAGGATCATCGGAGCCGAAGAGGGAAAGCTGTCCGTAAGCAGTGGCTTCCTTCGTATCCTTATCAAAGCGGAGTGCATCCTCAAGATTCGAAAGAAGCGTTGCCCTATCGATTCCAAGCTCATTGAAGGCTCCGGCTTTTATCAATGATTCAGCCGTCTTTGAGCTGAAGCCTTCGCCCTGTCTTGAGAGGAAGTTCATGAAATCTGTGTAAGGGCCATGCTCATTGCGCTCTTTGATGATTTCCTCAACCACGTTCTCTCCGACATTCTTGATGCCGGCTAAGCCATACACGATATTACCGTCAACGACATTGAAGTGCTTCTCTGAGCTGTTGATTGATGGAGGAAGAATCTTGAGCCCGTAGCGAGGCGCGAGATTGAGATACTCTGTGAACTTCGCGGGGTTACCCATTTCGTTCGTGAGGTTTGCGGCAAGAAATTCCGCCGGGTAGTTCGCCTTCAGGAATGCTGTCTGGTACGCAACAACAGAGTAGGCGACAGCATGGGATTTGTTGAATCCATAGCCAGCGAAAGGCTCGAGGATGTGGAAAATCTCCTCTGCATGTTCTTCGGTGTAGCCATTCTTCTTGGCACCGGCCTTGAATTTCACGAGCTCTTCGGCAAGTTTCTCGACTTTCTTCTTACCCATGATTCTTCGGAGGTTGTCAGCCTGTCCGAGTGTGTAGCCTGCGATAATCTGGGCGACTTTCATGACCTGTTCCTGATAAACGATAACGCCATATGTCTCCTTGAGAACGTCCTCGAGTATCGGATCGGGGTATTTTATAGGGATGCGTCCGAATTTTGAATCGATGAACTGGTCGATGAACTGCATAGGACCTGGACGATAGAGAGCATTCAAAGCGACAAGTTCCTCAATCGTCTGCGGTTGCTCTCGTCTTAGAATGTCCGCCATGCCTTCTGATTCGAACTGGAAGACGCATTTCGAGTCGCCTCGGCAGAGCATTGCGAATGTCTTCTGGTCGTGTTCGTCGATCTTGTTTATATCGAAATCAGGCTGCTTCTTGTGAATGAGCTCTACAGTATGCTTGATGAGAGTGAGTGTCTTGAGCCCGAGGAAGTCCATCTTTACAAGCCCGCAGTTCTCAATCTGTGTCATCGGGTACTGTGTTGAGATAGCCCCGGTTTTCGGGTCTGCATAAAGAGGAACGTACTTATCGAGAGGCTCACGTCCGATGACAACACCTGCCGCATGGAGCGATGAATGCCTGTTCAGTCCTTCGAGACGGCGTGCTGTATCGAATAGCTCTGCATATATTCCACCCCGGGCCTCAATCTCCTTCAGCCGTGGCTCCTGAGCGAAGGCTTTATCAAGCGTCATCTTCAGCTCATCCGGGATAAGAGAGCATATTTTATTTGATTCCTCATAGGGGATATCGAGAACACGTGCAACATCCTTCACTACAGCTTTCGGCTTGAGTGTACCGAATGTGATAATCTGCCCGACCCTGTCCTTGCCATAATGCTCAGTGACATAATCGATGACCTGGCTTCGTCCTTCGAAGCAGAAGTCCACGTCGAAATCAGGGAGCGATACACGTTCAGGATTCAGGAATCTTTCGAAGATGAGGTTGTATTTTATCGGGTCGACATCGGTGATGGTCGTGGCGTAGGCGACAAGAGAGCCAGCACCGCTTCCTCGTCCTGGGCCCACCGGAATGTTGTGAGTCTTGGCCCAGTGAATGTAATCGCGTACGATGAGGAAGTAGGCAGGGAAGTCCATCTGTATGATGATTCCAAGCTCATAATCAAGTCTTTTCTGAAGTTCTTCCGTAACGACGGGATAACGCTTCTTGAGACCTTCATTCGCAAGATATGTAAGATACTCCGCATCGCTTGAGAACTCTGGCGGTATTGTGCATTTAGGAAGAATAGGGCCTGGAAAATTTATCTCGAGATGACAGCGCTCCGCAAGCTTTCCTGTATTCTCCACTGCCTCTGGACACCATGAGAAAAGCTCAGCCATCTCCTCGGGCGTCCTGAAATAGAATTCGCCTTCCTTGTATCTGAGCCTGTTCCTGTCATTCTTCTTTGAAGCTGTTCCAATGCAGAGAAGCGTGTCATGTGCATTCCAGTCGTCTTTCTCTATGTAGTGGATATCATTGGTGCATACAGGCGGTATATCCAGTTCACGTGCTAGGCGAAGGATGAGGGGAAGGACTTTCCTGTCCTCGGGAAGGCCATGATCCTGCATCTCAAGATAATACCTGTCCCCGAAGACTTCCTTATACCAGAGGGCTTTCTTCTTCGCTCCTTCATAGTCATCACGGAGAAGGCTCTGCGCAATCTCTCCCGCAAGGCATGCTGAGAGGCAGATGACATCCTCGCTATGGGCTGCAAGCACTTCGTGATCAATCCTTGGTTTGTAATAGAAACCTTCTTTATAGGAGATTGAGTTGAGCTCCATCAGATTGTGATAGCCCTTATCACTCATCGCGAGGCAGATGAGATGGTAGTATCTGTTGCCTTCGGAAGATGGTGTCCTGTCTTTCCTGTTATCAGCGATATAGAATTCACAGCCCACTATCGGGTTGATACCTTCTTTTTTGCACGCTTCATAGAATGAGACAGCACCGAACATGTTTCCATGGTCGGTTATGGCAAGGGATGTCATGCCCGTCGCCTTTGCTTTCTTTATGTATTTCGTGATGGACGCGGCTCCATCAAGGAGCGAATAGTCCGTGTGGTTATGAAGATGAACGAAACTCATGTAGTGCTGATTATACCCAAAGGATTTCTATTTTTCCATTCACTGCGTTCACTATAGGTTCTTCTCTTCCGTCGGAATGGTCAGCGACTCTTCGTTTATCCTGTCGATGATATTCGTGAGAAGACCTTTTGTTCTTGTACGCTGCAGAGGTGAGAGTGTCTGGAACATCGAATCGATGAATGTGAAGATTATCGACTCGAGGGTCATGACTTCAGAGTCATCCAGAGGGAAGCGGAGGGTGGTGAAGATATTGTCTATATCCCTTGAGTAGCATATGCCGTGATTTGGGAAAGTGAATGCGATACGCGGGTTGATGAGCACATCCTGATCCAGTGTGGCCGCGAATGAAACTGACACAGCATTCTCTGGATCATTCATGAAAGAGCCTGTTTCATCGAAGACTTGGAGATTCTTATCAGTGAAGGCAATCCTTACTCTTGATATCAGGCCATTCTGCGGCAGTGTGATTCTTCCATTTTTATCAAGAAGACGTGTGAGCTGCATCCATTTTGAGTGAAGACGCTTCTTCTTCATGAAGCGCACCTCTGCTGTTGCATCAAGCACGATGAGCGTGGCAGGAAATGATGTCGTAAAGCCGCTTGTGGCGATTGAGCCGCCGATTGTCGCACGCCGCGTTATGAGCCGTGAGCCGATTGTCGAGATATTGTCTATCAGAACTTTCGGCAATACTGATTTTCCAGTGCTGAGAATCTCATCGAGTGTTACCATCGAGCCGAACTCCGCGAATCTGTCGTTTCTCTGGAATCTATGGAGCTCCTCGATTTTTCCGAGATGGATGATTTCAGCATTCAGCCTTTTTGACGGATAGGCATCGGGACGTGTCATGATAAATGTCCCACCGGCCCATATCGAGGCGGATGGGTAGTGAAGGACTATGGATGCGTATTCCGGGATATTCTCCGGTGTGTGTATGTTAGGTGAGCTGAGTCCTTCGTACATATCTCTTTCTCCTTATCTCGATAGCTTTCTGGACGATTTTCACCTGGGATTCTGCATCCAGACAATGGCAGCGCACGATAGAAAGCTCCTTGATTATCTGATTTCTGTCAGTCACACCTTCATCCACCAGCGAATGGAAGATAAGAGAGCGGGAGGCGTAACAATCACTGCAAGGGTATGCACCTACAGCCTCATAGGCTTTCTCTATATCCTTCATATCTCGTGAGCGGCGGAAGCTATCGAATGTAATGACGCTTTTTCCTCTTATCTCAAAAGCAGGCACCATGCATGACAGCACCGCTTTCCCATCGACAAGCACCGTGCATAGCCCGCACATCATGCCATTGCAATGGTTAACAGTTTCCTCGTTTCCCATATTCTCACGGAGTATGAGGGATAGAGGTTTATCTGAATTGAGAGATAGCGTCAGTGTCTTTCCATCTATCGTGCAGTCTATCTTCATCAGCTGAGCTCCTCTTTGGAGAACATCCCGTTTATTCTATCTGCGCTGATTGGAAGCACGGCCTTTTCCCCGATAGCCTGTGAGAGCGCATTCATCAGCGCACCAAGCGTCAGACCTCTCGCAATCTGCTGTACAGATGCGACAGTGCCTTCAGTTCCCGTCGCTGAGATATCGAGATGAATGGCGAAATCAGAGGGGAGCTGGATGCCGTTCTCGACGATAGTCATCATTATCGTGCGTCTGATTGAGTTTCTTAACGAGACCTCATCCATAATCGTAGGGAAGGAGAAAGAGCCCCAGACGCTTCTTGCCTGAGGTATCATGCTTCCTTTCTCGATGATGATCTCACACACTACAGCACCGCTGCCGGAGTTCTCGAATTCACAAGGATAATAGGTGTTCTCGGCATCGAATTTAATCGATACAGGAAGCTTCTCTGTATCCTTCAGGACACTCAGCCTTTTTGCGGCGCTCTCAAGCTGAGGTGTCAGCGAAGCTACGAGACGAGAAAGCACATCAGGGCCTGTATCTATAGTATCAGGACCTGCCTCAAGGAACATTACACCTTCGGGACGACCTGGGATGATTTTCTCCGCGATTCTCTCTTTCCATATCTTTATCGTTCCCGGGTGGTTAAGAGCCGATGTGTTGACAGTTATATTATGCTTCTGCGTGAAAGTCATCATCAGTGAGAAACCAAGCTTTTTTGATAGAGTAGTAGAGAAACCTGCAATGCCCACTCCTGAGGCAATTCCGATGCCCCGAAGGTAACCAAGAAGCCCGAATTCCTCCCTCTGAAAGGAGTTTGCAGCCCATTTCCTGTCATATGAAGCAGCATTTGCAGCTTTTTCGATACACTTCTTGGTCTCTCCCAGATCGTAGCCGGGAATATAGTCAGTGAATTTCCGTTTTTCCTTCTCTATTGTAAGCCTATAGAGCGCGGGTGTGATACCAGTCTTCTCCGATAGTCTGGAGACGTGAAATTCAGTCGAGGCAAGCGCTTCGCTATAACCGAGTGAGCCGCAGAAAGCGGCAGGATATTCCGGCGATGAGATAACCTTCACCGAGCCCCTGAAGGCTTTTAGCGTATATGGTGGCAACAATCCCGTCATAGCCTGTCTCTGATACTCTTCGGAGGCGAAGAGAAATGCTCCCTGATTCACAGTCATCTGTACATTTTCATAAAGAGGCTTACCATCTTCATCGACTTCTGTTGTCCTCTCGACTTTTATCTCTGGCCGTGAGTATATACCTGTCGATCTGATTTCTGTCGGTAGACCTGTCCTTATAGCAGCGATAGCCGCAATAGCCGCGATTATTGCAGGTTCTATGAGGAATTCATCATGACGTGCCGTGTAAGGCATCACGTGTATGATGATATTCCTCTTTGGGTAGCCAGTCGCTTTCTCGACTGTTGTCCTCACCAGTTCCACCCATTCGCAAGGCGCCTCGATGTGCATATTCGCGCCTTCCATCCAGGCTGTCACTGTATAGACACGCCTTGTGTATCTCCATATATGCTCAAGGGTGAAGCTTGATGAGATTTTCCTGTTGCTGTTCTCTTTCTCTTCCTCTTCCTCTTCTTCCTGCGTTTCGCCCCATCTGTATTCAAGACTGTCCGGAAGCGTTATCTCTGCCTCCTCCGCCTCTTCTGTCTCGAGTTTCACATTCCTCATCATCAGTGAAGCCGATTCATAATCAGGAGCAAAAAGGGCGAGGACTATCTGTCCGGGGCATGAGATGTTCTCTTTTGCTATTATCGGCATGGAGCCTGAGAGAAAGGAAAATATGCCATTTGGGATATCATTGCCCGTAAGCGCAAGATAACGCGAATCAAGTTCCGGTATGGATAATCCAGTTATGCGTCTGTTTCCCTCCTCAGCCCTGAGGAGAATCCCGCAGCGCATGTTATAGCGGGAGAAATTCTTGCGCTCAGCCATAGTCTGAGCTTACCATCTCTCAATTCGTAGCGCAAGCTGGCTTGTTCGCGCCTTTACTAGGTTGTATCATCTTCTGCATGAACATCAAGGAAGAGATAGATAAGCTTACCGAGGACCTGAAGATATATCAGGACAAGTACTACAAGGAAGGAATATCCCTTATTTCCGACAGTGAATACGATAGGCTGACAGACCGTCTTATAGCGTTGGAGACAGAGCATCCTGAATTTCAGCATCCAGATTCTCCGATAAAAAGAGTCGGCTCAGATCTCACGAATGATTTTCCCGAGGTAAGGCATACTATACCGGTGCTTTCGCTCGATAAAGCATATTCAGATGAAGCCGTGCTCTCTTTCTTCTCCAAGTCGATTGAGAAAAAGGGCGGTGCGCTTACTTTCGCGGCGGAAGAGAAAATCGATGGTATATCGATGGTGCTCTATTACGAGAAAGGCATATTGCAGAGAGCAGTGACTCGCGGCAATGGTGAGATAGGCAACGATGTGACTCCTAATATCATGACAATGCAATCTGTTCCTCTCTCGCTTCCTGAGCCTTTGGATATCGCGGTGCGCGGCGAAGTTTATCTTAGCAAAGCCGATTTCGAGCATCTGAACGCGGAAGAGACTGATGAATCGAAAAAAGCTGCGAACCCAAGGAATCTTGCTGCGGGAACTGTCAGAAGGCAGAAAAGCAGCGAGGCTGCGAGAGTCCCTCTCACGATATTCTGTTATGAAGGATTCTGGGGCAATAAGGCTGAAACGCCTCCTGATCATATCCATATCCTCGCGAAGCTTAAAGCCCTAGGCTTCAGGACGAATCCTCACTTCGCTTTCTTTGCTTCCTCGAAAGCAGAAGCTGAAAGAAAACTCAGGGAAACGGGGCTTGAAGGGGAAGCTTATGCATTCGACAGCATCGATAGCTTCATAAAGAAGAAAACTGCGGAAAGGAAAAACCTTCCATATGAAATAGATGGTCTTGTCTTCAAAATCAATGAGCTGGATGTGAGGGAGGAGTTCGGATATACAGAGCACCACCCGCGATGGGCAATCGCCTATAAGTTCGAAGCACCTCAAGCTGAGGCCAGACTTCTTGATATCACGGTGCAGGTCGGAAGGACGGGGCGTATAACGCCTGTTGCTGAAATAACGCCCACAAAGCTCGGAGGCTCGACTATAAGGCGCGCAACTCTTCATAACCAGGAATATATAAATGAGCTTGAACTTGCTATCGGTGATACGGTTTCAATATCGAAGCGCGGTGATGTGATACCAGCTGTCGAGAGCGTCATCGATAAGAACAGCGATGGCAACACGACCTACGAGATGCCGTCACTTTGTCCTTGCTGCCATAGTGAGATCGTGCAGATCGGCGGTTTGCAGTACTGCCCTGATTATGACTGTCCTGATCAGGTGAAGGGGAGAATCGCGTATTTCGCATCTGCTGATGAGATGGATATAGAGTCATTGGGACCGAAGACTGTCGGTGACTTATACAAGGCGGGAATCCTTAGAAGCATCGAGGATATCTATACTGCGGATTATCATAAGGCGGCAGGACTTCCAGGATTCGGGGAGAAGAGCATTTCCATGATTGAGAAAGGCGTCAAGGAAAGCCTTTCCCGTCCATTCAGTACAGTGCTTTCAGCTTTAGGCATCGCTGAGATAGGCAAGAAGAGTGCGGAGCTTCTTGTCAAAAACGGTTTTGATTCGATAGATAGCATACTCAAGGCAGCTGATGAAAATAATGTCACGGCATTCTCTTCGATTCCCGGTTTTGGCCTTGTGACAGGGACAAGGATTGTCGAGGCGTTCAGATCGGAGCATGTAAGAAAGACCATAGAAGGGCTTAGGAAAGCAGGAATCCATCTCTCATCATCAATGGATGAGAAGGATGATGAGAATCTTGAGAAGATATTCAGCGGACAGGTATGGTGCATTACCGGCTCCTTTGAAAATTTCAATCCACGCTCCAAAGCGTTGAAGGAGATTGAGAAGAGAGGCGGGCGTACAGTCTCGTCGGTAACGGGCAAAACAACACATCTTCTGATGGGGTCAGGTGGTGGCTCAAAGGCGGCGGAAGCTGAAAGGCTTGGCGTTAAAATCGTCAATGAAGATGAATTCATGTCACTTCTGGGCAAGGCAAACGAGGCTGTTTCTTCCGATGATAATGGTCAGCTTTCATTATTCTAGGTGACCAAATATTTAGAATGGGATATAAGGGAGTTATGAATAGACTTGCTGAAGAACTAAACCAGACTCTGTCAGATTCGATAGCATACGGATTTCTCTCTCCTCTTGGCAGGAGAATGTACTTCCCGAAGGGCATCGTGGCGCAGAGCGATGAAGCCAAGGAAAAGGCTAAAAGATATAACGCTACTGTAGGCCTTGCGACAAGGAAAGGGGAGCCTTTCTACCTTCAGGATATCTACACAGCATTCAAGGATGGCATATTCAAGCCATCGCAGATTTTCTCCTACGCTCCGGGTGGCGGTGATAAGACACTCCGTACACTCTGGAAAGAGAGCATGATCCAGAAGAATCCTCACCTTAAGGGCAAGAAGACTTCACTTCCTGTTGTGACATCAGGTCTTACGCATGCGATAAGCCTCGCTGCAGAGATGTTTGTCGGGGAAGGAGATAGTGTTGTATGCCCAGATCTCTTCTGGGATAACTACGATCTCATCTTCTCTGATCTTATCGGAGCAAAGCCTGTGCTGTTCCCATTCTATGGCGAGCATGGAGGCTTCAATGTGGAAGGCATGAAGAATGCGCTCATGAGCGTTGAATCAGAGTATGTGCGCATTATCCTCAATTTCCCTAATAACCCTACAGGCTATACACCATCAAAGACGGAAGCGAAGGAAATGGTTGCTGCGCTTATCTCTGTTGCTGACAGTGGCAAGAAGATACTTGTCCTCTCCGATGATGCTTATTTCGGGCTCTTCTTCGAGGAGGAGACAGAGAAGGAATCACTCTTTGCATATCTCGCGGATGCTCATGAGAACATATTCGCAGTCAAAGGTGATGCTGCTACTAAGGAAGAGATGGTGTGGGGCTTCAGAATCGGCTTCATCACATATGCATCCAAAGGCTTCACAGACGCTCATCTTGATGCGCTGACGAAGAAAACACTCGGCATGATCAGATGCACTGTCTCCAACTGTGATAGACCGGGGCAGTCGCTCGTTGTCAACGCGATTCAGAATGGTACGCATTACGCGGAAGACAAGGAGACAATCTTCAAGGCCATGGATGAACGCTATAGAATCGTGAAGAAAGCAGTGGAGAGACATAAGGATGAGAGAATCATCACACCATACGCTTTCAATTCTGGATATTTCATGGCGTTCAGCACAAACGGCAGGAATGCGGAGGACTTGAGGGTTTATCTCTTAGATAAGTACCAGATAGGTGCTATAAATATCATGGGACACACCCTTCGTCTGGCATATTGCTCAGTCGAGCCCGAAGGACTGGACGAGGTTGTTGATACCGTCTACAAGGCGGCGGAGGAGCTATGGAGCTGAGAGAGAAGCTGTATCTTGTCTCTGACGATGGTGAGAAGTTCATGGGCGCTGGTGTTCTGTGGCTTCTTGAGAATATCGGCAAGACAGGCTCGCTTCTTGCTGCCTCTGAGATGATGGGTATGTCATACACCAAGGCCAGAGGCATGGTCGAGAATCTTGAAAATGAGCTCGGCTGTACAGTTATCGATAGAAAAAAAGGCGGGGCTATGCGTAAGGGCGCAACGCTGACGCCTTTTGCAGAGAAGTATATCTCCTTATATAGGGAGTTTCAGGATAAAGCCAAGGCGGCAGCTGAGGAATGTTTTGTTTCATTCGATGCAAGCGTCAAGGCACTGATGGAGGAAGAAAATGGCGGGCAATAAATCGCAGCAGTATGACTTCACTATTGAATCACTCGGACCGGCAAAGCTTAATAGTCCGATAAGAATGTCAAAGCGCGGTGGTGATGGGCTGGCTGATTACGTATCAGATTCGGACCGCATCCTTTATTCGATTGAGACGGAGCAAGTCAATGGCGAGTCGAAGCTTGTTCAGTCTGACACGCTGGAGCTGGCGGGACCAAGGGAGAGAATCTATTTCAATCCTGCTCACGTCCATGCTGCAATATGCACATGCGGTGGTCTCTGCCCAGGACTGAATAACGTCATAAGATCTGTTGTCCGCTGCTTCTGGTATCGTTATGGAGTAAGAAGAATCTCCGGTATACAGTATGGCTACCTTGGGCTTCTTGAGAATTCACCATGGCCTGTCATTCCACTGGATCCGGATGTTGTTGATGACATTCAGGAAAAAGGTGGCACGATTCTTGGCTCTGCTCGCGGTGGCGGAAAACAGGTTGAGGAGATTGTCGATTCTCTTGAGAGAATGAATATAAACATCCTCATAACAATCGGAGGCGATGGAACTCTCCGTGGCGCTCAGGATATCGGGGAGGAGATAAAGAGAAGAGGTCTGAAGATCGCTGTTGTCGGTGTTCCGAAGACTATTGATAACGACCTCTCATTCATCGATGCCTCCTTCGGCTTTGATACAGCAGTATCACAGGCGGTACCGGCTATAAGAGGCGCTCATGTCGAGGCTACGGGCTCCATAAACGGTATAGGTCTTGTGAAGGTAATGGGAAGAGAATCAGGATTTATCGCAGCGAATGCATCGCTTGCACAGTCTGATGTCAATTTCTGCCTTATCCCGGAATCCCCATTCGATCTCGAAGGCCCTAACGGACTATTGGAGAACGTAAAGAGAAGACTTCTCGAGAGAGGACATGCTGTCATTCTCGTAGCAGAAGGCGCTGGTCAGGAATTCATCCCACCATCAGGAGAGACGGATGCTTCCGGAAACCTTAAGTTCCATGATATCGGAGTGTTCCTGAAGGAGAAGATGAAAGCATATTTCGCGGAGCAGGGTGTATCGACATCAATCAAGTATATTGATCCGTCATATCTCATACGCTCAGCCCCGGCGAACAGCTATGACTCAATCTACTGTGCACGTATTGGAGCGCATGCGGTACATGCAGCAATGGCTGGAAAGACACAGTGCATAGCATCAAGAGTCAATAACCAGTATGTCTATATTCCTATCAAAGTAGCTGTTTCAAAGAGAAGCCATGTCGACACAGAAGGCTCTCTCTGGAGAGATGTTCTTGAGAACACAAGACAGCCTTTCTCAATGAAGAATTCAGACTAAGAGCAAAAGGCGGAGGAGAAATCTTCCGCCTTTTTGAAATCCTTATTTGAATTACAGCATAAAATTGCGATTAAAAACTGAAAAATAAAAAATTTTCGAAAATTTTTCAAAAACCTCTTTTCATTGTTGCCAGTAATCGATATATTATAGGCCGAAAGTGGAAGCAGAACTTCCATTCTAACCTCCTTTTGTTCCCCATATGCGGTTTACCTCCTTTTGCCCGCGATGGGGTTTTTTATTTTCCAGAGGAATTACAATACTGACACATACATTCGCCTTACCTTTCGATAAGAAGCCAGATAGAGACGAAGCTTTCTATTTCATAGCAATCAGCCTTCTGTTTGTGTTCTATAGTATGGGTAAAATCACTGAAATTAAATTCATTGAATTATATTTCAGTGGTTGATACTCTAGTGATTTCCCCTTACAATTCAATTGCAATGGTATTCAGTAAATAAAGGAGGCTGGTATGTTTCTTTCCCGTAAAACGGAACTTGAACGGATGAAAACATTTTTGTCGTCAGATGGCACTGCGTCGTTGGTTTACGGCAGAAGAAGGGTTGGGAAAACAAGCCTTGTCAAAGAAGCATCAAAATCCTTTAATGGCAAGATTATCAGCTACCTTTGCACAAAGGAGAGCTATGAAGTCAATCTTGATGATCTTACAGGTGAATACTGTCTCGCTTTTAATGATTCAAACCGTACATTCACTTCATTTCCGGACTTCTTCCGTTTCCTGAGAAGTCTTGATGAGGATATTCTTGTAATTCTGGATGAATACAGCAACCTGAAAGAAGGATACGGTGGAATTGAGACTGATTCAATGATGCAGAAGATTATCGACAGTCTATCAGGATATAAGGTGAAAATTGTATTGCTTGGATCTGAAGTGACTGTGATGAAGGAGCTGCTGGACGGCGATAATCCTCTTTTTGATCGATTCGATCTTACTATCCATCTCGAGCCTTTTGATTACTTTGACAGTGCTCTTTTCTTCCCGGATACAGATCTTAGATGGAAGGTTGATACGATTGCTGTGTTTGGGGGGCTGCCAGCTGCTCTTGAACAGGTAGATCCATGCCTCCCTCTTGCGGATAATATCAAGAGGCTCTTCTTTGAACCAGAAGGAAAAGTAAGAACACTGGTTGAGCGTACGATAATGCAGGAATACAGAAAGCTTGGACCTGTATATTCCCTTCTTACACAGCTCGGTAATGGTAAAAGAACATATGGTGAACTCAGAGAAAAACTTGATCCTCACAATACCGGCAATCTTTCAAAACTTTTAAAGAAACTCATCGAAAATGAAATGATTGTATGCATTCATCCTATAAACCGTCCGGACGACAGGAAAACGACATTCTATGCTATCAGCGATAATCTGCTGAGGTTTTATTTCGCTTATATTCATACGAATCGCTCGAGAATCCAGCAGTTCGGCGTGGACGTTGTATATGAGCAATTTGTACAACCATCACTTCCCACGTATCTGAGTTACCGGTTTGAAGATATTGTCCGTTCTTATTTCTCCCGTTGTGTGAGAGCTGGATTGCTGAAAGGCGTTTATGATATCGGTACATATTGGTATGACGACAAAAAGAGGCACAGGAACGGTGAATTCGATTGTGTTGTATCGTACAATGATGGGTATGATATATTTGAAATCAAACATCTTTCAGTGCCTATGGATGCGGCATTGGCAGATGACGAGGCAAGAAAGATTCAAGAAATCGGGGCTTTGAATATAAGAAAGATAGGATTCGTATCCCTTGAAGGCTTTTCATTTAGCAGTTCTGAATATGTCCTTATTTCCGGCAGAGATCTGTTTTCAGCTGATCTGGAGATTCCTGCTGGCAAGTAATTCATTGCAATTCCTGACTCTTCTGACACTGTGAAGTGAATATTCACTTTATCGAAAGTGATGAGGTTATTCCTGTCCTTGAGTATTTCTCCCTCATATTCTGTCTTGAGATGATGATAATCAGATAAGTGCCAAGAGGGGAGAATGTGAGAGGGCATATCAATGATTATCCTCGTCTGATTACTATCTCCCGGAAAGACAATATCCGCTACATCAACGGCAAGCTGATTGATAGTGTTGAACAGGAAATCAAAAGCTGAGAAGATTATTGCAGGAACCGCGGCATCTTTCCCGAAAGGCTGCTGATTCCACTAAAACGGAAACCAGCAGCCTTTGATACTCAGTGATTACGGCTTCTTCTGAGAGCGGAATTGTAGCTTTTCGTGAAACCGCCTTTTCTTCCGATCTCAGATCTCATCCTGCTTGTGTTTCCAAGCATCTTCTGGTATCCGATAGCGCTTGCAGCTTTGGAGATACCAGAAAGAGCTCTACCCATCTGGGTGATGTTGAGATCAAATAATCCTGACGTTTTTCTGGCCATATCTATGCCTCCATAGAGGAATATAATTATGAAACTACATAATGAATACAGAATGGTCATAAAATCAGCTATTGCATCTTATATAGTTTCTTATAATAATACGCCTTGGTATTTCCATAAGCAGCAAAGAAAACTGCTTAGAAGAAACGTTGTTTCGGAAGATAAAGAACTCCATTGAGAGGTTAGAATATATGAAAAAATTCTTTCTGAATGCGCTGTCTATTCTGATAGTCATTCTCGCTGTCTCATGTTCAGCTGCATTGGACGAGGCCGCAAGAGGCGATCTTAGTATCAGAATCGAAAAATCCAGGTCAGTTATGCCTCAGTATCCAGAGGTTGATAGTTATTCAGTTTCGTTAACAGAAGGACCACAGACTGTTGAGCCTCAGACATTTGGTGTTGATGATGATATCGTTATTATCGTTATTAAAGATATTCTTGTCGGTAGCTATACACTCACAGTTGAAGGCCTTGAAGATAATGTACCAGTCCTCAGCAAAACAGATACTGTCACGATTTCCCCAAATGGCACCAATGTCACAATCTCTCTTGATTTCCTATCAGAAGGAACAGGCACTGTAATCATCCCTATATCATGGGCGGATGTATCGAATCCATCACAGCTTCTTAAGGCGGCAATTGCTAATAAGGATCTTGGATTCCAGGCATTCTTTACCGCAGATAACACGCCGCTAACAGAGAAAATTCAGTGGGCAACCGAAGAAGACTTTAAAAATAATTCGATGACATATACTGCTGAAGGCATCAATAAAACAGAGAATGCCAGCGTTTACTTCAAGATATTCATGCAAGGTGATGAAGGCTCTGAGCCTTTTGCTGTTGCGAGGACTTTCGATACTAAAATCACAGTTTATCCTAATCTTGTATCAAAGCCGGATGCTAATGAAAACGAGAACTTTACAATTGGGGATTCTACAATTGATTATATCTTCAATGTCCAGAATCCAAAATCTGTTGCCACGCTAGGACATGAAGCCACCAGTGTTGATGTCACATGGGAGTATCCGAATCTCTGGGGCACATATAGTGGAAATGTAATTGTAAAACTTCTTGCGTCTGATGGCTCAGACATTGGCAGAACACAAGAAGTTGCGTTCTCGAATGAGAATAAGAGTAACAATAAAGTTACATTTGATAATCTCGATGCAACTGAAACATATAAGGTCAGCTTTCAGATTATCCTTGATGATGGTGGTGTATCTGAAGAGGAGATTCTTCTTAATAATGTCCATGTAGAGGCATCTGTAACATCGATATCATTCACGGGGCTGAATGATTCATATGTTATGGGAGATAGTGCGGAGCTTGAAGTAACAGTTCTTCCTGAGCATGCCGTTGATAAGACTTATACTATAACCCATAACGGCAACGATGGTGATATCACAATTGTTGGAAACAAGCTCACCTTCAATAGAAGCGGTGATTATACGATAAATGTGAAATCAAATGATGAAACCGTTGCAGATGAAGGCGAAAGATTTTCAGCGGATCCGATAACTGTTACTGTAAAGCTTGCAGCGCCTTCTTCATTCAAAGCTGAGAATGGAGATGATGGCATTGTCCTTACTTGGGATGCAGTAGATAGTGCAACTGGATACAAGATCATAAGAACTGAAAACAATGGCACACCAAAAGAGATATCAGTAGAAGGTGGAACAACAGGAATCCTTACGGATACTGAGGTCAGGCTATCTACAAAGTATGACTATACTATTCAGGCTATAAGAAAGGATGTAGAAGGTAAGTTTGATTCAACGACATCATCTGCAAATATAACTACGCTCGAGCCATCTATATCGATTAAACTTCCGGAAGAAGATATCTTCAATACCGAAAATCTGACGCCTTTTCTTTCAGGAATAAAATCACAGGTTCTCACAACAGAGGATCCAATCTTAATCAAGATTGAATCTCCGATAGAAGGTGCTACATACACTTGGTATCTGAATGGACACAAGATTGAAGATTCGTCTACAGATTTTATTATCTCTGTAGAGAACTATGGAAACTATCTGAAAGGCCTTAGTGCTGTGACAGAGAATACACTTGGACTTGAGGTCTCCAAGAATGGCAAAATTTCAAGCGGTACGACAACATTCCTCTTCGCTACTGTAATCTCGGACGCAGACATTACAGGTATCACTGTAACAGAAGGAGATGCGAATAAGGTTGTCCTCGGCTCTCCGATAACACTCAGTGCCACGATTTCAGATAATTCCAAACCAGAGATCAGATGGACTTCTTCAAATGGGAGTGTCGCGACTGTTGATCAGACTGGTGTTGTCACAGCTGTCAATGATGGAACGGCTACAATCACTGCTGAAATCATCTCAAATGGCTCAAAGGAATCCATTGATGTAACAACATACATCCCTGCTGAGAACGTTGTCATAACAAATGAAACTGGCCGTGATTTCATGTTCATGAGAAAAGATGGTGTGACTGTAGAATCTGGTTTTGATACTGTGACACTTAAAGCTATTGCAACAAGAAATGATGAGCTTACAATCAGTGAGGCTGCAAAAGTCATAACATGGGGTGAGTCATCAGAGAGCATCAATCTCTCCTCAGCAACAGGTGAGACTGTCAACGTGAACAGTGTCGATAAGACTTCAGGTGGTGATTTCCAGATTCTTGCAGAGACAGCTGATGTAAAGAATACATCCACTACAGTTCATGTGCATGATATGGATATCTATGCTGACAATGATAAAGTTACAGGTAATGAAGATTCTAATACAGGTTTATTTGGGCAAAGAGATCACGTTCTTGAAGTTAAATATAACTGTGATTGTGCGTTTGATGAGAATCCTCAAGATTTTACGTGGTGCTTTAGCGATGGAAGCACAGGAAATGGTGGTACTTTTGGGCTAAGTATTACAGGGGATAGTTCTGTACCTTATAAAGCGAATCTTTATAGAGCTACAAACGCAGATACAAAACAAGTGGAAGCACGTATTTCAAATGATGGGACCCACATGTGTACCGTTTGGTATAAAACAACACCATAATATCAGTTATTAGTTTACAACAGCCCTCATGGAGAAATCTGTGAGGGTGTTCATATTTGTTTTGGATTATCCGCAGATTTTTATCATCATTGAATGGAAAACGTAAAGTGTATTTTACGATATCACTATAAAGCTAAAAATGTATTTTATGCTTATTGGGCTATAATATCTTCATGAGCACTGTTGATGATTTCCTTCTTAGAGAATATGAAGATTGCAAGCCTTCATTTTCCATCCCTGATAATCCTTTCTCATTTCCTTCATGGAAAGAAAGTGTGAGGAAAGAACTTAGAAGTAAGCTTTGTATTCCCGATGAGATTGCTTATGACGATGTGAAGCTTGTTAAGGATGAGGATTGCGTCTCTTACAGGCGTAAACTATACAGCTTCAGTCTTTCAGGGCTTGTGTGTCCTTTCTATCTTCTTGTCCCAGATAAGAAGCCGCTAGGACTTGTCCTTGCTCTTCCAGGTCATGGTAAGGGTGCGGATGACGCTATTGGACTCTGCGGTGAAAGCTATGAGAAGAAATTCGCTCTGAAACTATGCGAGGAAGGCTTTGCTGTTGCTGTGCCTGAGCTTCTGGGCTTTGGACGTATGATGCTTGAAGGTGATGATGAGAACAGCTGCCATCGACTTGCGGTGAATCTTCTTTTTGAAGGAAAGACGCTGCTTGGTATGAGAGTGTATGAGGCTTATGCAGTTATTTCCATCGCTTCTGGATTTTTTCCTCACGTTAAGAAGGGAGTGATGGGAATCTCTGGAGGAGGGACAGTCGCTGCGTTTCTGAGTGCTATCTATGATGTGGATGCTGTTGTTGTCAGCGGCTATGCGGGATTCTTCATAACAAGTATCCTTGCGATGCATCACTGTGTATGCAACTATGTGCCGTCACTGCTGAAATCATTCGAGCTTCCAACGATCCTTGCTTCCATTGCGCCTGTACCAATGCTATGGGAGTCCGGCGACAAGGATCCTATCTATCCGCAGAGCGCAGCAATGGAGGCTTCAGAGATAGTCAATGGATGCTATCGCATGCTTGGATGTGAGAATAAGTTCTCCGTTGACTTCTTCAGCGGAGAACATGAGATCCATGGGCTTGTTGCCTATGATTTCCTGAAAGCGAATCTCAAGCTATCAGACTGAGAGGAGCTTTGAGGCCGAATCCTTATCTAGGAATAGTTTCCAATCAGGATGCGTCTTGAGAATAGTCGCTGGTATATATGGACTGACTGAGCTCGTGATAGTCCTGTAGACAGCTTCCGCTTTCACTTTATGGGGAACAGCGGAGATGATGTGTTTTGCTCTCATGATTTCTTTCACGCACATCGTGATGGCTTTCTCAGGCACTTCGGAGATGCTCTTGAACCAGCCTTCGCCGACCTGCTGGGCCCGGCAGCGCTCATCGAGCGTGACTACTTTATATGCCTCATCAGTCTGGAAATCCGCAGGTGGATCGTTGAATGCGATGTGAGCATTCTCCCCAATCCCTATAACCCCTAGATCTATATCTTCCTTCCTGAGTTCTTCCGTAAGGGAAGGAATGGAATCTATACCTTCTACAAAATGGACAATCCCGGGATTCACTTTAGAGACAAAGCGCTCCTTGAGATACCTTCTGAAGCTCGCGGGGTGTGATTCATCTATACCCACATACTCATCAAGATGGAACATCTCGACTTTGCTCCAGTCGACAGGGAATTCCACAAGCTCCTTCAATGTCTCGAACTGGCTCTGTCCTGTAGAGAGGATGATTCTCGCTTTACCTCTATCTTCGATTGCGGAAAGTATAGTGAGGGCTATTTCCCATGCTGCTCTTTTCCCGAGTTCCTCTGCGCTATTGGCAATATCAATATGAATATTCATGTGAGCATTGTATCACATCATCTGATTGTTACTATCTTTTGTGGGGAATATAATCATGCATATGATTGTTCATCAGGCGGATTTCTCCAAAGGAAATGTCTACAAGCTCGTAATGAGGGTTTCTCTGCCTCTCATTGTCGCTGAGCTTGTGAATCTTCTTTATAACATGGTGGACAGGATCTATATCGGGCATATACCTGATGTCGGAAGCGTTGCCCTTACAGGTCTTGGCCTCTGTTTTCCGGTGATATCCCTGATAAGTGCATTCGCTAAGCTTTTCGGCTCGAATGGCGGTGCTCCGCTTTCTGCGATGGCGCGTGGGCGCGGAGATAACAAGGAAGCAGGGCTTGTAATGGGGAATTCCTTTCTCCTTTCTGTTATAACAGGTTTTGTCCTCATGGTTATTGTCCTTGTTTTCACCAAGCCGATTCTTTACGCTTTCGGTGCCAGTGATAGCACATATCCCTTCGCCTGCGATTATCTGAGAATCTACGCGCTTGGCTCGGTTCCTGTGCTTATCACGCTGAGCATGACTGCATTCATCAACAGTCAGGGCTTTGCATCTGTTGGCATGATTACAGTCCTTATCGGAGCTGTGCTTAATATCATTCTCGATCCCATCCTTATTTTCCTCTTCCATATGGGAGTCAAAGGCGCTGCAATTGCCACTGTATTCAGTCAGACTGTCTCATGCATATTCGTTATCCTTTTCCTCTCAGGGAAGAATGCTGTTATCCGTCTTCGCACTCGTGATATGCATCTTTCACCAAGCCGTGCATGGAAAATCATCTCGCTAGGCACATCAGGCTTTGTGATGGGGGCGACAAACTCCGTCGTACAGCTTGTGTGCAACAGGTGCGCATTCATCTGGGGTGGGGATCTCTATGTCGGAGTGATGACAATCCTGAATTCCGTAAGAGAAGTCTTCAGCACATTCACAAATGGCATTTCAAGCGGAGCAAGCCCTGTGATGAGTTTCAACTATGGAGCTCGTGATGGGGAAAGAGTTATGAAGGCAAGCAATGCTGTGCTATCGATAGTATTTGTCTATTCGCTTGTAGTCTGGGCCTTTGTCTTCTCGTTTCCTCGACTGATGGCTATGCTCTTCACCGATGATGAGATGATGCTCAGCGCATCTGTCTCTGCTCTTCATATCTATTTCTTCGGCTTTTTCTTCATGGCTTTCCAGAGCGCGGGGCAGCAGACATTCGTTGCCTTGGGGAAGGCCGGTTATGCAATCTTCTTCTCTCTTTTCAGGAAAGTTATAATCGTTGTGCCACTTACTATCGCGCTGCCATATATCTTCGGAGTGAATGGAGTCATGCTCGCAGAGCCTATAAGCAATGTAATAGGAGGCCTTGCAGCATATCTAACGATGCGTCATATAGTATTTCCCGAGCTTCGGGGAATGGATGGAAAATCCCCTGCTTCTGAAGTGAAACAGGGGACATGATCTCATATATTCGAAATCTGCATTGAGTCAGCGAACTGGTAACCGGGAACTGTTCCCGCGACGATTATCGCAAGCTCGTTTTTCTTTATGATTCCGGATTTGAGCGCGATTTCAATCGACTGTTCGCGCATTTCATCCTTGTCTTCTGTGAATGGCGCGAGATACGCATGTACTCCATATGCGAGATTAAGCTGTCTTACAGCTTTCTTGTCAGTCACACACGCGATGATTGATGACTGCGGCCTGTATGACGAGACAATCCAGGCAGATCTTCCTGTAGCTGTCATGCATATGATTGACTTCGCGCTAAGAAGAAATGAGGCATCTACTGCCGCGCTTGCTATGGTCTCGGGAATGCCTTCATTCGTATCAACCTGATGCGAGAAGAAGCGGGATTTATAGTCAATCTGATTCTCTGTATATTCAGCAATCTCAGCCATTGTGCGTACAGCTTCAATCGGATACTTTCCAGCAGCTGTCTCTCCGCTGAGCATCGTGCATGTCGTTCCATCATAGATTGCATTAGCGACATCGGAGACTTCAGCTCTTGTCGGGCGTGAGTGCTCTGTCATCGATTCGAGCATCTGTGTTGCCGTTACAACGATCTTACCCTTCTGGTAGCACTTGGAGATTATCATCTTCTGGATGGCTGGAAGCTCCTTGAAGGGGACTTCTACGCCCATGTCACCACGGGCGACCATGATACCGTCTGCAACTTTCAGTATCTCATCAAGATTCTCTATGCCGCTTCTGTTTTCAATCTTGGCGATGATTTTTATCTTCTCACCGCCATTGACGTTGAGAAGCTTCCTCATGCGTTTGATATCATCGGCATTCCTTGTGAAGGATGCGGAGACGTAATCGATATCTTCCTCGATACCGAAGAGCAAATCAGCTCTGTCGGATTCAGAGATGAATGGCAAATCGATATCGGCACCGGGGATATTTATCGATTTATGATTCGATACCTTTGATGTGTTATTTACTGTACAGATGATATCGCAACCGCTGATTTCCTTTACCGTGAGTGAGCAAAGGCCGTCGTCTATAAGGATAGTAGTCCCGATTTCAACATCCTCAGCAAGATATGGATATGTGATGGATACACCCGTCTCGTCACCCTCTTTGTCTTTATCGGCATAGAGCGTGAATGTGCTCCCTTCCTTGAGAATCACCTTACCGTCTTTGAATTCCCTTGTCCTGATCTCAGGACCTTTCGTATCAAGGATGATAGGAATATGCTCTCCAAGTTTCTGAGAGACTCTTCTTACTCTATCGATTCTCCCTTTGTGCTCTTCATGGCTTCCATGAGAGAAATTGAGCCTTGCGGCATTCATGCCATTCTCAATCAATGCCTCGACCATTTCATCTGTATCAACAGCAGGGCCAAGTGTGCAAATTATTCTGGTTTTTCTCATATAACCCCTCTCTAGCTAGTACTATTCTAACCGATATTCTCAACTTGATTCCATTGCTTGAATCAGGCTTTGTACTCAGATTGTGAGACCATTCTTTTCCCTTCTGCGGAGTATTGCTCCGAGCGATTTATAGACGATTATCGTACCTACGGTGCATGAGAGAATATCTGAGATAGGCTCAGCGAAGAACGCTGATTCCGCTCCGAACACCATCGGAAGGATGATGGTAGCTATCATGAATGAAATCTTCCTTGTAAGGGAAAGGGGCAGTGATATACGCACTTCTCCAAGTGCGGTCATCATATCCACATTCACATACTGAAATGAAAGCGGGATTATCATGCATTCGAAGATGAGCATGTACCGTGCTGAAAGCACTATGATTGACTCATCAGAAGAAAATAACGATGCGAAGAGACTTGCTCCGAAGACAGTGAATAGGAACATGATAACTGTATATGAGGTGATTACTATCTGCAGATTCCTGAAGCAAGTACGGACCCGTGATGTCAGGCCAGCACCATAGTTGTAGCTGACAAGGCCTTGGCAGCCTGCTGTCATACCATTCATCGGGTATGTTACGAGGATATGATAACTCTGGACGATGGTAGAGCATGTGATGAGTGTGTCACCGAGTTCGGGGCCTCCATACTTCTGCAGCATTGCGTTGAGCACGATAAGCAATAAGCTGTCAGTCGAGAGGATTATGAATGATGAAAGCCCTAGTTTGATGATTTTCTTGATCATTCCAGGCATGAAGCCTCTGAATCGCAGTTTGATTGCTGTGTTCTCCCCTCTGAGAGCAAGGACTGCTATTGCCATTGAGGCAATCTGGGAGATTACAGTTGCTATCGCAGCGCCTTTGACACCCATATCAAAGACGAATATGAAGATGGGGTCAAGGATTATATTCAGTGCGGCTCCGACAAGTACTGAGATCATGCCTTTCGCGGACTGTCCCTGGTTGATGACAAAGCTGTTCAGACCGGATGCGAGAAGTGCGAACGGAGTCCCAAGCAGGTACCAGCCAAGATATTCTGAAGCATAGGGTAATGTAACTTCTGATGCTCCGAATGCCAGCAGTATCGGATTCCTGAAAAAGAAGAAGAGCGGGGTGAGGATAGCGGAAGCGATGAGAATAAGATAGAAGCCTGTCGTGACGATACGCTCAGCTGTGTGGTGCTCGCCGTGTCCTTCCTTCATCGCCATGATAGGTGCGCCTCCCATGCCTATTAGGGAGGCGAATGAGGAGATGAATGCAGTGATAGGGGAGGCGATTCCGATTCCCGCCAGTGCGATATCACCATAAACAGCGATATGCCCTATATACATCCTATCAACTATCGCATAGAGAACGTTGACAGCCTGAGCCAATGCTGTTGGCAGAGCCATCATCAGAACAAGCGACCAGATACTGTCTTTTCCTAAATCATACTTCCTGGTATTCATACCGCACTGGATTATATTTTGCTTTACTCTTTCAGAGAAGTGTTTTCACTCGGTTTGCAAAATAGAAGAGGAATATTCGTAATCATTCCGCTCTTCTGGTAATTCATCTTGGATGAAGCGTATGGCAGTCCCCGGTTTGTTGTCCGTGATGTATCTCTTGAATGATAGCTCGATCTTATCTTCTTCTCCTTTTTGATATTTTACATTTTTCTGTAATTTTCAGGCAAATAGACGGTAGAATTAATGTTGAGCGTTAAATCATGTAATGCTTTTTACCTATCTTGTGCTTTAGTGGAATCAAGTTATCGAATCAAACATGATTATTGTTCTTCTGATATGCCTCCAAGGGATTCATCATCTTTTCTGGTATTCCACAAGGATACCAGGAGGATCATAGGTGCTTGATAGTGAAAGACTGGATAAGCTGGAATCGGAAGTCAGTACACTGAAGAGACTCGAGAATGAAAGGCAGAGAAGGCATGAAAAAGAGGAGAGGAACAGAAAGATCGCGGCTGCGGTTTCTTCGCTGTTCGTCATATTCACTCTGGTTGCGGTCTTCATGACCAGCTGTGATATGGCATCTCTATTTGATGGCTTTCCCGGTATTGATAGCGATGGTATCAGGAATCCGGTAGATGAGGATTGCTATATGCTTGTAGAAGGCTCAAGCGATGCATTTTTCGGCTTCATACCATTCTACGCCAGACTTGATGGCTCGGCTCTGACTGTGGATAACGGTGTCAACAGTATCTCTTTTGATATCACATCAGGACCTTATCCTCTCCGTGATGGCTCAATTGCAACTATCTCTGTGGATGAGAAAACCATCACAATCGAGAGCAGTTCGGGTGAGAATATGGTTTTTTCAAAGTAATTGCTTCCTGATCAGTCCCTATGCAAAACCCCTTCATCTGCATTGGGACTGATTTTTCTTTTCATTCACGATTCTCATAATCATATCAGCAGCGTCATCTGCGTCTTTCCGTATCTCATGCTCCCAGAGCCGTATCACTGTGTAGCCCATGCCATGCAGGACATGATTGACTTCTACGTCCTTTTCTATGTTTCTCTCGATTTTCGGGATCCAGTAATCTCTGTGTGATTTTATCGAGTTCTTCCTGTTCTCCCAGTCATAGCCATGCCAGAAATCACCATCGCAGAAAATCGCGATTCTGTATTTCTTGATGGAGATATCAGGATGGCCATAGACAGAAGAGCTGTTCTTTCTGAATCTGAGCCCGCGACGCCAGAGAGCACGGGAGAGAATCCTTTCGATTGAAGTATCCTTTCCTTTGATTCGAGACATGTTATAACTGCGCTGTTCTTCTGTCATTTTGTATTATATGGCCCCTTTTTGATTGACATTAGGCAGTTTATGTACGTTAATATACTGCTGAAGGTGGTATCTTAAGGATAGTAGTGAGAGGATCACAATCCGGAATTTCAGCTTAATCGAATCCCCCCTGATGACCAAGCTGAGCGCACACCTTTTCTGCCGGTGTGGTCCTCTCTCTGGTATCTTCAAGGAGTCCTCCTTCTTATATTTTCTTCCGTTCGTGCTCCTGTGAGAGCCCCACATTCTCAACAGGGCGGCCTGAGATGAACTGCCTCATGGCAGTCTCTCCCTGAATCCTTCCTATTGCATGTCTGTAAGGCATGAATCCATGATAAGCACCTTTGACAGTAAGCGCGTTGGCTTTCGTTCCCGAGGCATTAAGCGCGTCCGCGTAAAGCTTTCCGTCATCTGAGAGCGGGTCGAGTTCAGATGAGATAATAAGGGCTGGTGGCAATCTCGAAAGATCTGTCGAGAGCGCGGGTGAGAATAGCGGTGAAAGTATATCTTTGGGCTCTCTCGCGTAGTTCTTCACGTAGAAGGAGAGCATTTTCTCGTTAAGCATCGGACTATCTTTATGCTTGAGCATTGACTCGGTTCTCAATCTGCAGTCTGTGATAGGGTAGAAGAGAATCTGACCGGCAAGCTGGGGACCTTTCCTGTCCCTTGCGAGTATAGCGGTAGCAGCGGCAAGATTCCCGCCCGCGCTGTCACCTGCGATGAAAATCCTGTCAGGGTCGGCTTTCCAGTATTTCGCACCTTCCGCGGCCCAGAGCAGGGCATCGTAGCAATCCTCAACTGGGGTAGGAAACCGGTGTGATGGCGCAAGACGGTAGTCAACAAGAAGAATGGATGATTCAGTCACTTCGGCAAGATGGCGGAGAAAGACGGTATAGAAATCCATATTCCCGAATACCCATCCACCTCCATGGCAGTAGATGGTCAGAGGCACAAGTCCTGTCAGCTCTGAAAGCTTAGGATTGGAGAAATAGTAGCCTGTGACAGCACCGTCGGTCACGGGTATTATGAATGTCGAAGTGGATATATCACGCGAAGGGCAGAGAAGCTTCTTTTTTTCCTTCGGTGAAATTTTCATAGTGTTTATATTATTAATAAGGTCGTCGGAGAGAGAATCTGGATCACGCGGCTGGATACGGCTCGCGAAGCTGATTATCTTTCTTGTCGCCCTCGATAATCTGTAATCTGACATATAGATATCGTATGATTATTCTATAGCTCGCGCAAGGATAATCATGTTTTCGGGGCGCCCCTTCTGAGAATTCCTGGCAAAGTAAGCATGAAAATCGTGAATGTTACAGTCGCCGAAGTGGCATCCGAGATTGACTCTGCAAGGAATACTCCCGTGACGCCCAGTGATGTTGATGAAAGTATGTATACAAGAGGTATCAAGAGGATAAGCTTGCGGAAAATCGCGAGGAAAAGAGATTTTCCGGCCTGTCCGAGACCCACGAATGTATTCTGTGAGCATGACTGCAGGCCGAATATTGAAAATCCCGTTATGAAGAACTTCATGTATGGGGCAGCATATTCAAGCATCGCCGCATCTGACGTGAACAGCCCTATAACTGCCTTTGGGAATATATTGCAGAATGTGCATGAGAGGAAGCAGTAAAGCACTTCCACTTTAAGCGCGAAGAAATAAATCTTCTTTACCCTGTCGTTGAGGCTGGCTCCGAAGTTATAGCTCACAAGCGGGGTCACCGCCTGATTCATTCCAGTCAGCGGCATATTGATGAATGTGAGGATGGAGGCGAATATCGTCATTGTCCCTACAGCCATGTCTCCCGCTATCATCTGCAGTCTTGAATTGAAAGCAGCGTTTATGGCGGCTTCTGTGGCACTCATGATGAATGGTGACACACCAAGAGCGAGAATGGGCATGAGAATTGGGAAATCAATCCTGAGATCCCTGAAACGAAGACGGAGTGTACTGTTCTTGCCCGCGAGGAAGAGTACGACATAGAGCGCCGATACAAACTGGCTTATGACTGTCGCAATAGCCGCGCCTTTTGCCCCCATACCGAAGACAAAGATGAAAATAGGGTCGAGAATGATATTCAGCACAGCGCCGATGATTACGGTGAGCATGCTCATCGTTGTCTTTCCCTGCGCTGATATAAAAGGATTGAGACCGAGCGTGAGAAGCACGAATGGCGTGCCTATCAGATAGACAACCAGGTATTCATCTGCGTATCTGAATGTGGCATCGGAGGCGCCGAATGTATAGAGGAGAGGCTTCCTGAAGATATAGAAAATGACCATCAGGATTACAGACATAGCAATAAGCGATGCCGCAGATACTGCCACTATATCCTCGGCTTTCTTCTGCTCTTTCTGTCCTAGTCTTATCGCAGCTCTTGGACCGCCGCCGGAGCCAATCAGATTAGAGAATGCTGTAATAAGCAGTATGATGGGATATGTGATGCCGACTCCTGTGAGTATTCCCGCACCTGCACCTTCAACATGTCCCAGATAGATTCTGTCTACTATGCTGTAAAGCCCGTTAACGAGCTGGGCGATTATCATTGGGATTGACAGCTTCATCACGAGCTGAGGGATGCTCTTCGTGGCAAGGTCATTCTGTTCCATACCCAGGATATTATCCCAACTTCATCGCTTTTGCTACTAAAGGCTTTCCCCGAAATCCTCCCTGAATTTCCTCACCAGTTTCTCCGGCCAGTCAGATACGGGCTCAAGCCTGCCGAAGAAGAATCGCAGCGATGAAGGCTCTTCGACAAATCTCAAGCCGCCAATCAGATTCCTGTTGTCATATAGCCATTTGATTCTGTCGACAGCATACTTTACCTGAGATGCTGTGAAGACCCTGCGAGGAAGGGCAAGACGCAGAAGTTCTACGGATGCAAGATGCTCGGAGCCATCAGGCTCTCTCTGCTCCGATATCGTTCCTCTTTCCATCCCTCTTACTGAGCCCGCGATATATACAGCAGCTCCAAGTGCACCAGCAGGGTATTCTTCCTGACTGACATGAGGAATGAAGCGGGAGGCATCGAGATGGCAGCCAAGGCCTCCTGCAGGGGTGACAACAGGTATACCGAGCTTGATGAGCTCTTTTGTCATGTACTCAATGAAAAGCGGGCCTTGCGATATGACATCCATATCCATTGTTTCATCGAGGCCGACCGCCATCGCCTCCATTTCCCTGACACTCATTCCCCCATAAGTGAGGAATCCCTCAAACATCGGTACCAGCTCACGCATTTTAAGATACAGGCTTTTGTCATGTATTGAGATTCCTCCGCCTCGTGCAAAACCGAGTTTTCTGGCAGAGAAGTAGATTATATCCATCTTTTCGGAGATTCTTCTCGTGATTTCCGGAATGGAGAGATTCTTAGCCTTTTCCTCGCGTACTTTTATGAAGTAGAGATTATCCTGGAGAAGGCTTGCATCCATTACAACCAGTTTCCCGTATCTATGTACAAGATCTGCTGTCTTCTCGATATTCTCCAGCGACAAAGGCTGTCCGCCTATGAGGTTGGTGCCTGCCTCGATTCTAACGAATGGTATTCTGTCTCCTTTCTCTTTCAGAAGTTTCTCCAGCTTTTCGAGATCGAAGTTGCCTTTGAAAGGAAAATCACTTGTGACTTTGACGCCTTCGTCAATCACGACCTCCTCAACTGTGCCGCCAAGTCTGGTTATATGAGCTTTTGTTGTCGTGAAATGATAATTCATCGGGATTATCGTGCCTGGCTTCACGAATGTCATCGCGATTATATTCTCCGCCGCTCTTCCCTGATGGGCTGGAAGGAAATACTTTGTGCCGAATACACGTTCAAGCGCATCAGTGAGCCTGGTGAATGTCTCACTGCCTGCATAGCTGTCATCAGCAATCATCATAGCTGCAAGCTGTCTGTCGCTCATTGCGTTGACTCCGCTATCAGTGAGCATGTCGAGGAATATATCCCTGTTCCTGAGAAGGAATGTGTTATAGCCTGCTTCTGCTATTGCTTCAGCCCGTCTTTCGACAGGTACAAGATTCAGGTGCTGTACGATTCTGACTTTATGCAGCTCGAGGGGCAGGGCCTCTCCGGTATAAAAGTGTATATCAGCCATTATTTTCCTCTCTTTTGCTCTATTCTTCTGCATAAAATACATGCGGTCAACAAAATTAATCTTAATTATGTAGAAAACAGAATAAATATGCACTAATTATTCATTGCACTTTATCATGCTCATAGCTTCTGGAATAATCATGTGATCTGCGAATCCTGTAATTTCACACATGATAGAAAATTCATAAGCAGATTATGAAGATTGCCAGAAGAGTTTAGTCTATACTCAGATGGTTTTCACCTTTTATGCTGTATTCTCTCTCTGCTTCTTTGAATAAATCCGAATGCGTGCCGGTTTCCAATAGCTCCAGAATGAGTACGTCATCATGGATGCGGTAGAGCAGTACACAATCCGGCGCTATATGACAATCCCAGCACTTCCGGTTTTCCAGATAGTGGTTGCGATGCTTTTCCGCGAAAGGTTCCCCTTTTGATATAGTAAGAACAACATCGCGTAGCTTTTGCATATTCTTGCCACGCCTTTTGCATTTTTCTGCTTGTTTAGAGAACTTTTTCCCATAATCAACGTGTAGCATAGTCTAGAAAATCCATTGCATCTTCTGCATTGTCGAAATGATAGACAGTATCCTCTGGATCTGATTCCACTTTCTTTTTGATCAAATAAGCCTTAAGGTCTTCTACATTCTCGCTGTGTGAAAGCACCTCGAGATAGAGCCTTATTGCATCCTGAATGCTCATTCTGCTTTCTGCGAGGTTCTTCTTGATGATGTCGCGTTTTGCCGTATCGTAGGTTACTGATATCCTGCACATCCTGTTTTCTCCTTAAACGGTAGTTTAGAGTCAAGGCAATGCTAGTGTTTCTCATATGCATCCGATGTTTCTTGTCATCTGCTTTCTCGTTTCATTATTCGGACGCAATCTGGAATAGCATGCTTTCGTCACGAATACAATATATCATATAAAAAGAGAATTTAATAAGCTATCAAGTATGGATAACTCATAAAAAGCGTAGAATGCGTTAAGCCTGTATGAGTATAAGAGCTATAAGATCACTATGTGAAAAATCACTGCTGTCAGTTGCTCCGGTATGAAAAAGTGCATATGCTGGTACAGTTGCAGTATGTCAACTCGATATAAGAAATAGGCGTACAAAGCCCATTCCCTATATCTTTCGATATCTTTCTTCTTCGCCCATATTCTTCTTGCCATGTTCATTGCGTTTGCATATTGTTCGGATTTGTGGAATAAATCCCGAATCTGCGGTAAGATGTCATCGATGAAAGAAGGACGCCGTGTAAAATCACTCGACCCATTCACGACCATTGTGCCATACATAATGGTTGAGAGAAGTGACAGCCAGAACACCATAAACGAATGCTTTGATGTGAAAGGTGTGGAAGCTCTTATACGCAGGCTGCGTCATGACGGGTATGACTCGATAGGTGTTCTTCATATCATAATCGCGGCGTATGTCAGAACGATATCACAGCGCCCCGCAATAAACAGATACATACGCGGACAGAAGATCTACGCAAGAAACGGAATCGTCATAAATATGGCTGTTAAGAAGAAGATGAGTCTTGATGGACAGGAGACGACCATCAAGCTTGTCCTCAATCCTTCAGATACGCTTTTCGATGTTTATGACAAGGTCAATAACGCACTGAAAGAGGTCTATGAAGGCGATGAGGGCGGCGTTGATGCCGCTGCGCGCATTGTCGGTTATATCCCGGGGCTCTTCAAGAAATTCGCAATCTGGGTTCTTAAGACTGCTGACTACTTCGGTCTCATTCCGTCTGCGCTGACCGCTGTCTCACCATTTCATGGCTCTCTATTCATAACGAATATGGCTTCCCTTAACATCCCGCCGATAAAGCACCATCTTTACAACTTCGGCAATGTTCCAGTGTTTCTTGCCTTCGGTGCAAAGAGGGCTGAGCTTGTACTGAATGAGGATGGAAGCGTGTCAAAGCGCCGTGTCATTGATTTTGTCTTCAACATCGATGAGAGGATATGCGATGGCTACTATTTCGCATCTGCGCTGAAGATATTCAAGAAGAGCCTCGTGTTCCCTGAAGCATTGCTTGAAGCACCAGAAATGGTTGTGGAGGACTTGAAATAGTCGACTTACTGCCGATGAAGATTGTACAATGCCTTCATCATGGACAGAAACTGGAAAAGAGCAACAATATGCGTAGAAGGAGGTTATGAGCCAGGAAATGGCGAGCCTCGCGTCCTTCCTATTTATCAGAGCACGACGTATAAGTACACATCATCAGAGGAGCTTGCAGCCCTATTCGATCTGAAGACTCCCGGACATATGTATACAAGGATATCCAATCCGACTGTTGAGTGCGTCGAGAGAAAAGTCGCTGAGCTTGAGGGCGGCGTAGGCGCGATGATGACATCTTCCGGGCAGGCCGCGTCTCTTATCTCCGTATTCAATATCGCGTCAAGCGGTGACAATTTCCTCATGATGGGAAATCTCTATGGTGGTACAACCAATCTCTTTCTCGTGACGATGAAGCGCATGGGCATAGAGGCAAGAGTCGTAAATGCTTCGATGAGCGATGATGAGATACTCTCTTATATCGATGACAGGACGAGGCTCTTTTTCGGTGAGACTATCGCAAATCCATCCCTTGAGGTCTTTGATTTCGATCGTTTTGTTCCCCTTATGCATTCTAAGGGCCTCCCTGTGATTATAGACAATACATTTGCAACGCCTATCCTGTGCCGTCCCTTTGAGCTCGGCGCGGATATAGTCATTCACTCCACGACTAAATATATGGATGGGCATGCTTCAGTTGTTGGAGGAATGATTGTCGATAGCGGACGCTTTGACTGGAATGCAAGCGGGAAGTACCCTGAGCTGACAACTCCAGATGAGTCATATCATGGTGTCGTCTATACAGAAGCTTTCGGTAATCAGGCATATATAACGAAAGCAAGGACACAGCTTATGAGGGATCTGGGATCAACACCACAGCCAATAGCCGCATTCCTTCTGAATCTTGGGCTTGAGACTCTCGATCTCAGAATCAGAAGACATAGTGACAATGCTCTTCATGTCGCAAAGTATCTTGAATCGAGAACTGATGTCATAGAGAGTGTCAGCTATCCGGGGCTCGAGTCATCTCCTGAGCATGAGAAAGCTGTGAAATACCTTGAGGGCGGAATGGCCTCGGGTGTTGTATCATTCTCGATGAAGGGTGGCAGGGAAAAGGCTATGAAGTTCATGGATTCGCTTCACCTTGCAAGCATCGTAGTTCATGTTGCGGATGCAAGGACATGTGTTCTCAATCCCGCATCTACGACACACAGACAGCTTTCCGATGAATTGCTGAGGGAGGCTGGTATCGATCCTGGGTTCGTACGTTTCTCTGTAGGCATAGAGGATGCTGATGATATCATCGCTGATATCGAGGAGGCTCTCACTTGCCTATAAAAATCCCGGACAGGCTTCCTGCGAGGAAGACGCTTGAAGATGAGAATATCTTCGTGATGACTGAGAAGCGCGCTCGCACGCAGGACATGCGACCTCTGAGAATTGCACTTCTCAATCTCATGCCGACGAAAATCGCGACAGAGACGCAGCTTTCGCGCCTTCTTGGCAATACACCGCTGCAGGTGGAGCTTACGCTTGTGCAGGTTGAGAGCCATGTCTCGAAGAACACTCCTCAGGAGCACATGCTTTCATTCTATAAGCCATTCAGCGCTATAGAGAATGAGAATTTCGATGGCATGGTGATAACAGGTGCTCCTGTTGAGAATATGGAATTCGAGGAAGTTGAATACTGGGGAGAGCTTTGCCATATCATGGAATGGTCCAAAAGCCATGTCCATTCTGTATTCCATATCTGCTGGGGAGCCCAGGCCGCACTTTACTACCATTTTGGCATAAAGAAGATAAGCCTTGGGAAAAAGCTCTTCGGTGTTTTCCCTCATCGTGTTGTTTATCGCAATCCTGTGCTTCTTAGGGGTTTTGATGACACTTTCTGGGTTCCTCACTCAAGGTACACCGAGTCGGATAGGGAAGCTATGCTGAAAGAGCCGAAGCTTAAGATTCTCTCTCTTTCCGAGGAAGCTGGGATTTATGCGTCAATGACAAAGAACGGCAGGCAGATTTTCATTACGGGACACTCTGAGTATGACAGGGATACGCTCAGGAATGAGTATATGCGTGATATCAACGCGGGGCTTGGAACGGCAATTCCCGAAAACTATTTTCCCGATGATGATCCGTCAGAAGAGCCTATGATGAGATGGCGCTCCCATGCAAATCTCCTTTATTCGAACTGGCTTAATTACTTTGTCTACCAGACAACGCCTTATGACCTTTCAGAGCTGAAGAAGAACTGACAATCAGAGATTTTATGCAGATTTAATACATATTTATGCATAGATAGTGGAATAAAAGGAATATATGTGTATAATTATGCCATATTCTAGGAGAAGATGGTATGATAAAGGCTGCTATACTCGGTGCTACAGGCTATGCGGGCGCGGAACTGGCAAGACTGCTTTCAGGACATAAGGAAACGGAGCTTGTTTATCTCGCGTCGCATTCATATGCAGGGAAAAGATTCTCTGATATCTATCCCGGTATGAAAGGGGCTGTGGATGATGTATTGCAAGAAGACGATATAAACAAAGCCGCGGAGCATGCAGATGTGATCTTTCTTGCGCTTCCCGCTGGTCTTGCTTCATCTATCGTTACTGAAAAACTGCTTGAGAAGTGCGTAGTCATCGATCTTGGAGCGGATTACAGACTCCATGATAAAAATATCTATGAGAAGTGGTATAAGACAGAGCATCACTCTCCGTCTTTCCTTTCCGAAGCGGTGTATGGGCTTCCTGAAATCCATCGTGAAATGATAAAGGGAAAGCGTCTGATTGCTAACCCTGGATGTTATACCACATGCTCGATTCTCACGCTTTATCCACTGGTCAAGGAAGGTCTTATTGATACAGAGAGCATAATAATCGATGCCAAGAGCGGTACATCAGGAGCTGGAAGGGGAGAAAAGCTCACATCCCTCTATTCAGAAGTGAATGAGAGTATCAAGCCATATGGCGTGACAACGCATCGCCATACGCCTGAGATAGAGCAGGAGCTTTCTGAAGCTGCCGGTAAAAGCGTTGTCGTCGAGTTCACTCCGCACCTTGTACCGATGAACAGGGGAATACTTTCCGTGTGCTATGCAAAGCTTGTGAAAGGTATCTCTGATGGTGACGTCAGGAATGCTTACGCTAAAGCTTATGGTACTGAAAGATTCATACGTCTTATCGATACAATCCCTGAGACGCGTTATGTGAAGGGTACAAACCTCGTGGATATATCATTCAGGATAAATGAACGTACCGGGAATATCATAGCGATGGGCGCTATTGATAACCTCGTGAAAGGTGCGGCGGGACAAGCTGTGCAGAACATGAATATAGTATTCGGTCTCGATGAGGATGAAGGGCTTCCGGCAAGTGCCGGGATGCCTATGTAGGGAGGATAGAATGAAAATCATAGATGGAGGAGTCACAGCCGCGAAGGGCTTTAAGGCGGCAGGACTCCATGCGGGGCTCAAGAAAGTAAAGAGAGATATGGCGATGATCCTTTCTGAGACAGATGCCGTAACAGCCGCGACTTTCACGACAAATAAAGTCAAAGCGGCACCGGTTATCTGGGATCAGAAGATTGCGGAAGCAGGTAAAGCCAGAGCTGTTGTCGTCAATAGCGGCAATGCGAATGCCTGCACAGGAAGCCAAGGGCTTATCGATGCAGAGAAGACAGCGGAGAAGGCTGCGGCTCTTATTGGGACAGACAAGAGCAATATTTATGTCTCATCAACTGGTGTCATCGGTGTGAAGCTCGATATGGATAAGATTCTCAAAGGAATCGAGATGCTCTATCCAGAGCTTTCAGAGCGTGGTGGGAAGAGTGCAGCAGAGGCGATATGCACGACAGATACATTTACTAAAGAGTGCGCTGTGACAATTGAGGTATCTGGCAGGACTGTGACTATAGGCGGCATGGCGAAAGGCTCTGGGATGATTCATCCTAACATGGCGACAATGCTCAGCTTCATCACAACAGATGCCTCAGTATCTTTGGAAACGCTGAGGAAGCTGCTTGGTGAAACTGTAGAGGACACATTCAACATGATTTCCGTCGATGGTGATACCTCTACAAATGACACATGTATCGTCATGGCAAATGGGCTTGCAGGAAATGCGGAGATAACAGAATCCAGCCCCGATTACGATGCATTCAGAGAAGCTTTCAGCTATGTGCTTGGAGAACTCGCCAAGCTTATAACCCGCGATGGGGAAGGCGCTGGCAGATTCATTGAGATGAAGGTAATGAACGCGCCTTCAAAGCATGATGCGAAACTCCTCGCGAGAGCGGTGATTTCTTCTTCTCTTGTTAAAGCGGCATTCTTCGGCGCGGATGCGAACTGGGGCAGGATCCTTTGCGCGATGGGCTATTCAGGGGCTTCTTTCGAGCCTTCTCTGGTCGACCTTTCATTCTCGTCATCAAAGGGAGAGATTGCGGTTGTGAAGAATGGTGAACCGCTGCCATTCAGCGAGGAGAAAGCGAAGGAGATTCTTCTCGAGAAAGAAATCTATGTTGTTGCTGATTGCCATCAGGGGAATGCGGAGGCTGTTGCTTGGGGCTGTGACCTTACATATGACTATGTGAGAATCAATGGTGATTACAGGAGCTAGTATGTACGAGAAAGAACAGGCAAAGGCAGAGGTTCTTGTCGGTGCTATACCGTATATAAGGAAATTCAGGAATGAGACTGTCGTGATAAAATACGGCGGTTCAGCCATGGTTGACAGTCAATTGAAGAAGTCCGTGATCAGGGATATCGCGATGCTTAAGTATCTCGGTATCAATCCAATTGTCGTGCATGGTGGGGGCAAGGAGATATCCGCTCTCTTGGCCAGAATGGGTAAGGAGAGTGTTTTTGTCGATGGACTCAGGGTCACAGATTCAGAGACTGCGAGTGTTGCAGAGATGGTGCTTTCCGGCTCTATAGGCAAGAGCCTTGTCGAGAATCTTGAATCGATGGGTATAAAAGCCTGTGGAATAAACGGCAAGGATGGACATACGATGATGGCGAAAAAGCTTGTCGATGAGAAAGGCCGTGACCTTGGTTTCGTCGGTGAGATAGAGAAAGTTGATGTCTCGCTTATAAAAACCCTTATCGATGCTGATTATGTTCCTGTAATATCCCCAGTGGGTGTGGATTCATATTCCCAGACTTATAATATAAATGCTGATTATGCGGCTTCTGCCATTGCAGGGGCATTGCATGCGGAGAAGCTTGTCTTTCTCACAGATGTTGAAGGAATACTCAAAGACAAGAATGCCCCATCTTCAATTATCAGCCGCATGAATGCGGATGAAGCTAAAAGGCTTGTGCATGAAGGTGTTATAAAAGGCGGTATGATACCCAAAGTTGAGTGCTGTCTCGATGCGTTGGAAAAAGGCGTGCAGACTGTGCACGTCCTCGATGGACGTCTTCCGCATTCTATTCTCCTTGAGATTTTCACAGCAGAAGGTATTGGCACGATGATGCTTTCAGGAGGTCTGCATGAATGATGATATCGTAAAGCTCGGGAAAGAGAATTACATGAATAATTACGCCCAGTTCCCAATAGCAATAAAGAGCGGGAAAGGCGTTACAGTTATTGATGAGGATGGAAAATCCTATCTCGATTTTGTCGCGGGCATCGCGGTCAATGCGCTCGGCTATGGTGATGAAGATGAGAAGAAGGCGCTTTTTGATGTCATCTCCAGCGGGGTGCTTCATACATCGAATCTTTATTACAACAGCCATGCTGTGCATGCCGCTGCCATGCTCAATAAAGCGGCAGGCTCTGATGCTGTTTTCTTCTGCAACAGCGGAGCAGAGGCAAACGAAGCGGCACTTAAGATGGCGAGAAAATACGGAAGTGCAAAAGGCAAGACTGAGATTATCTCATTCATGCACTCATTCCATGGCCGGACTTATGGAGCAGTGACTGTAACAGGACAGGAAAAATACCACAAAGGCTTTGCTCCAATGCTTCCAGATGTGCTTTATGCGGAGTTCAATGATCTTTCATCTGTTGAGGCGCTCGCCTCAGATAAAACAGCAGCCATAATCGTGGAGCCATTGCAGGGAGAAGGTGGGATTATCCCGGCAGAGAAAAGCTTTATAGAAGGTCTGAGGTCTATTTGTGATAAGTATGACGCTCTTCTCGTTTTCGATGAAGTACAGTGCGGAATGGGGCGTACTGGAAAGCCTTTCTGCTTTATGCACTATGGTATAAAGCCAGATATAATGACTCTCGCGAAAGCGCTTGGCGGTGGACTTCCGATGGGCGCTGCTGTCGCGTTCGGCAAAGCGAAGGACATATTCTCTCCTGGAGACCACGCTGCCACATTCGGAGGTAACGTCGCATCCGCTGCATTGGCAGAAGTGGTGCTATCAAAACTGGATGAACTGTCTCAGAATGCGGATAAGATGGGGAAATATCTTGGTGCTAAGCTTGATAATCTGAAGGAGAAATATCCAAAGCTTGTAAGTGATGCAAGAGGCCTCGGCCTCATGAGAGGGCTTGATCTGACAATCCCACCTCGTGATGTGATATCAAAATGCATGGAGAAGGGGCTTCTTGTATGCTCAGCTGGCTACACAGTTCTCAGATTCGTTCCACCGCTTATCGTGACAGAGAGTGATATAAATAAAGCTGTAGCGATAGTCGATGAGTCACTTGCAGAGCTGGCAAGCCATTGAGGAAAGAAGCATCAGAGGAACGGGGTATGTGCCCCGTTTCCTTTACTTCTCTGCTTTCGATAGGAAATCCTCAAGAACCTTCCTTACGCCTCTCTCTTTCAATAAAGTCAGGTTTCTCTTCACTTCAGCTATGAGCCTTGCATCATTTACGCATTCTTCCGATAATCCCGCAATCCTGAGGAATCCAGAGGGATTATCTGCAGCCGATACAAGCTCATTGCTTTTCGGGTCATCAAGCGGCATATGATTTCCATTATCATCAGTATAGATGAAGTAATACTCCCACAATGAAAGTGCAAGTATCACTGCACTCATATCCAGCCTTGCTTTATAACCTTCTTCAAGTGGACGCAGAATAGCATTTGAAATCTTTTTTGAGCCATCTGAGGCAAGTCTGAGTACTTTGTCTGCAATATATGGATTGGAGAATCTTTCTATAAGCTCATCTGCATATTGGGAAATGCATACTCCTGAAACATTCGGAAGAGTCGCTGCTATTTCATTCATGTAGTGATTTCTTATGAATTTACGTATATCTGAATCTGATATGGCTTTATCCACCATTGTATAACCAAGCATATATGCAGGGTATGAGAGGGCTGAATGCGAGCCGTTGAGGAGTCTTATCTTCATCAGCTCATATGGTTTCACATCTTTGACTACAAGTGCTCCAGCTTCTGCAAAATCGGGAACCGGAGTGCGGAAATCATCCTCAATGATCCATTGCATGAAGCTCTCACAATGCACAGGGCAGTTATCTGTAATCCTATAGCGCTCTTCAAGCATCCTCACATCATCAGAAGAAGTGCCTGGGGTTATTCTATCTACCATGGTACATGGGAATGAAATGTTTTCTTCCAGCCAGGTGATGATATCCGGATATTTCTTCCTGCAGAACTGCATGATGCATTTTCTTAGCATTATGCCATTTTCTGGAACGTTGTCGCAGCTCATGATCGTGACAGGCAGATTTCTCTCCGCCCTGAGAAACAATGCATCTGCAATACAACCGATTGCTGTTACTGCATGTTCCTTTGTTTCCAAATCATGCTGTATTCCGGGGTTATCCCAATCGAGATTGCCTATATCATCACGGTAGCAGTAGCCCTTTTCTGTGATAGTCAGAGTAATGAGCTTTATCTGCTCATCTGAAAGGAGGCGTCCGACTTTTTCCGGTTCACTGCTCTGATTGGCATATCCCACAATGGGCCCATTGATTCTGAGGCTCTGGGATCCTTCCGGGGAGAGCGAAAGCACGCTGTAGAGATAATCCTGTCTTCTTAGTTTATTTATGAAATCATCGAATACAGGGATTATATCTATTTCGAATACGCCATTATGGTAAAACCCATTCCTCAGCAGTTCATCGATGTATGTGAGGAAATGGGAGCGGTGAAAATGACCGAGTCCGATATGCGCTATTGAAGGTGATAAATCCTTTCTGCTGTATTCAGGGATGCTTATTCCAAGCTTCCTGATTTCCGAAAGGGTACTATCTGAAATAATCATATGTGCTCCTTATCCGTTTACAGGCTGTATCAGGCATACTTCCATCATTATACCATCCGGCTTAATTTTCATTGATTCAGCTGAGGAAGCGATGAAGAAGTCATCAAGCGGCTTAATCCGGTACTGCACATCCCCAGATGAGATCTTTCCTGTTCCTTTCGTGCCGAGCACTGCTCCATAGCGTGAACCAATAGGGATTTCAGCAGCCCCGCTGATTGTTATGCGCTTTGTTTCAAAGCAGCCTGCGATTTCAGGAGGAACCAGTTCTTCGATTCTGTAATCAGAATTCTCTTCGATGATCAGAGGCTTCAGGAAATATTCTTTCTGCACCAGTTCCTTGGGCTTATACGTATAGTCGAAGATGTCCATGCAGAATTCCAGTCCTCTGCCCATGAATCTTGCTTTTTCAGGGACAATGATCCCCTCCCTTTCAAATTCGCATCTTACTACCAGATCGCTTGGCTCCATCATTTCAAGCATGAATATGCCTTCTCCGATTGCATGAGGCATTCCCCCCGGAATATAGATTACATCACCTTCTTTTATTGGAATCTTATCAAAGCATAAGTCCATTTTTGCTATATCTTGATTTTTCACAATTTCAGTCCACATATCTTTAGATATGTCTCTGTTCTGAAATCCAAGCCTGATATAAGGCTGTTTAACATTATCGCGTATCTTCAGTACATAATATGCTTCGAATTTTCCATAATCGCATCCAAGGTATTTCCTTGAGAAATCTCTAGTGGGATGAGCCTGCATATGGAGTCTGATACTTGAATCCAGCCATTTAGCAAGGAATGTCAGAGGTTTATATTCTCCAGCTCCAAGATAATATTCTGGGTTGGATTCAAGTATTTCTTTAAAAAGATATTTTTCTCCTTCTATTATTGACCAAGAGAGACCTTCCATAGGAATTTCAGGAAGCCCCGGATTTGAAGCTTCGACTGTAGAGCAGAGCCACTCCTCAGGCTTCTCATCGTCTATTTCCTCTAAGCCAGCATACCTGTTAAGTAAAGCACCTCCGGTATAGTTCCTACGAACTCTATTTTTCTCCATCTTCAAGATTGGTATTGTTTTTCTTTTCATTGGAATATCCTTGAGTTTTTTCTGATTATAAAGCTGCTATTCTTCCCGTCTAGTTGAGATTCCTTCACATTGTCCAGTGTAGTTTTTCTGATGATTTCATAGATATTTTGGACTTTTGCTTTCGTGGCATCCCAATATCATTTTTATCAGAAGAATGCAGCGCACAGCGTTGCGTCTGCAAAAAGGAGGTCTCATGAGAAAGGTATTTCTTATTCTGATTTGTATGATTTCCATAATCGGAATGGTTTTTGCAGGTGGTGCTGGAGAGTCATCCGGTCAGACTACTCTTACAGTGCTTGATGCATTTGTTCCAAGCGAAGGTGTTACTTATGCATGGCGTGACTCCTTAGGGAAATTTGAGGAAGCGCATCCGGATGTTGTCATTGATGAGGAAACTATCAGTAACGCAGATCTTACGATAAAGGTTCAGACACTTGGTGCTGCAGATGAACTCCCTGATCTCTTTGCTCTTAAAGGACAGATGGCAGAGAATTTCGCTAAAAATGGCAAGCTTATGCCTCTCAATGAATATCTTGAGATGTATCCTGAATGGGCAGCAGATTTCAAGGAAGGTGTTTTTTCCAACTTCACGTTTGATGGCAATATCTATGCCATTCCTTATCAGGTAACAAACACATGTGTGTTCTATAATCAGGCTATATTCGATGAAGCTGGAATAGAATCCTTCCCGACAACATGGGATGAGTTCGTAGAAGTTTGCAAGACCCTCAAAGATAAAGGATATACTCCAATCGTTCTGGGTAATAAAGATAAGTGGAATGCTGAATCAGTTATCATGAGTACTCTTGGAAACAGAGTCAGTGGTAATGAATGGTATGAGAGTATTAGAAACCGTACGGGTGCAAAATTTACCGACCCTGAGTTTGTTGGAGCACTTGAGGCTCTGTCTCAGCTTGTCGAGGTTGGTGCTTTTAATAGCGATGTGAACAGTATTGATGATGCACAGCAGCTGCAGGTGTTTATGAACGGTCAGGCCGCTATGACAATAGATGGCACTTGGGCTGTCACGACAATTGATCAGAGCTGTCCAGAAGAAGTGCTGAAGAATGTTCGTCTTGCAGCTCTTCCTGCTGTTGAAGGAGGCAAGGGTGATCCGAATGCTATTTCTGGCGGTTCCGGATGGGGAATGGCTGTAAATGCGGATCTTCCAGAAGAGAAAAAAGCTATAGTAGGTGAGTTCCTTCATGAAGTTTTTGATAGAGGATTCGCTACAGTTATGGCTTCTTATGGTAATCCTACTGCCATGGTGACAGATGAATTCACTCTTGATGAATCACAGCTCGTTGCACGTGCCTTTGATGATTTCCAGAGCGGAAGAGCATATGTTCCTGTATATGATCATCAGCTTTCATCTGGTCTTATGCAGGTTATGCAGTCTGGCTTGCAGGAACTCCTGATTGGAACAATCACACCTGAACAGCTGGCTGCTGATATTCAGGCTCAGTACGAAAAAGAAGCTCTCTGATATCTAGCGATGTTAATACTGCTGCAGTATCTATGCAGGTTCTGCAGCAGGCTTTGATTCATAGGAGATACCTTAATGGCATCATCATATTTACAGCCTAAGACTCGGAAGATTTATGCGATTCTTCTTCCAGGGATATTAATTTATCTGCTTTGCTGTTTTGTCCCTCTTCTTTTTGCATTCTTTTATAGTTTTTTCAATTGGAATGGTGGGGGCCAGAAGGAATTTATTGGACTCGGAAATTATGCTCAGCTCCTTTCTGACAGGATGTTCTGGGATGCATTCATAAATAATATTGTTTTCATTATATGGACAGTGATAGGACAGATTGGAATTGCCTTGGTTGTTGCGATGCTCCTTATGTCAAAGTATGTCAAATGTAAGACATTCCATAGAACCGTTCTCTTTTTTCCTGTTGTTCTGTCCGCTGTAGTTGTAGGTTTTCTCTGGAGGATTATTTACAATAAGGATTATGGATTCCTCAACCTTTTCCTTAATTTCATAGGAAAAGAGGAGTGGATAAAGCCGTGGCTTGATGATCCGGATCTTGTTATAACTTCGCTTGCCATACCTAAGATATGGCAGTACATCGGGTACTATCTTGTTATTCTTCTTGCTGCAATAAACAGTATCGACATGAGTATTCTCGATAGCGCTGAAATTGATGGGGCAGTCGGCTGGAAGAAGACAGTCTATATTGTTATGCCGTTAATCAGAAATACACTGATAGTTACAGTAATGCTCTGTATTTCTGGAAACATGAAAACTTTCGATCAGATATATGTTATGACTGGAGGTGGACCTGGTACCAGCTCAATGGTTGTAGCTATATATGCATATCAGGTTTCGATGGAGCGAATGGATTACGGATACGGCAGCTGTGTTGCAATCGGAATACTTATATTGAGCCTTCTCCTTATTCTTCTGAGCAAGGTGGCTGGAAAAGGGAGGAATTCAGATGATTAACGAAAAACTAGTCAAAGGAACACGTATATGCGGTAGGACAATTATAAATATAGCATTGTGGCTGTTATCAATTACGTGCATCTTCCCGATTGTATGGATGATTTATTCTTCGCTGAAAACTCAGAAAGAGTTCGCTATCGATATAATCAGTCTCCCTCAAAAGCCTGCTTTCAGTAATTATGTGCAGGCAATAACGGAAGGAAATCTCGGAACGTACTTTATGAATAGTGTGTATTACACTGTTATCTCAGTATTGATTGCGGTTATTCTCTCTTTTGTTATTGGATATATTCTTTCGCGCTTCAAATTCCGAGGCAGAACATTTATCTATTATTTCTTCCTTGCGGGAATGCTGATTCCGATTTACGCGTTGCTTATTCCGATTTTCCTTGAATTCAAGGCCTTCGGACTCCTTAATAAAAGAATTACCCTTATCCTACCATATATCGCATTCGCACTGCCTGTAGGAGTTTTCCTTGTCGAGAGCTATGTGAAAGCTATTCCATGGGAAATGGAAGAAGCTGCGTGCATAGATGGCTGTAGATTCGGGCAGACAATGTCGAGGATAATCCTTCCGATGTGCCAGCCTGTACTCTCAACAACCGCAATACTGAGCTTTCTGAATACCTGGAATGAGTTTCCTCTGGCTCTTGTTCTGATCAGAAGCAATCGACTTAAGACAATGCCGCTTGGTGTTACGAATTTTGTAGGTACATATACAGTAAATTACCCGCTTATGTTCGCCGCATTATCAATATCAGCACTTCCTGTCATCATTGTTTATCTGCTGTTTTACAGCAAGGTAATGAATGGCATGGTAAGTGGGGCTGTTAAAGGATGAAATGATATGAATGGATATCGTGGTGAGAGGTTTATGCACGGGTTATATGCAAGATCATTGCTTATTATCATCATGATATTCTTTATTCCTTTTGCAATTTTAAGCAGTCTTATTTTCTTCCTGGAGAATGATAAGCAGATAAAGCAAAGGGAATATGCCGAATTCAATGATATTTCCAAGATAGGGATGAATATTGATAACATACTATATAATATTCAGCAGAAATCCCTGCAGATATATAGCAATTATTCAGTATCATCCTTCCTTACCGCAGAATCGAAGTCTGGTATTGAAGTACAGGCAAACAATGTTGAGCAGTATCTGTCTAATATCATTGCATACGACAGAAATATTGCAGGTATAGTAGTTGCTCGATTGGATTCTATTAGCGTGAGTACTGATATGGTTTCTTCGGATGTCACTGAGGATGAAATCCACACAGTACTGCAGCAGACTGGGCGATTGGAGTTCCTTCGTGTGTCTTCATCTCTGGATGGCAAGCGTTGCCTCGTTTTTACGAGAAAAATTAATGACATATATAACATTCAGACTCCGATAGGAATTGTTGAAATCTTCATAAAGGTGCCAGTGATAGAAAGATTATTCCATTCGAGTGATGGAAATAGCAGCAGCTATTATCTTCTTGGTTCCGAGATTGCTGTCGATTTCAGCAATGGAGCGGTTTCCCGCATGGTATCAATGTCTGATATAGGCAGTGGAAATATCGGATGGATTCATGATGAAGCTAATGAGAGGACATATTCATATTATCGATTTGAAACAGTTGATGATCTTGTTCTTCTTCATGAAGTTCCTGCGGGAAATGATTATTTTCTGCTGATTTTGATGCTTGCATCGCTTTTGTGCTGTGGCATTATTTTAAGTTTTGTTTCTTTCTCCTGGTATTCACGAAATATATTCCGGCGTCTTTCCTCAATTTCTGCTGCAATGGACAATCTGGAGAACAATAATTTCGAGACAGAGCTTACGGATGACTTTGATGATGAAATAACTGCGCTTACAAGAAGTTTCAATAAGATGAATTACCGTCTGAAGGAGCTTGTGAATGCGGTGTATTTATCAGAACTCAGAGAGAAGGATTCGACAATCAAGACATTGCAGGCATACATTGATCCGCATTTCTTCTTCAACACCATGGATACAATCTGCTGGATGGCTAGGGAAGAGAACGCTTTTGAAACGTGTGAGCTTATTGAAGCACTGTCGAAACTCTTCAGACAGAAAATCAAGACAAACAGACCTGTTACGACTGTCTGCGAGGAAATCGGATACGTTGAGGAGTATATCAAGATACAGGATTGCCGTTATGCTGGGATGATAGATTTCAGGATGAATATTCCTGATGAGACATTGGAAGCACTGACGGTTTCTTCCGTGATACAGCCGTTGGTGGAAAATGCGATATATCATGGAGGGGAGCCTTGTGATCATCCTACAGTAGTTTCCATCAGTACAATGGTCGATAATGACAATCTCATAATATCTGTCTCAAATGATGGTGTCACTGCGGATCTGGAAATGATGAGGAATCTTGTTTCCGGATATACAGGCGGCCAGAAAGGAATGGCCATTTACGGAATAGATAGCCGGGTGAAGCTGCATTGGGGTAATGAGTATGGCCTTTTTTTCAGGCATTGCGATGGTACAGGACTCGATGCATATATCGTGCAGCCTTATAAAAACGGGAAAGGAGAATCACTATGATTTCTCTGATTCTTGTTGAAGATGAGAGCTTTATCCGAAATGGCCTAGAAAAAAATATTGACTGGAATGGACTTGGATATGAGCTTCTAGGAACAGCCTCGAATGGGCTGGAAGGTCTTGAACTTGCTATCAGAACAGAAGCGCAGGTAGTTATTACTGATATCCGTATGCCGAAAATGTCTGGAATAGAGATGGCGGAGAAGATAAGGGCTTCTGTACCATCTGCGATGTTCGTATTCATTTCCGGATATAGTGATTTTTCCTATGCCGTTTCAGCGATTCACCTTGATGCCGTTGATTACATTCTGAAACCTGTGGATATTGATGAATTGAGCAATGTTCTGAAGAAGCTTGCCGGTAGACTTCAGTCTGGCAAGATAGTTTCACCTCCGACTTTTCAGAAGAAAACAGAGGAAGATGGCGAAGTCTCAAATGTCATTGTGCAGCGGGCAATTGAGTATGTGGGAAACCATATTCATGAAAGCCTTCAGGTGCAGGATATTGCCAACGCACTTAAAATCACTCCGAATTATCTTTCGCGGATATTCCGGGATGAGACTGGAGACAATCTTATAAAATGGATTACCAGGTATAAGGTATCTGCAGCAAAATCTCTGCTCCTGGATAATGTCGAAACAAAAATCTATGAAATTGCCGATATGCTGGGATACAGCGATTATAAGTATTTTATTTACATTTTCAAGAAATATACCGGAATGACTCCGGAGAATTACAGAAAAGAATATTTCAATTCCAATCTTTCCGCTGAAAAAGGAGAACAGAAATGAAGCGATTAGATTTTGGTGCGGTTTATGTCATCGAAAGGGATTATTCAGACGATGAAATCAGACGGGATCTTCATAACATGAAGAATGATGGTTATAACCTTATAACGCTATGGCCGATTGCGAATCCATGGCTGACTGATAAGCCGGATGAATTTATATATGATCGTACTCGTTTCGTGCTTGATGTCTGCAATGAACTCGGAATTAAGGCTATAATGCAGCTTTTCGGTCAGAATCAGGCGCAGGAAGGCGTTCCAGATTGCTTGCTGCCAGTAGATGCTGAGACCGTATCCAGCGAAGGTAATGGCCTGTCTCCTAATGTTTATTGGTCGAATATGAATCATCCTCATATCCAAAAGCTTTTTGATGATTATTTCAGAAGCGCTATAACGGCATTGAAAGATCATCCTGCTGTGTTTGGATGGGATGTTTTCAATGAAGCTCATTTTAAAAGTGATGATGAGTGGACGATTAAATGCTACAGAAAATGGCTTAAGAAGAAATATGGAACAATCGAAGCCCTGAATTATGCATGGTATAGAAGGTATTCTTCTTTTGATGAAATCAGTGCTGAAAATAGAAATGCGGGGTATAGCATCTGGAGTAGCCTTCTGCCATCATATGATTTCGAGAAATTCAGAAGCGAAAACCTTACTGATATCTGCCAGTTCCTTTACGATACTGCAAAAAAATATGACAGCATCCATTCGATTATCATAGATGGCACAAGCAGCCAGATAATCCAGAAATATATGGTCTATTACAATCCATACGATGTCAGTATCACACAGCGTAATAATGACGAATTCGATACTGCCCATATTCCTGATGTTTATGGCTCAACTTTTTATCCAAAGAGCTGGGGGAGGGATTATCGTAATACACCATGGATTCTTTCAGAGTACTTCTCAATTCCAGCAGGAGCTGCGCGCAAGGCTCATAAACCGTATGCAGTTAATGAGCTTCAGACCCATACGCAGGCGGCTATGACACCTGGTTCTGAAGTGTCTCCTTCAGAAATAAGGAACTGGATATGGATGAACATTTTCAATGCCCCCTGCATGATGCAGCTCTGGCGATGGAGGCCTTTCCTTCACGGCTATCAGATTACTGGGCGAGGACTCACACAGTTTGATGGAACACCAAATGAGAGGAGTGTTGCTGTTAAAGATCTTCTTTCGGTGATTTATTCCCACGATGAAGTTTTCTCTTCATTCCAGATAAGAAAACCATCTGTAAGAATTGCTACAAGCTATGGGAAAAGACTTGCTTTCGATTGCATGCTCAAATGGGTTGATAGTTTCTGGCCTGATGATGTCGAAGGCTGGTATAAGCTTTTCTGGAATATAGGAGCAAATCCTGAATTTACGGATATTGAGCATCTCGATGATGAAGATTTTTCTGCAGATATTATTGTCATACCAGCAACAATGTCGATAAACAAGGAAGAAATACAGAGGCTTAGGGAATATACGGAAAAGGGTGGTATCCTTGTTGCCGATTCAAGGCTTGGCACATCGAATGAATATATTGAAGCACCAAAAGAAGGCATTCCTGGACATGACCTTTCATCGCTCTTCGGCTTCATAGAAGAAGATGTAGGAGCAGGTGGCACGTATACATTCGGTGGTGAAGTCATTTCTCTTTCAAAAATGCATCAGAAGTTAAGGATAACTGATGAAGCGAGTACTGAAGTCCTTGCATATACTTCTGAAGGCTCTCCTGCTGTAATAAAGCACAAATGCGGTAAAGGGGCCACAATCTATTTCAATTCTTTTGCTGGTACTGTTTTCAAGGATGCAATGCCGTTGTCAGTGGAAAGTTATTTCCGTGATGAGCTTAAAGGGAAAGGACAGATGGTTGCAGAGAAAGGTGCTTGCACTCATCTGGCATATATTGTGTCAGAATCAAAGAGTGCAATGCTTGCAATCAACTTCTCCTCTGAGCCGGATTCAGTTGTAGTCAGAAATTTCAAGGCTACGGATGTCACAGAAATCATAAGCGGAAGAAAGTGCTCTTCTGATGGACAGGCATTTAGCACTGTCCTTCCTCCTGACAGCTGTAGCGTGTTCGTCTGGTAAAGTCTGAAATGGGGCCTTCAACTGAAGGCCCCCATCCATCATCTGTATTGCCAGATATCATTTACTGAACATTCCGACTGGGTCGAACTTCACGCCGATATGCACCTGAAGATCTGTGCGGTTCTCGCCCTTGTTCGTCTGGTAATTCCATACTTGCACAAGACCGACACCGCCAATAAGCTCAAGGCCTTCCATCGGAATGTATGTGCCTTTTGCAAGAAGCTCTATCCTGTGCTCAGCATCGCTGAGAGGAACTGAGAAGAGCTTCTTTGCTTCATCAGGATTTCTTGTTGCAACGATATTCTGGTATCCAAGTCCATATACACCATGGATGATGTATGTGAGTGATGTCTCAAGCGAGAAGAGTCCTGGACGTCCATAATTAGCACCAAGACCGAAGACGATGCTGTCAGGACCATACTTGTAGCCAGCGTAGTCTATATCACCATCTGTATCATTGAATTTCCACATTGGATAGCCTACGATGTAATCGTAGTTGTGGTTGTATTTTTGACCAGTTTTGTCAGCAAGTTTGGTATTCAGGTAAACAGCAGGCATTGTGTATGTAGCTTCCACCCAGCCATTGAGGTACTCTTCACCAATGATCCAGCTTGTCTCGTAGTTCATGAGGAAGCTAAGAGCGTTTGGTACACTCCTGTTTTCTCCTCCTATCTGTATTTGGTCTGACATTGCCTGGAAGCTTATCCTGTGATGTGGAAGGATTGTCCATCCAAGCTCAAGAACGAGGATGTTATTGGCTTCATCTCCAGACCCCACGGGGCTTTCATAGTTGTCTGAATAGTTATCAAAACCGTGGATGAAGAGGAATGGATTGAGCACCGCGGGATTGAAGATGTTGTCGATGAGCATCATCGCACCTTCACTGACAGAGATATCGACTTTATCTGCAATCTTGAATGTGAAACGGTGGAGCGGGAATACCTGCTGCGGGCTATCGAAGCTTTCGCCATTGCTGACCATTGAGAGTGAGCCGGGATCGTCACCGCCATCTTGCATCTTTCCATAGCGTGTCAGTGAATAGGTATAGTCGAACCACTTGGAGAATGTGTGTAATCTTAAGTACTGCTGACGTACGAAGTTATCTCCAATAGCAAAGTTGCCTGTATGACCTCCTCCCATCTCCTGTCTACCGCTCATGATTGAGAAGTTCATCCAGTCATTACCGAAGAGAATTCCTGCATCGAAGACGCCTTCGTGCTGCATGTCTGTGATGTTCCCTTTGAACCATGTGTCAAAGTTGGTGTTGAAATACTTTCCTGTTGTGTAATCTTTTATCGAAGGAGAGAGCATCAGCCAGTTGAAGCGTCCATAACCTATGTCCGCGAAGGCCATCTCGAATTTCAGATTGATACCATCGAGTCTGTCTTCTCTCTGGAAAAGCATATCGCGAGAAGCTGTCTTGCCTGATGTGTGAGCAACAGCATCAAAAGAGATAGTAGGACGTGGATCGAAGCCGAAGACATCACTTTCGAGTATCGGATGATACTCAAGCTTCTTCATCAGGCTGTCATACGCTTCTTTTTCACTGAGTGACAATCTCTGGTAATCAATCCTTGAAAGAGCCTTAGCAAGCTCCGCACCAGTAACAGGGGAGACCTGTGATGGCGGAAGTACACCAGCTGAAATACAGAGCGCATATGCCATCTGGTACTCTGGATCGCTTTTGTGGAAGGTTTTCTGCATGTTCGCAGCACTAAGCGGGAAGAGCGTTGTCAGAATCAGAGCAATCATGATGATTGGTAGCAATCTCTTCATGTTTCCATTCTCCTTTTTATATAGAAAGCTTCATAGCAAGCGAGAACTGCACATCCATGCGGCCATCACTTGCAGTCTTCGTTGTCTTATTCCAATTCTGGGCACCTACAAGCGAGAGTGCTGATGAGAATGAGAGTCCCATCCAGTCGGGAAGGCCCGGTATATGGTACTCACCACCGAGTGTGAGAATCATTATCTGTGAGATGACGTTGCCTGAGGGTGTTGCACCTTCATAATTCGGATATTCATTATTGTCGTTGTTTACATTATGGCTATGGGCCATATCCATCTCGCCTTTGAGCATGAAATCTCCAGAGAGGAAGACGGAGAACACATCATAGAGATCATAAGAGATTCCAAGATGAAGGAGTGCGGCATCTCCTCCATATTTATATCCTATGTAGTAGAGCTTGAGAGGTTGTTCGTCTACATCCATCGTCTGAATCCATCTGTACATGAGGAAATCAACACCGTCACGCCTGTAGAGCAATGGACTTGTGTAGTCGAATTCAAGATTGAATGAAAGAACGCCTGTATTTCTTGGTGAGAATGAATACTCGACGCCACCGAGGATTCCCCATGCGTCTCCTTGGCTATCTCCTTCATTTGGGGCTCTTGCCTGATCAAGGACAGCCTGTGCGTAGATGTCGAGGCCTTTTATTGGCATGATATTCAATTCCGCGCTTGCTATTGCGTTGAACATGCTTCTGTTATTGAGATTGTGAAATATGTTTCCTGGATTCATCGCTCCTATATTGAGGGCAGGTGTCTGGTACATCACATTCTCGCTGATAGCGAAGCTTATGTACTTTATTGGACGGAATTCAAGCCTATGAGCCATGAGCATCCTTATATTCTTATCTGGTTCTTCTCCTCCAGTTCCAGATGTTGTGAAGAAGAGATTTGCCCATTCATATGAGAAGCTATCAGTAAAGAATGTGAGGCGTAGAGTGTCATGATAATCCACATGACTGTCTATTATGAAATTGGAAACCCGTGAGTTTCCCCAGTCAAGTCTTTCCCTCCCGAATTGCAATGTCCAGTGCTTTCCACCAAATGAAACAAATGCTCTCTTTGGCCATACGAATTCGAATTTTGCAGACTGTGGTGGAATATTTGATGAGAATTTGTCCGTATATTGCTGAGATGAATCCACTATGCTGAAAGATGAGCCTTCCGGGAGAATCGCGCCGATACCATATGGGATATCTGTACTATCATAAAATGTTGCTCCTTCTGTGTACCGTCCCATCGTGTACATGAGGTCTGCATATGTGTAGAAGAAGTCGTATACACTGAATTCAAGTCCGAGGTATAGGAATCTTTCCCTATCATCATATTGATACGCCCAGTCTTCTTCTCCAGTGAAGTCCTCACTGTTTGAATGGGCGTAGATTTCCGGATTGATTTCAAGATGAGCGCCGATGCCGAATCCGTCTTTGAATTTCCATCGCACGTTCTCATTGAGTATTTCATTCGCCTTCTCATAAAGTGTCTTTGAGTATCCTGAAATGGAGTCTGTTGGCACTTTGCTGAGTATCATTTCAGCTTGAGCGATACTGTATGGTCTGGCATCGGATGGGCTTCCAAGGCCTTCAAGTGCGTACAAATCATCGATGATGTTATAGAAATCTGAAGATAATGGAATAATGTAAGCATCAACGGCGGCGATGGATGCTATAGCGACTACAGCGATAATGATGAGCAGTGACAATCGTCTCATGCAATAAGTATATTCGATGTGGCTGTAATGGGGGGATATTTTGTAAAAGAGATGGATTTTGTGTGATATAGTCAGTTACATGAAGAAGTTCATTGCTTTTGCTCTCTTGTCTTTGCTTATGGTTTCGGCAGTATTCTCATCTGTCACTGAAACAAATAGACAGGAGATAGTTCCTGTTGATAGCCCGATATACAGGGCTATGAAGACCTTGTATATTTCTGAAGGCCTTGCTTTGCCATCAACCACAGGACCGTGGTCAATGGCGGAGATGGATATGATGCTCAGCCGCATCAATCCTGAAAAGCTGGATTCTTCAGAGATGGAAGTCTATGAGTATCTTCAGCGTGAAATCACTACCCCCCCCCGTATTGAACTAACCCCCTGAAGGTAGACATGAAATGGGCCTTTTCACAGGAGGAACAAAAAAGTGA
>CALXKJ010000002.1 GCA_944388955.1 uncultured Spirochaetaceae bacterium | reverse complement strand
AAGTCAAGATTACCATCGATGCCGTATCCTTTGTAATTCAGACCTCTCTGACTTACGGGCTCAGTATATTTCTCCTGGAAAGTGCAAAATCAAGCTTCTTCAACTCTCCCGGGCTTGGCTCTGTTTCATCATCCAAGAGGAAAGACGGCTCCGCGCCCAGTCTGTACAGATCCGAAAGAAGTTGTCCTTTCTCATCGTCTGAAAGCTCAGCGACCTCTGTGAATATACGCTCTCTGTCTTCTTTGCCATATTCCTGCGGTATATACAGAAGCATGTCGCTTTTTCCCTTCTCCTTGAGAATTCTGTTCATGTATTTGACAAGAAGTGTCTTTCCGCTTCCATTGGTGCCTGTTATAGCAACATGCGCTCCTCTCCGGACAGCAAGTTCCGGGACATGAAGCTTATACTGCCCTCCTGAGAGAATCACTTGCGGAAATGATATGGATTTCTGATGATCTTCACCCGCAGTGAAATCGAGGCCTTCCTTTCTCATCACAGGTCTCTCCATTCCCGACAGCTCTGCAAGCTTATGTTCCGCATGTGAAAGGATTCTTCTCCTTACACCTTCAAGGGATTTGTCCTTACCTGTAAGGCGTGCGCCATCTATAGCGGCTTTCGCACTATGATCGTGGACATCCAGACCTGACTTGGATAACTTCCTGTGCATTGCTGAGGATTTCTCTTTTATCGCCACTGCTTTCTTCTGAAGTACATTTACAGCCGACGAGAGCGAGTCGTAGGCATTTCTTGCATTCTGTCTCCTTCTCGCGTTCTCCTCGACAGCAAGATGCAAGGGCAGAGGAATATCATATATCGATACAGGTTTTCCCATCACCCTTTCAAAAATGATTGTTCTATCTGACAGTTTCTGGGAAAACGTCCTGTCATGGGAAATCATGATGCCACAGCCTGAGAATTCACGGAGCACAGGAAGAATCATGTCCTTCGTCATCTGGTCGAGATGGTTCGTGGGTTCATCCATCAGCATGATTGACGGATGATGCGAAAAAGCAGCAAGCAGCTGAAGACGTTTCTTCTCACCGCCAGAAAGCGCATCAGGATTCTCTATCATCGAATCGGTTATCGAAAGCATCGATTTCAGGCGTCCATTCTCCTGCGAGCCATCATAGATTGCAGCTATATCCATATAGTCGAGTCCATCGAAGACCTGCGGGCAATACGCAATCTCTCCTGAAGTTCTCACAATTCCGCCATCAGGGACGATTGAGCCCTGAATGAGGGAGAAGAGCGTGGACTTGCCAGCTCCATTTGCACCTGAGATGACTGTCCATCCCTCATAGAATGAAAGGCTGAGGTTCTCGAATATTGATACGGATGAGTCCGGGTATGAAAAGGACAAATCCTTTATGAAGATGTATTCTGACATTTATTTTTCCTTGTTTCAAAATTTACGTCAGAACACTATATGCATCTTCACATCCTCCGCACGCATGGTATCACAGCGATGTTTTCGCTGTCCACCGCAAAGGAATATCAAGTTCCGCAGTGAAGGGACTTCTGCCCATCAGCGATGTGCTTATGCTATCAGGCTGGCTGAAACCGACAGAAACAAGGAAATGCCTTCCTGCAATCACCATTATCCCATCATCATCTGCAGTCATGAAGGCATCTTTTCCGAGCTTAATCTCACATGCTTTCTGCTCACCGCTTTCAAGGGATATCCTCATGAATGCTTTCAGGCTGCGCTTCGGGGCATCAGGAGTATCAAGATCCGACACATAAACCTGAAGGACTTCAGAGACAGAAGATGCGGCATGAACCGAAGCATGAATCAGGAATCCATCGTCACATTCCTCGATGGATACATCAGCTAATTCCATTCTTCCATAAGTCAGTCCGAAGCCGAATGGATAGAGAATCGATGCATCATCAGCATACCTGTATGTTCTCTCTTTCATAGAATAGTCGGTGTAATCAGGGAGCGTATCGAGCGATTTGTAGAATGTGACAGGAAGCTTCCCTGATGGCGATGCATTGCCGAAGATGACATCAGCAACAGCCTTGCCTCCAAGTGCTCCAGGATACCAGATATCGAGAATAGCAGAGCATTTCTCGGAAGCAAGCAAGAGATCAGCGGCAGAGCCTGACTCCAGAACAAGGACGCATGGCTTTCCAGTAGAGAGAATCAGATCAAGAAGCTTCTCCTGATGACCTGGAAGTCCCAGTGTTTTCCTATCAGATCCAATACCTGGATTCCCATCATCAGGCTGCTCACCTTCCAGCGTCTCATCAAGTCCGAGAACAAGTATTGTGACATCAGAAGACAGAGCGGCTTCAAGCGCCTCACTGAATCTGTCATCTTCCTTCGCAAGCGGCTCATCATGATGTGAAAGCAATGGGCAGCCAAGACTATATCTTACCTTTATTCCCCGCTTCTCAGCCTCATCCTCTATGCCTTCCAGCGGAGTGATGTAACGGGAAGCCGTACCATGGTAATTCCCCGCAAGGGCTGTACGGTTATCTGCATTCGGCCCGATTACTGCAATTGACTTTATGTTTTTAAGGGGAAGTACTCCATTGTTCTTCAGAAGCACAAAGCTCTCTGCAGCGGCTTGAAGAGCAAGCTCATGATGTTCTGGAGTATCTACATCATCAATCCCCAGTGAATCCCACTCTGTTCTGTCGAACATGCCAAGCATGAATCTCGCAGTGAAAAGACGTACTGCAGAACGCGTGATATCATCCTCGGTAACAAGCCCTTTATTCAAAGCCGCAAGCAGATGATTATAAGTGCAGCCGCAGTTGAGGTCACAGCCGTTCTTCAACGCGAGAGAGGCAGATTCTGCCGCATTCTTTGTGATGTGGTGAGATTCATGAATATCCCTGAGCGCCCAGCAATCTGAGACAAAATGGCCTTCGAAACCCCACTCATCCCTGAGGATATGCTGAAGATGCGGACTTGCGTTGCAGGCTTCTCCATTTACCCTGTTGTATGCGCCCATCACAGCCTCTACAGAAGCTTCCGTTACAAGCGCCTTGAAAGCTGGTAAATATGTCTCGGCCATATCCTTTCTGGAAGCAATTGCGTTGAATGAATGCCTCAGATCTTCCGGCCCGCTATGGACTGCGAAATGCTTTGCCGTGGCCGCAGTTTTCATATATTCCCCATTTCCCTGGAGACCGCTGACAAATGCTACGCCGAGACGTGATGTAAGATATGGATCCTCTCCATAAGTCTCCTGCCCTCTGCCCCATCTTGGATCACGGAAGATATTGATGTTCGGAGACCAGAATGTGAGGCCTTTGTAGATATCCCGGTCACCGTGTTTTCTTGCAATATTGTATTTCGCCCGGCCTTCTGTAGATATCGCATCAGCGATTTTCCAGACAAGCTCCGTATCAAAAGACGCGCCAAGCGCTATAGCCTGTGGAAATACAGTCGCGGTCCCTGCGCGGGCGATACCATGCAGAGCCTCATTCCACCAGTTGTATGCTGGTATTCCCAGCCTTGGGATTGCCGGTGACGAGAAGAGAAGCTGAGATGCCTTCTCTTTCACTGTCATCTTCGAGACAATATCCTCTGCTCTTTTCCGTGCCTTTTCCCTATCCATGGAATGATTGTATCAGGGAAAGAGTGCTTTTTCACGCGAGAATCAACCGATCATCGCTTTTCTGATGTTATCGGGAATAGGAGTTGGCTTCCTTGTTGCAGATGAGATAAATGCGGCCTTGACCTTCAGTGAGCACAGGACTTTGTCACCCCGCATGATATCCTGCTGGAAAGTACAGGAGAAATGCTGCATATCTATCATCTCAGTATATACTGTAAGCTCATCGTCAAGATAGCCTGCGGAGCGGAAATCAATCTCCATCGAGCGTATTACGATGATTATTCCATTCTCGCCTTTCGCAAGCTCTGACTGAGGCACATCCGGAAGTGCCTCGCGGAGCATCTCTGTCCTTGCATGCTCCGCAAAATCAAGATATCTCGTATGGTAGACAATGCCTTCCGCATCTGTATCTGAATAGTAAACACGTGCCTTGAACTCAAATCTTCTCATTTTCTCTTCCTGTTCCTGTCCTTGTCCTGCCTTTCCTTTGAGAGACGGAAGAAATCAGCCATCGTTCCACCACCGAAATCATTTGATGAGAGACGCTGCGGCTGAGGACGGCGGGCATCATCGAGTGAGCGGTCGCGCTTATACTGCAGCTTGGATTCCTTCACGACAAGTGTCTTCGTTTCATATACAGCCTTTGGCACATGGACAGCGCTCTTTCTGTTTATGACGACTTTCACTTTCTCTCCGGGTATCTGCGATATTTTCTTCACAGATGGAATGCCGGTCGAGACCTTGACCTTGACTTCCTTCTCCTCATACTGACATGAGAGACGCTGGCATATATAGTGCACTGAGCCATCTGGATCTGAAGCCTTCATCATCTCCGAGCCGCAGAAAGGACACTTCTTGGAATCCTTGAAGACCGGCGCAAAGACCTTATCGCTTTTCTCGACTTCCGTGACAAGCTCGGCAGCCATCTTCTTAATATCCTTTATGAATAGAGCAGGATCTTCCTTTCCCTTCGCTATCTTCTCAAGCCTTCCTTCCCAGACACCTGTAAGCTCAGGCGATCGGAGGACTTCTGGTGCAAGACGTACGACTTCCCTGCCCTTCGCAGTCGGCACGAAATACTTGCCGTCACGCTCAACATACCTATTCTGTATAAGCTTTTCGATCATATCGGCCCTTGTCGCCGGCGTTCCAAGTCCATTTCCAAGATTAGCCTTGAGCTCATCATTCTCAACGAATCTTCCCGCATGCTCCATAGCGGAAAGAAGTGTTGCATCCGTGTATCTCTCGGGAGGTGTCGTAACATTCTTCCTTATTCTCACGGAAGAAAGCATAACCTCATCACCTTCATGGAGATCCTTGAGTATGAAGCTGTTCTCACCATCTTCAGCAATATTCGACGCCGACTTGAGTCCCGCGCTTTCAGAAACGGATCTGTATCCTTTTCTTGCCGGTATTGTGAGCCTTGTCTTGAATGCTTTCCCATCCACATCGACAGTACAGACTGTCGTATTGTAGAGATAACCCTCTCCGATGACTTCAAGGAATCTCAGTGCTATAAGCTGCCAGAGCTTGTTCTCATCAGCTGACAGCTTCTCTGGATGCACTGTCTCCTCTGTCGGGATAATCGCATGGTGGTCAGAGACAAGAGCGTCATTCACAAACCGCGGATTATCACTCCTGAAACCATTCTGAAGATACTCATCAGCCTGACGGGAGAAGATGGTGTTTCTCAAAGCACGTATACGCTCAGGAAGCGTAGGCACGATATCCTGTGTGATGTACCTTGAATCCGTTCTTGGGTATGTGACTATCTTATGGATTTCATATAGACGCTGAAGTGTGTCGAGTGTCTCTTTAGCGGAGAAGCCCAGCATGATATTCGCATCGCGCTGAAGCTCCGTAAGATCATAAGCCTGAGGAACTGGATCGCTTTTCTCTTCAGTGACCATCGATACGACTTTTCCAGGCTTATCCTTCCATGTTTTCATCTCTTCCGCTGTGCTGTCATCCGTGAAGCGGATTGTATTGGCCTCTGGATAATAAGAAGCGGCAAACATGCCGAAATCACCACGCGCGGTGTAGTAGTACTTCCCCTCGAATGCCTCAATCTCATCCTCTCTCTGAGTCATCAGAGCCAGTGTCGGAGTCTGCACGCGCCCCGACGATAGCTTTGCATCATAAAAACAAGTGAGAGCTCTCGTGACATTCATGCCGACATACCAGTCTGCCGCAGCACGGCAGGATGCTGCCTGATAGAGATTATCGTAATCAGATGCCGGATGGAGATTCGCAAAGCCTTCTTTTATAGCTTTCTCTGTCTGGGAGGAAATCCAGAGTCGCTCAAGCTTTCCTTCATAGCCTGCCATCTTGATAATCCAGCGGGCAACAAGCTCTCCTTCTCGGCCTGCATCAGTTGCGATGATAACAGACTCGATATCATTGCGATGAAGAAGGGAATCGATCACATCAAACTGCTCTTTTGATTCCTCTATCACAACCTGATCGAGATTCTCTGGAAGCATTGGGAGGTCTTTCAGCGACCATCTTTTCCAGCTATCTGAATAATGCTGCGGATCCGCAAGCTCCACAAGGTGGCCAAGTGCCCATGTGACAATATAATCCGATCCTTCCGTGAATCCCTTATCGCGTGAGAAGCAGCCAAGATTCTTGGCAATCTCACGTCCTACTGATGGCTTTTCTGCAATGACAAGCTTTTTCATACGGTGCGATGATAGCAGAAAGAAACACCTTCCAAAAGAGTTTGCAAAGAGACTAAAGTATCTTTATGACTACAGGAAGCAGGAATCTTACAGAAGGCGGAATCATCGCACCTCTTCTTTCGTTTGCTCTGCCATTGATACTGGGGAACATGCTGCAGACACTATACAATGCGGCTGATTCGATAATCGTTGGCCGTTTTGTCGGTGCAGAAGCCCTCGCGGCAGTCGGCTCCGCATATTCGCTGATGACATTCCTCACTTCTCTCATGATTGGACTATCAATGGGAGCTGGAATTGTCTTCTCATATCTCTATGGGGAGAAGAATACAGAGAAGCTGAGAAACGCATTGGGCATTTCTTTTCTATCAATCGGAGTGATTTCAATATTCCTGACGATAATCCCAATAGTATTCAAACACCAGATAATGCACATCCTCCAGGTTCCTGATGATGTATATGAGGGAATGAGCGAGTATCTTGGCGTTGTCTTTCTAGGGCTTCCTGCGCTGTTTATCTATAACTTCTACGCGTCAGGAGCCAGAGCTATAGGAAACTCATCTACCCCGCTTCTCTATATGGCACTGTCTGCTGTAATGAATATCATCCTCGATCTATACTTTGTAATATCACTCGGGCTTGGTATATGGGGCGCTGCTGTGGCGACAGTCATATCGCAATATGCCGCGGGCATCGGGATTGCTATCACAATCGCGAGAAAGGAGAAAATCCTCAGGTTCGGTATCAAGGATATGAAAGCGGACAGACATCTCTTTTCAGAGCTTATGTCGCTTTCTGTCATGACATCGCTGCAGCAGTCGGTAATGAATCTGGGAATCCTTGCGGTGCAGGGAATTGTGAACAGCTTCGGCTCATCTGTCATGGCAGCTTTCGCAGCAGGTGTGAAGATAGACAGTATTGCCTATATGCCATTGCAGGAATTCGGAAACGCGTTCTCGACATTCGTCAGCCAGAACGGAGGAGCGGGGAAAGGAGAGCGCATCAGGCAAGGCATACGCTATGCTCTGATTGTCATCTCAATATTCGGGATTATCATCTCTTCTTTGATATTCATCTTCCCTGAATCTCTCATCGGGATATTCATAGACAAAGCAAACGCCGAAGTGATAAGCATCGGGACGCATTATCTGAGAATCGAAGGCGCTTTCTACATCCTCATAGGCTATCTCTTCCTTTTCTATGGCATATTCAGAGCTTTGAAGACCCCATCAATCTCCCTTGTGCTCACTATAATAAGCCTTGGACTGAGAGTGCTTCTTGCAGCCATTCTCTCAAAGCTTCCTATCGGAGCTACGGGCATATGGCTTTCCATCCCAATAGGATGGCTTATTGCGGACATATCAGGTGCCCTCTTCTACTTCACGATAGGCAGAAAACGCATCAGAAGCATGCTTAATCGATGAATTCAAGGTGCTCTTTATTGACGACAGAGGGCTTTGGGTGTAGATTCTTCTTAAGATGACTTAAGGCTGCATTGCAGCTACAAAGGAGATTTGTTATGGCTTACAAGATCACAGAGAGCTGTGTTGCCTGCGGAACATGTGCAGGCGAGTGCCCAGTTGGAGCTATCTCTGAGGGAGATATCTACGTTATCGATGCTGATACATGCATCAGCTGCGGAACATGCGCAAGCGTATGCCCACAGGGTGCTATTGAAGAGGAGTGAGATCAATCTCATATTTCTCAGGGCCGTCTCCGGACGGTCTTTCTTTTTGCCGCAATCGCCATATTCTCAGAAACATGGATAAACATTAAAATACGCACATGGCCGCTTATGATCTCTTAGGAAGAACACTGACAGTCTCCGAAGCGAATGGGATAATCCACGATACTGTAGAGGATATGTTCTATGAGCTCTCCATTGAAGGAGAGGTGTCAGGTTTCAGACCGGCCTCATCAGGACACTGGTATTTCACGCTCAAAGACAAGAGTGCAGCACTTGATGCCGCGGTCTTCCGCTCTGCACAGTTTCAGATGGTTATGCCTGAAGACGGAGATCTTATCATAGCAAAGGGCTCGCTATCCTTCTATACAAAAACAGGCAAGCTAACATTCGTCATCCGGGAAATGAAGAGAAAAGGTGAAGGCGATTTACTGAAGATAATCGAGAAGAGGAAGGAATACTATCGCTCACTTGGCTATTTTGATGAGGATAAGAAGAAACCGATTCCCGAAGAAATCACAAAGCTTGGAGTCGTCACAAGCCCGACCGGAGCTGCCATCAGGGATATCCTGAATATAACCAGACGCAGAGCCCCTTCTCTTGATATCATCATCTTCCCATGCGCTGTGCAGGGAGACGGAGCGGCAGAAAGCATAGCAATGCGCATAAGGCAGGCGAACAGCTTTCTTGCATGCGATGTTCTCATCGTTGGACGAGGTGGTGGCAGCGTTGAGGATCTCTCCTGTTTTTCAGAGCCTTGTGTCATCGAGGCTATCCATGACTCTGAGATTCCTGTTATATCGGCAGTGGGACATGAAATTGACTGGCCTATCTCGGATTTCGTTGCAGACAGGAGAGCTCCTACCCCATCAGCGGCGGCAGAGCTCGTGACAGAGACAATCTTCAGAAGGCGGGAGCGCCTTGATAACGCACTCTTCTCATCAACAGCCGCAATGAAGGAAAGGATGCTGCGGCTATCTTCAAGACTGAGGGAAACCATGCATAACGCCGACGTGCTTGAGAAGAAGATAATCAGATACAGAGGAAGCATTCCATCGACTGAGGACCTCAGGAAAATACTCATACTCCGCATGGAGAACGCGAGGACTTCCCTTGCCTACGATGAAGAGGAAATCATAAGAAGCATGGAAAGAAAAACCGAAGAGCGAAGTAAACGGCTTCTCGATTCCCTCAAAGAAAACAATGTACTCTTCAAACAGAAGATGGAAAAAGCAGAGAGGGAGATTACAACACTTCAGAAAGAGATGGATGCGGCAGTCGGAAGCAGGATGCGAGCTGAAAGCCTGAAACTTGCTTCGATTGTGAAGGAAACTGAGGCGCTCTCCCCTCTTCTCATACTCAGACGTGGATATACTGTAACGGAGAGAGAAGATGGAAGCATTGTCAGAAAAGCTTCCGACGTTCACTCTGGAGAAAAGATAAAGACAAGGACCGGTGATGGAATCATCACATCGACGGTAATCGGAGGATAAAATGAGCTTTGAAAGCGATCTTAAAAGAATGGAGGAGATAACTGAGCTCCTGAAGAAGGAAGAGACTGGCCTAGAAGAGTCTATCAAGCTCTATGAGGAAGCGAGTGAGCTTGGCAAGAAGCTCACGAAAACACTCTCTGAGATACAGAGGAAGGTCGAGAAAGTCGTCTCTGATAACGAGAATGAGCTAGAGAGCACTCCTTTTGACGATAGTGGAGATGAATGATGGTAAAAGCTATTTTCCTTATACAGACGGAAGACAGGAAAGGAATTCTCGCCTCGGTTGTTGATTTCTTCTATAGCCGTGGCTTCAACATACTGAAATGCCAGCAGCACACAGATAGCTACGAGAAACGCTTTTTCATGCGTATCGAGCTTGATGCTGATGACATGAAGACATCGAGAAAAGAGCTTGAGGATGAATTTGGCATTCTTGCCTCCTCGATGTCGCTCGAATGGTCATGCCACTGGTCAGATTACAGAACACGTGTTGCGATTCTTGTCTCGAAGACAAGCCACTGTCTTTATGATCTTCTCGCGAGACAGCTTGAAGGAGAGTTCAGCGCAGAAATACCGCTGATTATCTCAAACCATCCAGACCTCGAACGCGTCGCAGAGCAGTTCAGGATTCCCTACTACTGCATTCCTGTCGATGGAAACAAGGAGAAACAGGAAAGCGAGATAAGAGAGCTTCTCAGAAAGTTCCACATTGACCTTGTAGTTCTTGCCCGATACATGCAGATTCTTACATCGGAGTTCACTGAGGAATGGAAGAACAGGATCATCAACATCCATCACGCGTTCCTGCCGGCATTCCAGGGAGCGAATCCGTATAAAAGAGCATATGAGCGTGGCGTCAAGATGATAGGAGCCACAGCTCATTATGCATCTGAAGATCTCGACCAGGGGCCGATTATCGAGCAGAATGTCGTGAGAGTCAGCCATGAGCTCACGCCTGATGGTCTGAAGGAAGTTGGTAAGGATCTGGAGAAACAGGTGCTTGCGACTGCGGTCAAAGCACATCTAGAGCACAGGATAATCGTGTACAAGAACAAGACGATTGTCTTCTCTGTTGAGAGGTAATCATGAAGTGATTGTCAGCTTACGGCCTGAACATGGCTCGATATAGCTGATTGAGACAGCCTCAAGACCGAAGTCGTCAGACGCCCTTCCGCCATACTGCGTATCGCCGGAAATAGGACAGCCCGCCCATGCAAGGTGGGCTCTTATCTGATGTCTGAAACCGCGTGTTATCGTGCATCTGATAACGCTATCGCTCTCAGGGGAAGCCAGTGTCGTGTATATCCTTCCCTTTGCGTATCTGGCATTTGAATATGAAGGCCTGACGCTCTTGCCCCCTGGACCGAATGACCTGAAGTATGATGTTATCATGCCATCTTCATAAAGTGGATTCTGGAAAGGATATGGCTCGAAGCCTTCATCAATCGCACGGCCTTCAGAGACAGTAGCAAGATATTCTTTCTGAATCATATCCTTCTTCTGCTGCTGCATGAGAGCATCATACGCACGCTGTGAACGTGCGATGAGAACAAGGCCTTTTGTGAGATTATCGAGACGGTGTATTACCCCGCCTTCCCATTCATTCTCACCATGGCAGCACACGATTTCCGGATAATAAGCGCTAACGATGGAAAGAAGCGTCGTGCCATCGATAGTATTCTTCAATGGCACTGTCGGTATACCGCTTTCCTTCCAGAATACGAGGGTATCTGGTCCCTCGAAAACAAGTTTAGTTGTCACTTCTTCCGACTATACGAACAAGATAGAGGAAGATGTTAAGGAAATCGAGATAGAGCGAAAGAGCACCCATGATTCCAATCTTCGTAAGCTCTTCCGATGTCATCTCTGATCCATATTCCCTGTTTATATCGCTCACTCGCTGTGAATCCCACGCAGTAAGACCTGTGAAGAGAATGACACCGATTACAGAGACAATGAAATCAAGACCGCTTGAAGCGAGGAACATATTCAATAGTGAGGCGATGATAAGGCCGAAGAGCCCCATTGTCAGATAACCGCCCCAGCTTCTGAGATCCTTTTTCGTCACCGCTCCATAGATAGCCCCGCCAGCAAACACGGAAAGCGCTGAAATGAAGGCAATCGCGATTGATGTACCTGTATAAGCGAGGAAAATCGAGGAGAGCGTGAGTCCTGTAAGCGCTGAATAGCCAAGGAAAAGCCCTACGGCTGTACCTGTCGAGAAGCGCTCAACACGCCCTGAGAGCATCATCACAAGCACAAGCTGCGCGATGAATATTCCGATAGTCACAAGCGGATTGAAATATATGAATCTGATAGCCGCTTCAGATACAGAAACAAAGTATGCTACCCCTGCCGTTACAGCAAGACCGAGTATCATCCAGAGATAGACATTCTTCATGAGAGCATTCTCACGAAGCTTTACGTCCCTCAGAATAAGTTCTTTCTTGTCATTCATAGGAAAAACTCCTTTGCTTTTAATATACAACAGCGCATCATATAAGGCAAATAGCGAGTGTTTTCTACACAAAGAATACATCTGCAAAGGAGAACGTGATGATTGATATAGGTACAATAGCCCCTGATTTCACTCTTCCAGATGAAAATGGAGAAGAAAGAAAGCTATCAGACGAGAGAGGAAAGATCGTAGTGCTGTATTTCTACCCTCGAGACAATACACCGGGATGCACAAAGGAGGCATGCTCTCTGAGAGACTCGATAGAGGATCTCAAAGGACTTGATGCTGTCGTGATAGGCATAAGCCCAGACAAAAGCGAATCACACAGGAAGTTCATCGACAAGTTCTCACTTCCTTTTCATCTTCTCTCCGATACAGAGCATAGCGTCATGGAGATATATGGTGCATATGGTGAGAAGATGATGTATGGCAAGAAGACCATAGGCGTGATAAGAACGACTTATATCATCGGAAAAGATGGAAAGGTCCTGAAAGTATTCAGGAAAGTCAACACGGCAACCCACGGCGATGATGTAAGAAAGGCTCTTGCTGAAATCTAGGATTTTCCCCTCATCGAGGGGAAAACTCAGTTTCTGAATCCATGGACAGGTGCTGGGATACGGCCTCCACGGGAGATGAAATCCTCGCACGAGAACTGATTGACGCGCATTATCGGAGCCCTGCCTAAAAGGCCTCCGAATACAGCTTCATCGCCAACATCCTTGCCAATGACAGGTATAAGGCGTACAGCTGTAGTCTTCTGATTGACCATGCCTATAGCCATCTCATCAGCAATTATTCCTGATATAGTCGAAGCGCTTGTGCTTCCCGGGATGGCTATCATATCAAGACCGACAGAGCATATGCATGTCATGGCCTCGAGTTTCTCGATAGTGAGAGAGCCGCTGTTGACTGCGTTTATCATTCCCTGATCTTCAGAAACCGGGATGAATGAGCCACTCAGTCCACCGACATAGCTTGAAGCCATCAGACCACCCTTCTTCACCTGGTCATTGAGGAGCGCGAGGGCAGCTGTCGTTCCAGGAGCTCCTGTGCGCTCAAGACCCATAAGCTCAAGGATATCTGAAATGCTGTCCCCTATCGCAGGAGTCGGAGCAAGTGATAAATCCACGATTCCGAATGGTATTCCAAGACGTTTACTTGCCTCTTTGGCCACAAGCTGACCAAGACGTGTAATCTTGAATGCTGTACGCTTAACAGTCTCTGCCAGCACCTCAAAGTCCTTACCTTTGATGCCCTCGAGCGCGTGCTTGATAACACCAGGACCGCTGACACCGACATTTATGACAGCATCTGCTTCTGTCACACCATGGAACGCACCAGCCATGAAAGGATTATCATCTGGCGCATTGCAGAATACGACAAGCTTTGCGCAGCCAAGCGAATCTGTGTCTGCAGTCGCCTCTGCAGTCGATTTTATGATACGGCCCATCAATGCGACAGCATCCATATTGATGCCTGTCCTTGTCGAGCCAAGTGCTACAGAGGAGCATATCCTCTCTGTCTTTGACAATGCCTCTGGAATAGACTCGATGAGCATCCTTTCAGCCTTTGTCATGCCCTTCGCACAGAGTGCTGAATATCCACCAAGAAAGTTCACACCGACTTCTTTAGCCGCTTTGTCGAGGACTGAGGCTATCTTCACGAAGTCTTCAGGACTTTTGCATGCAGCTGCGCCTACAATACCGATAGGTGTTACAGAGATACGCTTGTTCACAACAGGAATAGCGAACTCACGCTCAATCTCCATACCTGTCTTAACAAGATCTTTTGCCAGAGTTGTTATGCGTGTATAGATGTTATCAAGGAGAGTATCAAGATCGGATGAAATACAATCAAGAAGTGAGATACCAAGTGTGATTGTTCTCACATCGAGATTTTCTTTTTCAATCATCTGATTGGTTTCAGTGACTTCATTGATATTAATCATAATCAGATCCTCTGCATGCTGTCGAAGATTTCTTCTCTCTGCAGCTTGATAATGCATCCAAGCTTCTTTCCAAGCGTCTCCAGCTCCTCTGAGAGCGTAAGGAATTCCTTAGATGCGTTGTTTGCATCGCAGATCATCATCATATTGAAAAAACCATCGACGATTGTCTGGCTTATATCCAGAATATTCACATTGTTTTGGGCAAGGTATGTGCATACGCCTGCGATGATTCCGACACGGTCTTTCCCGACCACTGTTATTATCGACCTTCTCATTGCTCTCTCCAGGATCAGAAGGAAGTTTCCCTGCGGTATGAAAGATATCGCTCCATAAGCCAGTCAGGAATGTCATCTATATTGAGAAGCTCTTCTTTCAGGAAGCCATCCTCAATTCTCTCAAGCTTTAAATCAACTATGCCTATTATATATTCCTGGGCCATCTCCTGATTCCTTACGCGGAGTATAGCATAATGAGGATACGTTTGAAACTCGATGCAATGGATATCCCATGACTGCACATATTGCTTCGATTAAGCATGACATAGAAAATCCGGCTGTCAATGAGGGACGTGCTACATGCTCCCCTTCTCTTGAAACACTTTTGCATGGGTTGAAGGAGAGAAACAATGAGGTTCTCATCATTCTGCGGTTTTGATCAGGACATCCTTTTCAAAGAATGCTGCTCCGTAGCACAGCACGGTTCTATATCCATCAAGGTCTTTCCCATATTTTCTGTTATCCACCTGCTGCAGAGCTCTTTCCACATCCTTAGCCATCGCATCTTTTGAAAGAGAGCGTTTGATTTCGAATACTGCTGCTCTGCGGTTACTCTTATCGAGAACCATTATGTCGGCTCTTACTGTTCCAGTCTCTCTATTTGATTTAACGATGTATCCGGCACCGGAGAGAAGCCCTGCAAGGAAAGCATGGTAATAGTCCTCCCTGTAGTCGTAGTAGCTTATAGTATTGAAGAGATTCTGTGATACGATTTCAGACAGTGTCAGTGCATCCCCATTCCATAGGGCATTGAACAGATTCTTCCTGTTGCTCTTCAGAATCTTTGCCGAGAACCACTCGTCGACCGATGCGGCGAAAAGCCTCCTGATCTCCTCATTCGGAATCCGGAGAAGGTTTTCCTCGTTCGCGTCGTATCTGCCCGCCAGTGTAAGATATCCCGTCATGAGGAACAGACTCCAAATATTCTCAGGTGTCGAGTACAGGTTACTGTAAGTAAGCGTTTCAACCAGTTTCTTGCTTATAACCCCTCCGTTGATGAGCGTAGAATAGTCATCACCGACTTCAGCACCGGTCATGTCTATCAGGCGTCTTATTACATCATTCCCGCTTGAGTCCACCCAATAGTTTTCAGGATTTGCACCCCGATCCACCTGAAGCTTTCTTACATATGAGATGACATCCCATGGGGTATAGATGCTAATACCACCGAGAGAATAACCATCATACCACTGTCTTATGATATCTGCCTTATCCTCAAGATCTGCCTCATGAAGAATCTTCATGACTTCATTCTCTGTGAAACCAAACGCGGATTCATATTCTTTTCCAGTCACGGAATATACAGTAAGATTATTCAGCCCGGTGAAGAGGCTTTCCCTTGATATCCTTAGGCAGCCCGTAAGTATTCATTTTTCTGTGTAAGGGCAGTCTTTGAGCACTGAGAGGAACATCGTTCTTATGATGTCGAGCATTTCGCTGTAGTAGCCGTTCTTCTCAGCCTTGTCGAGCGGAACATCATATTCATCAAGAATAAAGATCACTTTCCTGCCATAGTGATTATAGAGGAGCTTCGCCAAGGCACTTAACGAAAGCCTGACATCATCGTTTGAGCATTCTCCATCCAGTATCCTGTGCAATATTTCTTTTTCATTTCCAGACATGGCAGTATCGGCAACAGCCATATAAGTGGCGATAAGCTCTGCGACTTTGTAATGCAGTATTGCCATCGCACTATCAAAATCCAGTCCATCAATGTCCTTGAAAGTCAGGTAGATAACTGGGCATCTGTTCATCCATTTCTCTACAGCCTCACTGTCATTCATGATCTCAAGACCATCAAAAATATCATAGCTGTCTTCCCGTATATCGAAGAACGCCCTGAGCATGGTCTGGAATGTGGTCTTTCCGAAGCGGCGGGGACGGGTAAAAAGAATAGAGGAAGCACTATCCCTTATAAGCTGGCTGATATAGCATGTCTTGTCGACATAATAGCATCCGCTCTCCCTTATTGTCCTGAAGTCTGTCTGTCCTATTGGAAGCCGCAGCCTGTCCATATGCTCAGCTCCTGCAAATGATTATATAGCACCTTCATACGAAGGGCAAAGGTGCAGGCGGATGAGAGGGTTAATAGTTCTTTTGGTACAATCAGCAGCTTTCACTCACTCTGATAATTCAGCCTGTAAATTTTGATGCTGTTATTCCCGCTGCAATGCCTCCATGGGTTGGAGGGAAGCGGCTTTTGCTGCTGGATACCAGCCGAAGAAGATTCCGATAAGAATCGGAAAGCCGACAGCTACTGTGACAGCCCCAGAGGATATAACAGGGATCCAACCTGAGATCAGAGCTCCTGCCACGCTGATGATGATGCCGAGGATAAGGCCGATTAAGCCTCCGGATGCTGACACAACCACAGATTCCGAAAGAAACTGCTTCCGTATGACAGATGGTGCCGCACCAAGGGCTTTTCTTATACCTATCTCCCCTGTCCTTTCGGAAACAGACACAAGCATGATGTTCATGATTCCTATCCCACCAACTGCCAGAGATATCGCAGCTATAGCCGCTAGGAATACAGTAAAAGTGCCTGTGACTTCATCAGCCATTGCTTTCACCGTCGCGGGGCTGAAAAGCCTGTAGTAGTCATTTCCAGCAACTCTATCAAGATAGTCCTCGATATCCTCCGCCACAGAGACAGCATCATAGCCGTCCTTGACTTTTATGCTGTACGAGCCAACACGGTCTGTATGCCTGAAACGCTCCGTGTATGTGTTATATGGCATGAAGAGAGCATCATCAAATGATGAGCCTTGCGATGTGTCGTGAGAAGCAAGCACTCCGACAACCAGAAAGCTCTTCGATTGATTGCGCATCACAGACACATAGCTCCCTACGGCATTCCCAGCGGGAAACAGATCCTCTGCCAATGCAGTGCCTATGACAGCAACCTGGCGCCGCGAGATGTTATCCTCAACAGAGAACAGCCGTCCATTTTCAGCTTCAAGACTGTTTGAAGCGAAATAACCTGATGTGACACCTTGCACGACAACGCTTTCAGCAATTTCGTCCCTCTGTCTTACATTGGCTGTCGATGAGACAAGAGGCAGGACTTCCTGAACGCCATCAATCTCGTTTTGCAGCGTATAGGAGAAATCCTCTGTGAATATCATGGTTTCGCGTCCGCGTCCACGAGGTCGGACTGTAATCATATTCAGCCCACCGACATCAAAGGATGCACTCATTGACTCTGCAGCGCTCTGTCCGAGATTCATTATTGCCACAACGGACGCAACGCCTATCACGATTCCAAGCAGCGAAAGGAAAGTCCTGAGCTTGCTGGAAGCCATCGAGCGGAGCGCCATTCTTATATTCTCAGAGACCATCATCTTCGATTCCTCCATCACGGATTGAAATAATCCGCTGGCACTCAGATGCAAGAGATCTGTCATGGGTGACGAATACTATCGTCTTACCTTCCTCATTGAGTCCATGGAAAAGCTCCATGACCTCATGCCCGGTTGTTGAATCAAGAGCGCCTGTTGGTTCGTCAGCGAGGATCAGACGCGGATTATTCACAAGTGCACGAGCGATTGCTACTCTCTGTTTCTGTCCTCCTGAAAGCTCATTTGGCCTGTGCTTCATCCTGTCTGAAAGCCCCACCCGCACAAGCATCTCCTCAGCTCTTTCGCGCCTCTCCTTAGGCCGTACTCCTGCATAGAGAAGAGGTATTTCCACATTCTCCAATGCTGACATCTTCGGAAGAAGAGAGAAGTGCTGGAACACGAATCCGATTTTCCTGTTCCTGATGTAGCTCAAATCCTTCTCACTCATGCCTGATGTGTCTTCGACATCGATTAAAACATGTCCGTATGTAGGCACATCAAGGCATCCGATGATAGACATTATCGTGGATTTACCGGAGCCTGATGGTCCCATTATGGAAGTGAGGGAGCCATCATAAATACAGAGGGATACATGGTTGAGAGCATATACTATCTCATCCCCCATCCTGTAAATCCTTGAGACATCATCGAGAACTATTACTTCTTTCAACGGCTTCCTCTTCTTATGACGATGAGATCGCCTTCACTTATATCTCCTTCAAGAACCTCCGCATATCCTTCTCCGAGATACTCAGCCCTGATCTCACGCTCCTGAAGACTTCCATCATCAGCCATGACGGTGACTGTCTCCTTTCCTCCGATACCTCGTGTGATAGCGGCATATGGAATAAGAAGCATCTCCGTCTCCGATTCCGATTCAAGCGTACCTTCGAATGTAAACCCAGGGATTATCCCAAGCGGTGGATTCTCGATAAGAAGCTCCGCGTCCACTACTCCTATTCCCTGATCAGTGTAACGACCAAGCATAGGAATATAATCGACAACGGCTTCAACAGGAGACTGAGGATAAGCTTCGAATATGAGCATTGCCTTCTGTCCCTCATAGACATAAGGCATGTCTATCTCATCGATTTCCACTGTCGCCTTGAGCTTTGAGCAGTCAACGATTGTCATCACAGAATCTCCTGCCTCGAAGTAATCCTCGGCAGAGACGTCAACAGAGGCAACTTCACCGTCGAAAGTGGCTCTGAGACTTGTATACTCAAGATCCGCCTCCGCGCTTATCTCCTGCAGCTTCAGAAGCTCAAGCTCTCTCTTAGAGCCGTTGAGCTCAGCCTCCTCAATGGAGTTTCTTATCGATTGCAATGAAGCTGTCTGTTTCGTGTCATCGATAGAAGCGAGAAGATCACCCTTCCTTACTTTATCGCCTTCTTTCACATATACAGCCGTAACCGCACCTGTGGAGCGGAATCTGAGCTCTTCCTCATCGAATGGCTCAACGTAACCTGAGATATCAATAATACGCTTGTAAGTCCGCATCTGGGCTGGAGCTGTCTCAAAAGCCACAGCTTCAGCTGCATTATCCTTTCTCTTTGGCATGAAGAGGACAAGAAGAGCAACTGCAACAATGACAGGAATCAGTATGATAATGGCTTTTACACGTTTCCTCATAAGGCATAACCCTCTGCATCAAGCATCAATGAAAGTCCTGAAAGCAGGAGAATATCTATATCAAGGGAAGCAAGCTTCTCATCAAGCGCGGCATCTTCAAGACTTTCCTCTGTTCCGAGCCCACGGGAGAAAAGCTCCCTCTGATAACTGAGCATCTTCTCATAGTATTCATGCTCAGCAATCGCCTCGTCATATGAACGGCGCCAGGAAAGAATAGATGCGACAAGCGTTGTCTTCTCGTCATAGTCATCTATAAAGGCTTTTCTGTAATCATTGGAAGCCGTCAGTGCGGCATTCAGAAGCCTCTGCACTTCCGCTTTATCCTCATCGCTTGCTGTATCGCGATTCCAGGACACCCCGATGGAAAGCTCTGGAGTGAATGAGAAACGCTCATCCCAGGAGCCTCCGCCTGTGATATCAAAAGACCACTCTTTCGTATCAAGGGAAAGAAGCGCTGAAGCGCTTATATAATCATCGGCTCTTCTGAAAACCGAATCATCAATGACAGAAACAGATGATGAGACATTACCGCCCATAGTAAGTGAGAATGGCTCTATCCTCGATTTCCCGACAAGATATTCCTCATCGGCAATCTTCATCCTGTAATACGCATCCCTGAGCGCCATGCTCTCGCCATCAAGGGAGGGGAAGACAGGCTCTGGTATATCATCAACCCCATCCCATGCAAGACCTGTATATGCCGTGAATAAGGCCTCAAGATAGGCTCTTTCGTCTTCTGCCGCTTCAAGCTGCCCAGCGGCCCTTTCAATAAGAAGCTCCCGCTCCCTGTAAAGCACAGAGTCCTCCGTGATGACACGGAGCGCCAAGGAATCAGAAAAGTCCTTCCTGAGCTTATCAAGCTCATTCTCAGCTTCAAGCCGCGTCCTCTCATTCTCGAGCATCGAGGAGAGAAGAGAGACGATGCTCTTTCTGAAAAGCCTTATCTCATCATCATATGTCTGGAATGCCGAAAAGCGTGCGTATTCAGCTTCAAGAGACGAAAGATACTTGTCGTCATGTGCCCAGTCGAATGTATGAGAGAATGACAGAGATGGACTCACGTTATGCTCTCTGCTTCCATAGCCTTGCTGAAAGGGATGGAGGCGTTGATCTCCGTATCACCATCGGGAAATATGACAGAAGCCCCAAGCTCAGAGACTGAGAAACCTTTCTCGCTGTCTATCGGCTCCGCCCTCATGGAGATGCTGTAGCCGAACTTATCATCGAGATCTATAAGCGAAGCCGCGATGAGCGATGACTCATAGCTTATTGAAGCATTCTCCTCATCAATGCTCATACTCTCCGCACTTTCGATGATACTATCGAAAGAGGCTGCTGAGAGAGTATAAGCGATGAAAAGCAGCAATATAGTGAGTTTGCTCCGCATGAGGTGATTATACCATACACGAAGCGCTGATGCTTTAGCGGAGGAACCCTCTGATGATTCTTTCCTCAGCTTCTTCTTCCGTAAGCCCGAATGTCCTCAGCTTCAGAAGCTCCTCTCCGGCAATCTTCCCGATAGCGGCCTCATGGATAAGCGCAGCATCGATATTATTGGCATCGAGCTGCGGAGTCGCGCTCACAGTACCATGGCCTGTGATAATCGCATCGCACTCACTGTGTCCTGTGCATGAAGCGTTGCCGACTATGACTGCCTTGAAATCCTGATGGGACTCATCCTTAGCAACTGAGCGGGAGACAAGGTCGACAGAGCTGCCATCTCCATTCATCTCGACAGAGAACTCCGAATCCGCTCTCTGGTCATGCTCAGTAAGAAGCCTCTCATGAATGACAAGCCTGCCGCCTTCAGCGACTTTTCCATTCGTGACACGATGGGAATCGGTGACGCCTCCAATCTGCGATGTCTCCATCTCCAGGGTTGCATTCTTCTCAAGGAAGACCTCTGTCACGGGGTCTATGCTCTTTCTGCCATCGCCTTTCCCAAGCCCCACATGCTTCTCAAGATATTTCACGCTGGCATTCTCACCGATGAAGAATCTATGTATTCCATTATGTCTTGCAGGCTCACCATTATCCGTATGGACACCACAACCTGCGATTATCGTGACATCAGCATTCTTTCCAACATGGAAATCATTGTAGACAAGATCATCCACATCTCCATGCGTCACGCACGCGGGAATCGAGATTGTCTCGTTTTTCGCGTCGTCATCGATATAGATATCAAGACCGGGTTTGTCAGTCTTCGGTTTTATGTGCACGTGCTCGCTGTCCATTCTGGAGATGCTCCTTCCATCCTCCCTGATTGAGTAGGCGCCGCAGAAGGAGCCTTTCCAGTCCGAAACGATTCTGAGAATATCCTCTGAAACACTATTCATAAACGCTCACCTCCCATTTCCACCTGTTTCACAGGGCATGAGATGGTTGGCATGAGATGAGGAAGCACATCATCCTTAAGTCCTTCTTCTTTGACCATGCCATCTTCGATGATCACGATTCTGTCAGCAACGCTGAGAATCCTCTCCTGATGGGAGATTATCACTTCAGCGCGATCCGGGGATTTCTTTATTTCCTGGAATGCCTCGATAAGACCCGTGAATGACCAGAGGTCGATTCCCGCCTCCGGCTCGTCGAATATCGTGAGACGGGCATTTCTCGCAAGCACCGAAGCAATCTCCACACGCTTTATCTCACCACCTGAGAGCGACGAGTTTACATACCTGTCCCTGTAATCACGGGCACAGAGCCCTACTTTCTGAAGCAGCATACACAGCTCAGATTCCGGCAGATTCTTCCCATATGCAATCTCTAGCAGATCCCTTACTGTTATCCCTTTGAATCGCACTGGCTGCTGGAAAGCGTACGCAATACCCTTCCTTGCCCTCTCGGTGACATCAAGCTCCGTTATATCCTCCCCATTGAGGATTATCCTTCCGGAATCCGGCTTGATGATACCCGCTATGATTTTCGCAAGAGTCGTCTTGCCTCCCCCATTCGGTCCTGTAATTACAGTAAGCCCTGAATCTGGAATCGATAGCGAGACATTCCTGAGGACTTTCCGGCCCTCAGGAACTGACCATGATATATTCAAAAGCTCTAGCATAGCTTCTCCTTCTTTCATCTGAAAGATAATGCGGAAGGGGCTTTGCGGAAAGCTAGATTGAGAGCTTTCGTCTTATATCGTCATCGTACTCAGGTATAGCTCCGCGATGCTGGACGACATAATCAGCAAGAAGGGATGCGTTTATAAGGGAAGTATTCATTCCTTTCCCCTGAGAGAGAAAATAGATAAAAGCAGCAGAAAGGCTATCTCCCGCTCCGACTGTATCTATAGCTTTGCCCTCCCCAGCGCTCGTGAAGAAACGCTCATCTCTTGTATAGCAATATGAGCCATTGGCACCGTATGTCACGATGATCTTCTCAAGTGGCGTATCTGCAAGAAGCGATGGGATAAGCTCATCTTCGCCATAACCGAGAAGAGAAGCCATCTGCACCTTCTCCTCGCTGTTCATCTTCAGTATCGTCGCTCTCTCAAGACCTTTTCTCACGCTCTTCTCATCCCAGAAATCCTGACGGAAATTCACATCAAAGAAGAAGTTATCGGCATTGATGGTGTCGAGGAGGCGCCAGAGTGTTGCCCTTGAAGTCTCCAAGCGCTGTGATAGCGTGCCATAAATGAAGACTGACCACCTCTTTGACAAAAGTCTTTCATAATCCTCATCGGAAAGGGAGATATCATCCCAGGCTGACGGATTATCGAAATGATAGGATGGAATACCGTTATCAAGTTCGACAACAGCTCTTCCGGTTCCATAGCGTGAAGTATGGAGATAGGTGCTGTCTATTCCCAGTGAGGCAATAGCTTCCCTAGCCAGTTTTCCAAGCTCATCGTCCCCGACACTGCTTATGATTGAAGCATCCCCGCCAAGCCTTCTTATATGACCCAATACGTTAAGCGGCGCACCGCCAAGCGTCCTCTTGTCCCCATACACATCCCAGAGAATCTCACCAAATGCAAGCGCTTCCATTTTTTCACTCACTCCTAAATCTTCTCATATGCTCTCGATTATATACATTCTAGAGCCGTAATCACCTAGAATGCGAGTGTTTTCTGTAAAACCTTTCGCAGTGAACTGTGGACCAAGAGGGAGACCATGGTACTTAAGTATGGCGCCAGGTACCGTAATCGAGAAATCCTCACTCATTGATTGTCCGCAATCCTTTGCCAGATCCCCAAGACACGAAGAAGGAATATGCTCTCTCCGGGCTGTGATTCTATATGTCTTATCATCAGCAGCAAACGGCAGGAAAAGCCTGTCGTTTCTTCCGGTATGCACTTCGCCGAATGTCTGTATCTCAAGCGCGATAGAAGTATCTCCGAGCGTCGTGTACCAGAATCTCTGATTATCAGAGACGTGAAGAGACGAGAAATCGCCGAACTGGAATACATCCCTGTATTTCTTATAGAAAGCAATCTGATCGCGTATCGCACTCCTGTCATCATCAGAGAGCTTTGTCACATCAAGCTCATAGCCAAGGACTCCGAATGAAGCTATGTTGAAACGGCTGTCAATCCTGCTTGTCCTCAGGCTCTGATGCGATGGGGATGCTGAAACATGCGCACCCAGCGTTGAGAGAGGATAACCGCGAAGCGTACCCTCGCCTATCGTTACTCTGTCATGAAGGTCTGTGTTATCGCTTGCCCAGATCTGAGGCATAAAGAGAAGCATTCCAAGGTCGTATCTGCTTCCCCCTGATGCACAGCCTTCAAACAATACTTCCGGAAAATCTTTTCTCAGTTTACCGAGAATCTCATACAGCCCGATGATATACCGATGAAGCACCTCTCCCTGAGAGCGGAGCTCACTCCCGTGAGAGAAGACATCCGAGACCGATCTATTCATATCCCACTTGATATAATCCGCATGTGTCAGCCGGATGACCGAGGAGACCGATTGATAGATAAAATCCCTTACATCATTTCTCGAGAGATCGAGCGTGAGCTGATGGCGTGCTTTGAGAGGCGTCCTGTCAGGAAGAGATATCACCCAATCCGGATGTACCCTGTATAGCTCCGAATCCATATTCACCATCTCAGGCTCCATCCATATGCCGAACTGGAGACCAAGAGCATGAATACGCTCTGCAAAGGCCTCAAGCCCATCGGGGAATCTTTCCCTGTTGCAATACCAGTCGCCAAGACCTTTCGTATCATCAGTACGATTCCCGAACCAGCCATCATCAAGCACGAACAGCTCCACACCAAGCTCTTTTCCGCTCTCTGCAAGTTCAAGAAGACGCTTCTCATCGAAATCGAAATAACATCCCTCCCAGCTATTGAGCAGCACTGGACGCGTTCTGAAACGCCAGAAAGGCGGAATCACGAAGCGGTTTATGAAGCTATGGAATAGCGCAGATGCCTCATCCACACCATCTGGTGAGTATGTCATGATAGCCTCTGGTGTCGCGAAGGATTCACCGCTCTCAAGTATCCATTCAAAACAATATGGATTGATGCCGGTGATGACCCTCAGCGCCCCGAATGGCGAGATTTCAAGCAGCTCCCTGTGGTTTCCTGAGTACACGAGATTGAAGCCATATGCCTCCCCTTTGCCGTTCTGAAGGTAAATCAGGGGATTGTGCTCATTGCCGGACGTGCCAAGCTTGCTGTCAATGATAGTGATACCAGGCTCCAGTCTCCTCTTATGCTCATACCTTTCCCTTGCCCAGGCTCCATCATAAGAGAAGAGAGTCCAGTCATCTCTCGGGATATCGAGCTGAAGGGATGCCGCCTCCTTGATTGACAACTTGCCAGAAGTACCGTTTCTTATTGCTGCAGAGCGCACAATGACATCGGATGAAGGGAAAACACTATATGAAAGAAATACTGAGATACCAAGAATGGAGTCCTCAAGCTCTATCTCCAGCGTCTCGCATCCATCAACGCTCTCGATAGAAGCGGGAAATGAAGATGCCTTGCCCTTGTATATCCGATACCCTTTATACAGAAGATCCATCGCAGTGCGGCCATTTCCAGCATCCGCTATGAATGAAGCTTCCCTATTGTCACCACGATAAGGCGCTGAATACTCAAGGAGAAGATTGTCCGGGAATATATCGTCATTCTCATCATCCCAATAGCAAAGCGTCCCTACAGGTGTCATCTCCACAGGCAGGAAACATGAGATATCTGGAACAGAGGCGATACGACGGCCATACGCAAGATGCACAAGATGCCCTGTTTTCAGTACAGCCATCACATAGGAAGTGTTCTCTGTCGATACAGAGAATACAAGATTCTTCTCAGCAATCATGAAGAAAGTTTAAACCCCGCCGAAGACGATAGCAACCTCAGGATTGCTTCCTGCTGTATTTCTTTCTGAACTTAAGCGGTGAGATTCCGAAGCTTTCCTTGAATACCCTGTCGAATGTCTTCACTGAATTGAATCCGCAGGATGTAGCCACATCGACAATGCTGCCACCACCATATATCAGCGCAACCTGTGCCTTGCTCATACGGTAGCTTGTGAAATATTCATAGAATGTCATTCCGGTGTAATTCTTGAAAACACGCGCGAAATATGTCGGAACATAGCCAGACGCCTTTGCAACTTCAGCAAGACAAAGCTGCCTGCTGTAATTGTCCTCGATATATTTGAAAGCTTTCTCTATCTTCTCCTTGCTGCGCTCGTCATCATCATCGAGAGTCTCTGGAATCCAGGTGCCCGGATTATGTCCGCTGTCGGAGAAAAGATAGAGTATCTCGAAAATACCGGCGCGGATGACAAGTGAACGGCCATAGGAGTCAGGAGTCAGGATGGAAAGACGCTCCATGATGAAGCGGACCTTCTCCTTATCCTGGAGAATCCAGTTCTTTGTTGTCGGATTCACATAACCAAGGCGTTTCACGATTTCATTCTCAAGCTCATTGGAATTACTGCTGTCCCTAACGATGTCAGGGGAGAATATAGCTGTCAGCATATCAGCATCCGACGGGCTATAGAAATGTGAGCATGAAGAGTTGATGATTACAGCATCGCCCTCATCCACCATGATTTTCCTGCCATCGATTATGACTTCAAACGAGCCCTTGACGGCATAAGTAATCTCAATCTCCTTATGCCAGTGCATTGGGTATACCGTATGCCCATTCTCATGCAAGAGGACAAAATTGATATCCTGCTCAGAAGCGTCAAACAAAAAAGGTGCGTACATTGATATTTATCCTCTAGACCTCGCTGATGTACAGCGGAGTCAATCAATAATAATATTTTTTAAAGAAAAAGCAAACTAATATTTAAGAGTATACCAAGCTAGTGCAAAATCAACCATAATATCTGCTTTTGCAAAACCAACTGTATCAATATATTTATTATATAATAACTATATCAATACAGCTGACTATCATATTCAAATACGATAAATTCTGTCTTCCGGCTTCTCATTCTGCCTGAAGAAAACAGCAGTAAAACCAGTAATGGCCACAAGCGTCGATGATGTGCTTTCTTCCAGCCGGGATGAGATTTCCCTTATTTCATCCTTCGAGTTCTGGAATCTCACCTTTACAAGCTCATGAGCTGTCAATGCAGCATCGAGAGCGCCGGCAACGCCTTCAGTAAAGCCGTCCTTGCCAACATATACAACAGGATCAAGCTGCTGTGCCTTAGAGCGCAGAAACGCCCTTTGATAACTTCTTAGTTCCATGGCAATACGATAGCGAGTAGCTGTATATGAAGCAAGTAGGGTTTATCAGTCATCGTATCTCCTGATAACCTCAAAGCGCTTTATCTTCTTCGTGCTTGTCATCGGCATCGGCTCATCAACTACAGTCATACGTGTTATCTTCTTGTAGCTCTGGAGCTCCTTGTTGACCTCAGCGACGATTTCCTCCATATGCTTTTCGATTTTCTCTTTATCACCACTGACGCTCTTTGTGTACTTCTCCGCAGGATAGATGAGAATGCGTATGCCTTCACTCTTCATAGCCTTGTCGATTGTGTAGCCGATGACACAGACCTGATCGATGTCATCATAAAGCTGGAAGTGATCCTCAATCTCCTCAGGGAAGACATTCTTACCGCCTTCCGTGACGATGATGTTCTTTGCTCTTCCCGTAAGGTAGAGATAACCTTTTGAATCCTGATGCCCGACATCCCCTGTGTTGAGCCAGCCGTCAGGAGAAAGCACCTCAGCAGTCGCCTCAGGGTTGTTGTAATAGCCTTTCATGACAACAGAGCCTTTGATATAAATCGTACCGTTGCCATCACTGTCAGGATCGACAATCTTCACTTCCACGCCCGGAATCTTCTTTCCGACAGATGTCTCGATATAGCTGAATACAGGATTGAGATGGGTTATAGGGGAAGTCTCCGTCAATCCATAGCCCTGCACGAAATCGATACCGAGCTCATTGAAAAGCTTGAATGTGGATGCCGGCAGCGGACCACCTCCGCATATGCAGATTCTGTTATTCTCGAGCGAGAGGTTCTTAAGGAGGAAGCCGAAGAACTTCTTTCCGATATTGACACCGAAAACCTTCTTCACAAATCCCGAGAAGCCCATCATCATCCTGATGATTCCATAGACGACAATGCCTTTTTTCCTGACACCGGCCATGAGCGCACCGATCATCTTGTTGAAAAGCATAGGAACGGCAAGGAACATCGTGACATGGCCTTCCTTAAGCTCCTTGAGGATCTGAGAGACGACAAGCTTCTTGCCGAAGACTATCGCGGCGCCTACAGAGAATGCCTCAAAAAAGACTGCAAGCATCGTATATGCATGATGGATAGGAAGGATTGCATAGAAGACGTCTGTGGGATATATATTCATATTCCCCTGCGCCTGATAGCAATCAGAGACAAGGTTAGTATGGGTAAGCATGACACCCTTTGGAGTTCCAGTCGTACCGGAAGTGAAGAGAATCGCGGCAAGCTCATCGCCTGAGGACTTCTCCGCCTCCGCCGCTTCTGCGCTCATGTCGAGGATGAATTGATACCCATCTGCGCCCGGCTCAAGCGAGAATTTCTCAAGCCCCAGCTCTCCATTCCTGTCTATATTGGCTATACGCTCCTTGTCTATGAAGAGACGCTTGACACCACCGAATGAAATGAGCGTCTCCATCTCCTTATCATGAAGGGTGTAATCGAGGGGTACGACTATCGCGCCAGCATAGAGGACAGCAAGATAAGCAATCGCCCACTCCGGGCTGTTCTTGCCTGAAACCGCGATTTTATCGCCCTTCTTCACGCCATCCTTTATAAGCGCATAGGATACATTCTTTATTATGCTCTCGGCCTCTCTGTATGTGAACTTCTCCTCTTTCGGAGAGAACGCGTGCAGGAAGAGATTATCTGGATACCTGAGACATGTGATGTGGAACATCTCAACAACGCTAGGCCATTTGCCGCTGAACTCTTTTCCTCTATATGAATCGAGAAAATCCCAAGGTCTCTCATTATGCTTTGTTTTCATAAACGCCTCCCAGAACAATTTTTCTGCAAATCACCGAGGATTCTAAAATCATAAGAACTGGCAATCAATAATCAATTGCCAGTTCCTGGATAGTAAATATTAACTAACAGCTGCAGAATGTGCGTTTTTAACGTTTTCTAGGCTTTCGGGAAAATCACTGAGATCCTCGTTCCCTTGCCGATTCTGGAGTCCAGTTCGATTCTCGCGTTATGATAGATTGCCGCATGACGGACGATTGAGAGCCCCAGTCCTGTTCCTCCAGATGCCCTTGAACGTGATTTATCCACACGATAGAAACGCTCAAAGACATGCTCCTTGTCCTCCTCAGGGATTCCGATACCGTTATCCGAGACAGTGAGGACTACGGAATTCACATCATTTTTTACCGAGACCTTCGCCCATCCGCCTCTGTCAGTGTACTTTATGGCGTTATCGACAAGATTGGTAATCATCTCATCAAGAAGCGATTCAGAGCCTTTGACATAAGCCCCCTTCTCGACATCGGATGACAGGGAGATACCACGCGATTCCGCGCGGCGTTTCAATCTCTGCATCGATTCCTCCGCGATATCGGAAAGATCCACAACTACCGCATCCTCTCCATTCTCGCCCTCATCAAGCCGAGAGAGCCTGATGATGTCATGCACAAGCGCGATGAGGTGCTGCGCTTCATTGTAGATCTCAAGCCCGAAATCCTTGACTGTGCTCTCATCGATACCACCATTCTTGAGAATCTCAGCAAAGCCCGAGATGGATGTAAGAGGCGTCCTCAGCTCATGGCTGACATTAGCTGTGAACTCTCTTCTGAGTCTCTCCCTCTCCGCCTTCTCCGTTATATCGATGATGATAATAACAGCCCCGGAGGATGCTTCCACAGACACAGGAGATGCTATCACCTGCAATACTCTCGTGCCTGTCTCAATCACGGACTCGGCTCTCTCGCCCTTCAGCGCTGAGGAAATGACAGCAGAGAATCCCTCATGCCTGCTTATCGCGAGAACAGAATCGCCTTCATCGACATGGACTGAATCGAAAAGCCTGTACGCAGCTCTGTTCACGGAGAGAAGTCTCATCTCAGAATCGATGACAGCAAGACCCTCTGACATATTGTCCGTGATGACTTTGAATTCACGGCTTCGTCTTTCAGCTTCGTCAAGCTGCATCTTTATCTGCTCCTGCTGACGCGAGATGCGATAGAGAAGCGGTGAAAGCTCTTCATAGCCCTCAGCATCCTCAGGATGCTCAAGGTCAATGGAGTTTATCGGATCTGTAATCCTCCTTGCCGCCTTGTATGAGAACCAGATGGAAATGGCAATCATCAGGATGATGATGAAGACCATCGGCAGCAGAAGGCTTACAATGAATGAGAGAGCTGTTCCTGCTGGAACAGAAAGCCTTAGTATACGTCCATCATTGAGTCTCAGAGCTGAATAATAGAGATTCTCCATAAGCGTGGAGCTTTCCCTTTTATCATTGCCGGATCCATGTCGCATCGCCGCATCAACCTCAGGACGAGAAAGATGATTCTCCATCTCAGCGCTTTCGGCATCACTATCGAAAAGCACCTCGCCTTCTGGGGATATCAGCGTGATGCGGTATCCTGGAAGCGTGAGCGAATCCAAGGAAGATCCATCCTTCTCCACGCTTTCTCTGAGAAAGCTCGCTGCGGCATCGAGATCCCTGACAATCCGCTCCTCATATGTTGCATGGAAGACAGTTATCGACACTGCGAGAACCAGCACCATCGTTATGATTATAGACAGGAAAACTGTCTGGAAAATCTTCTTATTCATCGTTATCACCTGCGAATCTATAGCCTACGCCCTTCACTGTCTCGATTGCCTTGCCTTCCTTGCCGAGCTTCTCTCTCAGGTGTCTGATATGAACATCGACAGTCCTGTTCTCACCATCGAAAGAATATCCCCAGACAGAAGAGAGTATCCTGTCCCTGTCAAGGACTATGCCCCTGTTCTCCATCAGCAGCTCCAGGAGACTGAATTCCTTGAGCGTAAGCTCGACTTTCTCACCATTCACTTTCACTGTATGGGAAAGCGGCGAAAGCACTATCGAGGAAGATACGAGATCCTTCTTCTCTTTCTCATGGCCCGCCCTTCTGAGTACAGCTTTGATTCTCGCAATCAATTCCATCATTCCGAAAGGCTTGGGGATATAATCATCCGCACCGCTGTCAAGACCGACAACTCTGTCATACTCCGTACCTTTCGCAGTAAGCATTATGACAGGCACGTCCCTCGTTTCCGGGGTGCTTCTGATACTCTCCAGTATCTCCAGTCCCGAGCGTCCTGGAAGCATGATATCAAGAAGGTAAAGCTCCGCCTTCTCCTTTCCATTCTTCTCCATCTCCTCGCCAGATGAGAATGAAGCAACGGAAAATCCTGCGTTCTCAAGCGCGTAGCTCACGAGCTTTCTGATTGATGGATCATCTTCAACAAGGTAAATCATCAGTCCACCTGTACCGGGTTATTGATCCAGTCACCGCTTGCATCGACGGAATTAAGCACCCAGCGAGCAAGTGATGCGGCATGATCACCCATTCTCTCAAGATACTTTGCAATCATCAGCAGATCAGGAGCGGAAGCAGCATCCTTGTCTCCGATTCTGATCATCTCGGTAATAAGCTCCTTTGCTCTCACGAATGCATTGTCAACGATATCGTCAGATGCGATTACCTCAGAGGCTTTCGCAGCATCTGTGTGGACAAAAGCGTCAATTGCACCTGATACCATTTCGATTACAGAGCCGCACATATTATCCAGGCCGACCCTGCCAGGAAGCTCTTCATTCTCAATAAATGGAAGAATCTCCGCGATATCCCCAGCATTATCACCAATACGCTCTATATCCGAGACCATCTTCATCGCCGATGATATTGTTCTGAGATCTTTTGCGACAGGCTGTCTTCTGAGAAGAAGCCTCAGGCACAGCGCCTCGATCTCCCTCTCCTTCTCATCGATAAGATGCGTTGTATTCTGCATGTTCTCGAGTTCACTCCCAGCCCCTTCCTTAAGCGCCCTCTGTATCGATGAAAGCGCGTCTTCCGCAAGGGAGCCCATCTTTATCATGCTGACGTAAAGCGTCTCAAGTTCACTATCGAATCTTGTTCTCATATCAACCAAACCTTCCTGTCACATAATCTTCAGTTCTCGAATCAGATGGCGTGGAGAATATCTTCTCCGTATCATCATACTCTATTACCTCTCCCAGAAGGAAGAAAGCTGTCTTATTCGCTATGCGGAGCGCCTGCTGCATGTTATGCGTTACGATAATAATCGTATATCTGTCAGCAAGGCTCATCGCCAGCTCCTCTACTTTTGCTGTCGAAATCGGATCGAGTGCAGAAGTAGGCTCATCCATCAGCAATACCTTGGGCTGTACAGCAAGCGCTCTTGCGATACAGAGTCTCTGCTGCTGTCCTCCTGAAAGTCCAAGCGCGCTCTTTTTCAGTCTGTCCTTGACCTCATCGAAAAGTGCCGCATCGACAAGCGCTTTCTCGACAATCTCGTCGAGTTTCACTTTGCTTCTTATGCCATGCGTTCTCGGTCCGTACGCTATATTATCGTAGATGCTCATCATGAATGGATTCGGCTTCTGGAAAACCATTCCCACTTCATATCTCAATCCATTCACGTCAACTTTCGGTGAGAAGATATTCTCGCCGTTATAGAGAACTTCTCCCTCAATTCTGACACCGGGCACCAAATCATTCATTCTGTTGAGCGTTCTCAGGAATGTGGATTTTCCGCATCCTGATGGCCCGATGAGCGCAGTAATATGTTTTTCCTCAATCGCAAGGTTTATCTTCTTCAGGGCCTGCATATTCCCATACCAGAGATCGAGGTCTTTTGTCTCAATAATTGTCACTGTCCGTTTCTCCTTTCCATAAGCTTGCCCATATATGTAGTGAGCAGGTTGATTATGACCGTGAGGATCATAAGAATAGCCGCGATAGCGAATGCTATATCGAACTCGCCTCTCTCGCTTGCATAGACATATAGAGCTACTGTAAGTGTTGCGCCTGCGCTTCCCATACCACGGAAGAAGCCATTGACGTTGTGAGCGAAACCTGCGGTGAAAAGAAGGGCCGCGGACTCGCTGAGGATTCTTCCGATTGAGAGAATACAGCCTGTGATGATTCCGTTGATACAAGTCGGAAGCACAACAGTCCTGATGACTCTCCATTTACCAGCTCCGAGCGCAAAGGCACCTTCCCTGTAGCTTTCCGGTACAGTCTTCAGGCTTTCCTGCGTTGTCCTCATTATCGTTGGGAGGTTCATGATGACAAGAGTCAGGGAACCCGCCAGAAGCGATGTCCCGAATGAGCAGAACTGACAGAAGACCAGCATGCCTACAAGGCCATAGATAATCGAAGGGATGCCTGAAAGCGTCTCCGCCGCGAACTCAATCATCTCAACAACCTTCTTATTCGTTGCGTACTCATTGAGATAAATAGCGGCTCCTACTCCGATAGGCAGAACGACAAGAAGCGTCGTAATGACGATATATATTGTATTGAGGATATCTGGAAGGATACCGATTGTATTGCGGAGCGTACTGGGCTTTGTAAACAGAAGCTCAGGTGTCACGTGCGGAAGTCCTCTCACAAGCACATAGATAAGCATGAAGGCTGTCAAAGCTGTTACAAGCACAAGCGAGATGATGCAGAACGTCCTCATCATAGCGCACCATGCCTTTCTTTTTCCGGATATTCTTTCTATCATTTCCTCTTCCCTCCTGTCTTGAGAACATTGAGAATCGCATTGATGATCATGATGAACAGGAAGAGTACGAGGGCTATCGAGAAAAGCGCCTCCCTCTGGAGTCCTGATGAATATGACATCTCTGAAGCGACAGCTGTTGTGAGGAATCTGACGGACTTGAAGATTGATGGCATATTCGCAACATTTCCAGCGACCATCATTATAGCCATGGCCTCTCCTATCGCTCTTCCGATACCAAGGACTATTGCAGTGAATATACCGCTTTTGGCCGCAGGGACCGTTACACGGAAATAGGTTTCGGTACTGGTAGCGCCAAGCGCGAGCGATGCTTCCTCGAATTCTCTAGGCACTGCCTGAAGAGCGGAGAGCGAAACATTGATTACCGAAGGAAGAATCATTACTGCAAGAACGACAATAGCGGCAAGCAGCGTAGCGCCATCTGGAACGTTGAAAAGTATTCTTATACCAGGCACGAGAATAGTCATGCCCACAAGACCGTAGACAACAGATGGGATACCTGCAAGTACTCCGATGCACAGCTCCATGACTTCCCGCACTTTCTTTGGGGCCATCTTTGCAAGGAATACCGCGGCGAAAAAACCGATTGGTACACCTATGATGATTGCACCCGCGGTACCGTAAATCGAAGTAAGGATGAAAGGAAGGATTCCGAAAGCCGGCTCCGATGCTGTGGAAGCCCAGCGTGTTCCGAAGAGAAACTCCACCGGGCCTATCTTGAAGATGGCCGGCAGGCCTGATACCACAAGATAAACTGTGATAACCAGTACCGAGCCGACCGCAACAAGTCCAAGGATTAGGAATACCAGCTGAATCAGATCTTCCACCAGTCTTCTGGGATTATCCTTATATCCCTTCTCGGCGATGTACTGACTGAGATTCATCTGGACCTCTGAATCAGTCTGCTACAGGAACAGCGCCAGCTCCAGCGATGATGGAAGCTGCATCTGAGCTTACACAGTAGTCAAAGAACTTCTGAGCAGCGTCTGAAAGCGGCTTATCTGCAAGAGTTGCGAAGACAAATGGTCTCTGGATCTTATACTCTCCGCTCTTGACTGTCTCCTCAGATGGAGCAACGCCTTCCACAGTGAGAGTCTTCACAGAATCAAGATTGCTTGCAAGAGATGCATATCCGATTGCGCCCGGATTCTGTGCTACAGCTGTGATGACAGCACCTGTGGATGTAAGCTCCTGGCTGTACTTGCAGACATCTTCTGTGCCTGTGATGGACTCGAAACCATCTCTTGTGCCAGAGCCTGCTTCTCTTCCGATAGGAACAACAGGAGCATCCGGACCACCTACTTCATTCCAGTTTGTGATATCGCCTGAGAAGAGAGCTGCAATCTGCTCAATCGTGAGATCAGAGACTGTGTTGTCGCCATTGACGATGATAGCAATTCCATCAAGAGCAACGATTGTCTCCTTGAGGCCTGAAGCTACTTCTTCTGCCTTGAGAGCACGGGATGAAAGACCGATGTCGCATCTGCCTTCAAGAGCTGCTGTGATACCAGTACCGCTTCCTGTAGGATTGTATGTCACATTCACATCCTGATTGTCGGCCATATACTGCTCTGCGAGAGAGAGGATAACCTTCTCCATTGATGTTGAGCCATCTGTAGAAACTGTTGCGCTTTCCTTAGCGGCACCAGCAAATGCAAAACCTGCTGCGAAGAGAGCAATCATCATGAATGCTATAATTTTTCTCATTTTTTTCTCCTAACTGGGACTAGCCCATTCTTAAGGTTCTGCCAGTATGCTAATGACGGAGTATTAAATAATAAGCATAGATTGTGTTAAATCTGTGTTAAATTTGATAATTTTTTATAATATAAGTAAATGGATTTAAATTACAAATAAACTTACCATATTTTCACTGATTTATTCCTTTCTCCTGTCAGTTCCCTTGAGCGCGTGAAAGATGTAGACTGCCACAGATGATCGGGAAAATCGAAGAACTTGAGACTGCTTTTGATAACTTCGCCCCATCTCTCCCCGACCCGAGAATAAAGGAATTGCGTCTGGAGAGGATGGAAAGACTGCTTGCGCACCTTGGCAATCCGGAAAGGAGTTACAGGACATACCATACTGCGGGCTCGAAAGGCAAAGGCTCGACTTCTGCCTATCTGGCGTCATTGCTTTCAGGCGCTGGCCGGATTACAGGGCTTTACACATCGCCGCATCTCTTTACCATCAGGGAGCGCTTCACGCTTTCAGGAGAAATGTTTCCGGACAAGCTCTATATCGATGTATGCAACATGCTGCTTGATAAGATGAAAACCTTCTCACTGCCCTCTTCACTTGGCTCTGAGAAGCCTACTGTCTTTGAGATGTATACCGCATATGGCTATCTTCTCTTCATGGAATATGGATGCACGGATGCCGTGATCGAGACAGGTATCGGAGGCAGGCTCGATGCAACAAACACGATAGATCCGGAGGCTGTGTTCCTCACCCCTGTCGAACTTGAGCATACAGATATCCTTGGAAAGACGATATCAAGTATAGCGACAGAGAAATCGAAGATAATAACATCTTCACCTGTATTCATCTCAAGACAGAGAAAGGAAGCGGAGGATGTATTCCTTGAAGAGGCCGGGAGAAGACATGCCACAGTGCATCTTTTCAGGAATGAAATCATGGATTTCTCATCATCCACTGAAAAAGACGGAGAGCATGTCTCATTCACGATAGACGGTCAGAAGCTCACTCTCACGCTGCAGATGGCGACTGAAGCCATGGCAGAGAATGCCGCATTGGCTATTCTGGGAGCGGAAAGACTCGGATTTCTCACAGATGAAGGGCTATGCCGTGTCATGAGCACACAGCTTCCAGGCCGCTTCGAAAGAAGAAACATCAATGGCGCGCTTGTTGTCCTAGACACTGCGCACACTCCAGCTTCAGTAAAAGCCACACGCGATGCATTCTTCTCTATCGCCGAAGGGCATCCTGTACTCATATTCGGGGCTGTTGACGGAAAGGATATAGAGCATATGATTGATGAGCTTCTAGAGCCATTCGAGAAAATCATAATCTCAAAGCCAGGAAGCTATAAGAAAAGCAGTCCCGAAAAGATATTCAGCATGGCGCGAGAGCGTTTTCCGAAGAAGGATATTTCTTATATAGAATCCCCATCGGAGGCTTTTGATAGCGCTCTTAAGCTCTCTTCTGATATACTCATCACAGGGTCTTTCTATCTTGGTGCCGAGATTGCAAGGCTCAGGGATGGATTATGAGCCTTAACTGGAAAGAAACAGAGCTGCTTCTCTCGGAGCTGCCGCTCGAAGGAAGCTATATACAGAAAATCACGGAGCACAGTGTCAATGCATACACATTCTCGATGTTCTCGAAAAGCGAGAAGGCATGGCTCCTCTATATAGAAGTATCATCCCCTTTCTCGCGTTTCTGCAAAACGGGAATCATGAGGGCGAAAGCGAAGAAGATGCAGCGCTTCACACAATACATGAATGCCCACATAACAGGAAGGAAGATAACAAAGGCTGTGCAGTACCCTTTTGACAGGGCATTCTATCTCAGCCTTAGCTCGGCAGAGAATACTATCAGGATGCATGTACGTCTCTTCTCCGGTCCTGGGGCGAATATCATCATAACCGATGAAGAGAACAGGATACTCGAGCTTCTTTACAGAAGACCCCATCGAGGAGAGGAAGCGGGGCGTATCCTCACAATCGAAAACAGGATGGATGAAGGCCCGAAGCATTTTGAAGTGAGAGCATATGACACGGAGACATTCAGCGAATTCCTGGACAGGAGCGAATCTGCAAGCTCCTCAGAGAAACTCAGGGACAACCTTACTGAGCGTCTTGAGGAGAAACGCGACAAAGAGCTCTCTCTTCTCTCTGAAAGACTCAGGAGAGAGGAGAAAAGAAGAGAAGAGACTGCCGGTTACGAGGAGACCAAGCGTGTCGCGGATATTCTCTCAGCCTCCCTTTATGCATTGAAAAAAGGTATGGAAAGCATAGAGCTCGATGATTGGGAAAGGGGCGGAAAGATATCGATATCCCTAGATCCCGCGCTCTCACCGAATGAGAATCTTGAAAAGCTCTACCAGCGTTACAGGAAGGATAAAAGGACTTCCGAGGCAACTGGTGAGGAAATCGAGCGCCTTAATGCTGAGATAAAGGCAACAGAGGAGAAATATGCATCGCTTCTCTCTTCCGAGTCCCTTGAAAAGCTCAGGAAAGCCGCAGAGCGTCCACAGACAGGGAAAAAAGATGATGACAGGAAACCCGGTGTGTGGGTGGCTATCCAGGGTTTTGACGTAGTGATAGGAAGAAATGCGAAGGAAAACGATGAGATTCTCCGCCACTGGGCAAGAGGCTCTGATCTATGGCTCCATACAAGGGATTTCGCAGGCGGTTATGTGATAATCAAGGCGAAGAAAGGCAAGACGGTACCGCTTCCTGTACTCCTTGACGCGGCTTCGCTTGCGATACACTATTCAAAAGCGAAGAAGAACGGCAAAGCCGATTTATATTACACTGAAGTCAAATATCTCCGCAGAGCGAAGGACGGGAAAACAGGACTGGTACTTCCGACACAGGAAAGGAATCTCTCAGTCACGCTCGACGAGAAAAGAGTGAAGGAGATTCTCAATGAGATATCATGAGGATATATTCTACCCTTCTAGTAAGGAAGAGCTTCTCGGGCTTCTTGAGCCGATAGGGGTAAATGATGAGCATAAAGCTTTCATAGTGCCACATATGGCGCTTGGATATATCGCGCACCTCTACAGGGCTGTTTTCTCATCGATACCTGATGGAATGAGGATCATAGGGCTTTTCCCTCTTCACAGGGAGCCGCTTCTTTGTGACGAGAATGAGATACTCTTCTCCTCAGAAGAGAGGGATGAGGAGATGGCTATAGGTACAGTGCATATACGAAGCCTGGGCTTTCCGTCTGCTTCCGCATACGAGGAGGAAGAATACAGCATGGAGCTGCTCCTTCCGTATATCGCGCATCATAATCCATCATCGCTTTTCTATCCTCTCTTCTGCAATGTGAAGAAAAGTGAAGATATGAAGAAGCTTGCACAAAAGCTCACGGAATATGATGACGGGAATACTGCATTCATCATATCTTCAAATATGACTGATCGTATAGACAAAGGCGTTGAAGAGGAGCGGGAAAAAGCCATAAACATGGTGCTATCCGGGAATCATCTTATGGACGCGTGGAGGAAGGGACGCTTCAGAGCATGCGGAGCGCCTCTTATCGAAGCTGCAAGAAGAGCCTTCGGAGGGCACTGGCAGCTAATAGGAGTTTCTGATAAGGAGACAAAGGCAGGGCATGCGGCCTTTTTCATGGATGAACGAAGTAATTGATATAATACGCGACGGGGAAAAGAAAACCGCTATCTGTATCGGGCAGGATGATTTCGGGCTTCCAAAGCATCTCATGCAAGGTGCGAAGTACGATGGAATAATATCAGATGGGAAGACTCTGGAAAGATGGTTCTGGGATGGTCTCTGCACCATTGAGGGAATGAGATATGTCTATTTCAGCCCAGCCAGGATCAGGCCCATTTATGATATATCCACATATTCACGCCCGAAAGCTCTCGAGATTGTCAGGAATCTGGCTTTTGCCCTGGTATCGGCAGACGAGTCTTTCCTTGACCTCATAACGGGAGTTCTTCCGCTATACAGGATATGGATATATGACGATACCAAAGTCCTTGTCATGCCTCCAGACCTCGGAGATCTCATCGGTATTATGCGTGATGAGGAAACCAAGGAAAATGAAGTCAACAGGATTATCCAGGGAACGGCAGAGAAGCAATTCCTGCTTATAACCGAGATGGCAGAGCTTCTGTATTATGCCGCATCAGGCATATTCCCATTCGCCTCCGATGAAGTCAGAGGCTCTGGCTACAGGGAAGCCCCGATTTCGCTTTTCGCTTCCCTTCCGGAAAGGACAGAAGGTTTCATTTCCTTCATATTCCACGCGAAGAATCGTGAGATGAGGGATATCATGGGAAACGGAAACGGTGGTCAGTGCCTGAAATGGTTCCTCGACAGAAGCAAAGACCTTGAGTGGAATCTTCCTGCAAGAACAGAAGAAGAAAGAGATGCCGAGATAAAGAAGAACACATCTTCTGAATCTTACAGCAATTTCTTCAAGGAAAGGACAAGGATATACAAGAGAAACACATTCTGGAGGACAAAAGGAACAGCTATATGCGTCGGTGCTGTTATAGGCATCTTCGTATTCGCTTTTCTCTTCAGCTACATCAAAGGTCTCCTGGAGCCGCCTACAACGAGGGATATGGACGAGTATGGCGTCATAGAGGCTTTCTACGATGCACAGTCAGAATGCAATCCGACAGAGCTGACAACAGCTGTCAAGGGATTCTCACCTCCTCAGGAAATGGAAGTCACAAACCTCTTTGTCACATCGAAGACAAGGTTTGCGTATGAGTACTTCGATCCGCTTGTAAATGCAGAGGAATGGGTGAATGAAGGAATGCCTGCCCTGCCTATGGGCTCAGAAGTATACGGCGTCATACTTGAGGATATAGAGAAAACCGGAGATAACAGCTATATGGCTACAGGAATCTGGTATCTGCCATTCCCCGAGAACGAAGAGGAACAGGTGATAACAGAACAGGGAGAGGTTGTCGTCTATCGCTACCGCGTTCACCAGAGCTTTGAGATGAAATGGAATAAACGTGGCTGGTGGAATATCGTGGGCTCTGAAATAACAGGTTATGAGTTCATCGATGTACTAATGCCTGAGACGTACATCCCTGATAGTCAGATACTCCCGTATTGAATCAATATCATCAGGATGGAAGAAGCGGCAGGTGGCGAATGATGAGAAGAAAGTCATCTGCCGTTTTGCATACTGTCTTGTCGCTCTGATGATATCTTCCTTGATGATGCCAAAAGAGACTTCCCCTGATACCATCGCATCCAGAAATTCCCTATACCCTATTCCCTGCATTCCAGGCCAGCTTTCATCAGCCCCCATGCGAACAAGCTTCTTTATCTCGTCATAAAGGCCTTCATCGAACATCATATCAACGCGCAGCCTTATCCTTTCATCAAGCTCTTTCTTGTCGCGTTTGAGACCGATGATGACAAAGTCGATATCGTCCCTGAGCGTATCAGAGAGAGGAAACGATGAAAGAGGGCGAGAGCATGTACGATATACTTCAAGCGCTCTCGACACTCTGTATATGTCATTCGGGTTAATACGTGATGCGGAAACAGAATCTACCCTTTCAAGCTCCTTGTACGCCCAATCCTCGCCATTCTGTTTGATGTCTCGCTCCACTTCCTGTCGTATCACAGGATCGGATGGAGGAGCGGAAGACGGGCCATATGCCAGCTGTCGGAAGTAATATGCAGTTCCACCTGTAATGACAGGGATATTCCCTCTTGAGCATATGTCAGAAATGCACAACTCGGCATCACGCACGAAATCCCCGGCAGTATATTGCTCCCAGGGATTTCTTATGTCGACCAGATGATGAGGAATAAGCCTTCTCAGCTTATCATCAGGTTTTGCTGAGCCGATATCGAGATAACGATACACCTGAACGGAATCAGCATTGACAATCTCTGCACCTTCTGAGAACAAAGCTTCAGTCAGCGCAGTCTTGCCGCTAGCTGTCGGCCCGAATAAGAGAACAGCCTTATTCTTCGTCTGTGTCCTCTCTGTACTGGATTTCATCATTAAGGGCACGGGAAAGGACAACAGAGACGACCTTCTCGCCTTCGTCTTCTATCTCCTTCTTCTTATCTGTTGCCGAATAGATAGCTGCTTCCTTGATAGCAACGCATGTCATCTCGTAGACGTTGCCTTCCTTATCGATAAGTTCATTAAGAGGAATCACGTGAATCTCCTTATAAAAGCTTTAACAGCATATACCTTTATGAAAATGATTGCAAATGGCTGTCCAATACTTCACACTCAGCTATATCCCCATATGATTCAGACGAAGTATCAGTGAGATCATTCAGGCAATTATCAATCTCTGTAATTATTCCAGAAAAACAAACTTTTATAATCCAGTTGCTATTCTCAAATCACGAAAAAGCAAGCTGGATATATTAAAATATGCACGAAAAAGCAACTTTGATATTATTTTATATACACAGAAAAGCAATAATGTTTGATTTTCCGCTACACAAAGCAATACGAATTTCACCTGTAAGATATCCTAGAACTGGATATAATTATCTTTCAGACCTTAAAAGGAAGAAAGAAACATCAAGCAAGAATTATAGCCATCACTTGAGGATTTCCTTTGCCTTTTCAATGATGATTGTGCTTATCTCCTCAGGAGTCTTGTCATCAGTTGAGATTACAAGATCTGCCTTCTCAGGGCCTTTCGTGTTATCTATGCCATAGATTTTCTTATAACGCTCTGTGTCATGATGATCTCGGTTCACTGTCTGGTTATAGCGCTCCTCGAATGTACCGCCTTCCCTTTTCAGGATTCTATTCGCTCTCGTCTCGGCTGTAGCGGTAAGGTAGACTTTGAGGTCAGCTTTTTCAAGCATCCAGATAGCGAGCCTTGAGCCAAGAACACAGTCAGGAATCGCCATTGCCATCTCAACCTGTCTTCTATCCAGCTCCCTGTCGATATCATAATCATCCTCAGCCATGTGGCAGAATGTCCAGAAATCCACACCACGCTCCTCTGCCATCTGGCGGAACGTGAAATTTATCATCGGATAGCCAAGCTTCTCGGAAACAAGTCTGGTAACAGTTGTATTACCGCATCCACTCATAGAAGAAATAGCGATTCTCATTCTATATTCCTTATCTGCTCTCTTATATTCTCTATATCATCCTTCATGCTGACAACAAGAAGATTTATATCTACTAGCTGGCTTTTTGAAGCGATTGTATTGCATTCGCGCTGCATTTCCTGACAGAGGAAATCGAGCTTCTTGCCAACAGGCTCATCAAGCGATAGAAGACGTCTGTACTCCGCAATATGAACACCAAGCCTTGAGACTTCCTCGTTTATCGAATAGCGGACGAGGATTGCTCCAAGCTCTGTCATGAATGCGCTGTTATCCGCCGCCTGTCCTGTAAGCTCCTTATATTTATCCTCAAGGAGAGTCCTGAAATGGCTCTCAAGCCTATCAGCATTCCCCTTTATCTCCTGAAGCGATGAATCGAATCTGTTTCCAAGCCTTTCAAGATCCTGGAGAGTGCCACGTCCATCGTTTGCTTTTGTCTCCGCAAATGATTTCAGAGCTTCAGAGAGTGCGTTATGAACACCTTCATCATACATATCACTGCTACCGGAAACATCCACGGTTATAACGCCGTCGATGGATGTGTAATCTGAAAGCTGTGGTTTCTCAGCCAATGCCAGCTTACTGATTCTCTCATAGGCCTCTTTATAAGCTGTGACAAGGCCTTCATCCACTGAAAGCACTGCGCGGCTTCTGAGTACCTTGAGCTTCATGGTAAGCTCTACTCTTCCTCTGGCTGCAACGCGTTTCACCTCATCGTCAATCTGCTTCTCAAATGGGGATAATGCTGGCGATATATTATGAACGATATCAAGGTATCTGCTGTTATAGCCTTTGATTTCACATTCAATGCTGTAATCCTCACTCCGGTAAACAGAGTGCCCATAACCTGTCATGCTTTTCATGAATCTCTCCTAATTCAATCTTCGTCTGCCGCGCTCTCTGCTGCTTTGATGGTCAGGACATCAGGAAACGCGTCCGACGCCGCCTTCACATACTCCATAGCTTTCTCTCTATCCTTCGCGATATATGCCGATGATAGATGCCGTGGAACCGGTGAGAATACAATACCATCCGCAATCTTCATGAAATCACGGAATGCTTTTATACTCTCATCACCTATCACCACAAGCGAAGAAGCAGATGAGAGCGCATTAAGCCAGGAACGAGGGGAAGAGAAGACAGCTCGTGACGGGACGAAAACCACAATGCACTTGCCGCTCTTCTTCTCAATCGCGCTTCTCGCCTCCTTCGGGCTGGAGACTTCGATGCAAGATCCTATAGGTGAGAAAAATGAGGGTGCAGCAAAGTGCATCCTCAGTTCTTCTCCATCTTTCTTCCTGAATGAGAACATATTACTTAGAAAGCTTTGCGTTGCATTCCTTGCAGATCTTGACCTTGTTTCCGTCAATCTCCTTCTCGTAAAGGCACTTGATAGCAGTTCTCTTGCAAACCGGGCATGTAGCTCTTCCATTGTTTACCTGATCGCGGATACCCGTTCCTCTATGTGCTTTGGACATACACTTCTCCTTTGAATCATTATCGGCAAAGAATATACCTCAACGGCCTTGTTGAGGTCAACATCAGATGAGGGCAAAGAGAAGCGGCATCAGCAGAAGTGATATGACTATCGACACAGTACTTGCGAAACCCACAAGCTCTACATCACCTTTCAGATCAGCGACGAATGCCGGGCTTGCTGAGCTTATTGGAGCGAATGCTGTTATAGCCACAGCCTTGCGGACTTCATACGGAAATGGCGTGAAGCAGAAAAAGAGGACAGCTATAGCTGCTGCTAGAAGAAGGCGGATGGCATTTACCGAAATGACTTCTTTAAGCTTCGACTTCTCAGAGCTAAACTCAAGCATGAGGCCTATCATGATCATTGCAAGAGGACCATTTGCGGGACTTATCATTGAGGCAAAATCATAAACAACCTCGGGAATTTCGATTTTGAGCATACTGAGGATTGTCATGACGACATAAACGGTAAAAGATGGTTTCCTGAACACAGACAGCACAGAGCCGATCACGCTCTTTCCCGGATTCCTGCCAAGGACCCAGGCCGTAACCATGAAATTGAGGCCAAGGCACATCGGGGCGTTTCCCATATCGAAAAGGCATGTGGCAACGACACCAGTTGAGCCAAGAATCCCGGAAACAAATGGAAGTGTGAAATTCCCTATGTTATATGCGGGAAGCTCAAGCATATAGAATATCCTCTCGTTTTCACTTCTCCTTCGGGAAATCATATATCCGGCAAGGAGCATCAGCCAGTTAGCGGCAAAGGAAATCAGAGGTATTGTCATGTATTGCCATTCAAAGACAAATGTGCGGAAACTGACGAGAATAGAGCATGGAAGCGTTATATTCAGAACCACGCGCGCGACTGATACCCCATCATCCTTTGAAAGCACTTTCGCTTTCTTCAGCACATAGCCTATAACAACCATGAGAAGGAAAAATGATGCGCGGATGAGGATATCTGACATAAAAAACCTCCTGATTTCTCAGGAGGATAATAGCTTATCGGGGATAGATGGAAAAGGATTATTCCTTCTTTTCTTCTTCGCTTTGGGCAGAAACATCTATAGCTTCGCTTTTTGCCTTTTCATGCTCTGCCTTCGTGAAGTTCCCTGCTTTTCTGTCTGCAATCTTCTCATCCTTCTTATCCGAGACAAGGAGGAAGACGAAAATCGCCATAAGCACAAGACCTGCATCGAATGAGAGACGGCCAAAGGCTGTGAACCCATTACCATTTCCAGGCATGTCGAGACGATACCTCACGGAATAGCTATAAAATCCTTCACCATAATGATATGAAGCGTAGTGCGGCGCGTTGAGATACACACCGTATGCTGACAACCCTATACCAGCGACAAGAAGAATAATCGATATAACAAGAACAGCAACTGTACTCTTTCTCATTTCCTTTTTCTCCTGAGATGAAGATAACACACATTGCATGAGATGTGTGGCTCTTCACATAAACAACATCACAACTACCTATCAGCGACTGACTGCGTGTAGGGAAACGACATCGCAGCTTCCGTCCACTGTATCTTTCTCAATTGCTTTTATGTCGAAACCGACAAGAGACATAGCCTGGAGAACATCCTCGCTTCTATATTTCTTTATAGCTGCTGTGCGGCTCTCATCCCACCATAAAGGCATGTCAGAAGCCGGCTGATAAGGCTTATCACTCTCAATAAAAGAAAGATAGAGATTACCTCCAATCCTCAGTGCTGAATGAACAGAAAACAGGAAAGAGACAAAATCCCTGCTTTCGAGAAAGCTCGGGACAAACGGAGCTGCGATGATATCGAAATGATTATCCTCAGATACCTGGGAAGAATGAGCCAAGCAAGGATATTCCTCCCTGACTTCCTCGATGACAGAATCATCTGCAGAAGCCTGAATACAGGCCTTGGGAAAAATCTGATGGAAAAGAGGCGCGAGGAAGGCCGCCGCATCGCCTACGAGAAGGATATCATCAGCATTATCCCTCATGCATCCCATCTCCCCCGCATAGCGGAAGAGATAGGCGTTATCCTCCATCCATTCTTTCAGAGGAAGACTCATTTCCTGTTTTTCTCCGTATAGAAGAATGTCCCCACGTTCCTGAACGCTTTCTTGCCCGCAAGGATTCTATAGACAGCGATGAAGATAAGCGTGTAAACACCTGTAATGGCGAGCATCGTATAGAAAAGCGCCGGATTGTTCTGCGAGTAGCTGTATGCGGGAAGGTTGACGAAGAGAATCAGCGGGAAAACGAAGACGAAGACCATTCCGGAAGCATACGCATAGTCACGGGCGACAGGAGTATCGAAATCAGGATCAACGACCCTCAGAAGCGAAAGACCTGTCGGAAGCGTTCCCGTGGCTGTCCCGAAGAGAACAAGCATCCTCAGGAATGAGTAATCGGAATAGAGACGTGATGAATACCATGGAAGGATAAAGCATGTGATTGCAATGCCCACGATGATGAGAACAAGAACAGGCACGAAGTACGAGGCAAGCGATGCCAATGATATCGCGCCAAGGCAGCATGCGACTGTGAGGTCAACGGAAAGTCCATTGATTCTATTCATTGTGCCATTATCGATAGTGTAGCTTATGCCCGCTTTCACCATGACCTTACGCACGATAGCTGCCGCAAACATACTGAATATGAAGTTGATACCCCAGAGTGTTGATGCAATCTCAGCACCAGCAGGGCCGATGAGAAGCAGGAGCTTCTCTACAACTGTCAGCATTGCCCAGCTCACAAGATAAGACACCATTATGAGTGCGACATGGTAAGAAAGAGTATCGATTGACTCCCCTTCCGATGTTATCCTTGAGCCTTCCCTGGACTTTCCTTTCGGAAGGAAACCGGAGAAAAGGCTTCTGTTTCTCAGCTTCTTGGCATATTCCTTCTCTATCCAGCCTTTTCTGATGCCTATGTTTATGAGTATGACACCACCGACACTGCCGACAATGAATCCAGCCGCGGCCATCGCAAGTCCAACGGACGTACCGCCTTCAAAGCCCAGAGCTTCCCATGGTGCTGTCATTGAATAAGCCTGTCCTGGTCCGAGTTCGAAGCCAAGAGGCAGTGTCAGACCGATTGCGGGGAAGAGATCCGGGAAAACCGTCACAATCATCACAAGAGTTGCGAGAAGGCCGAAAAAGCACTGAAGACCATACTGACCGAATATAGCGGCGACATTCTGGAAGAATGCCTTCCTGCCGCTTCCATCCTTTGGTTTGTCATCGGAAGGATTGCGGAGCGCCATAGCAATAAAGGAGACATTCAGCAGATGATACATAAGCTGGTCAAGAACGGTGCTATCCATGCCAAATGATGGCGCTGCGAAGTTATAGAAGAAAAGAAGGAAGAATCCTCCTATTATCGAAGACGGGATAAGAAAATGCTGCAGAACACGTACTTTCGCACGAAGAAGCGCTCCGATAAGAAGCGCAACACTTACAGCTCCCAGATTCAGTACATAGCCGAAATCCATCAAATACTCCTCTCCCTGACAATCTGCCAGAGCTCCTGATATTTCAAAGGTGATCTGTTCTCATCCACACGGAAGCGGTATTGCTTGCCATCTGCATAGAACTCAATAGTCTGCTTAGCGTTTATAACCATCGATTCAATCGATGAAATCGGGAAACGCAGTGTATCTGTGAAAACTCCTCTTATGTTCTCGCGTTTCGGAAAAGAGAACACAAGCTCCGTGCTCGTCGCGCTCACGCTGAACGAAGTCGAGACAGTCTCAAGCTTACGTTTACCCGGAGTCTGGAAAAGGATGCAATGATCTGAAAAGAGCGCCTCATTCCCGCTTCTGTCATACATTGCTTCCAGCTCTTCCGTTTCCCAGCTGTGCCATTCTGAAAGCTTCGTGAATCTGTCATCTGATGTGTGAAGACGTCCATACTCGTCAAGCTGTGCTGTAAATGAGCAGCGGCGGCACGAAAGATTGCAGCCATGGCTTTCTATTGTAGAGACACTGTGGCAGGACGGACAGATATAGAAAAGACGCTCTGCTTTCTCCGCGAGCCTATCTGAGCGATAAGGTATCTTCGCTGCCTCTTCCCAGCTGTCGGTACTGAAAGAGAGATTCTTCTCAACTTTCGCCGTAATCTCGGGAAGCGACATGGAAGCAATCTCCTCAGGTGTCATTATATCTACAACACGGACTGTCACGCTTCCGCCTTTACGCTCTTTATCGCTCCATCTCGGTTTATTCAGGAATCCGCCTTCAATATGCACGAAGACAACAGGAACGCGGAAGATGCGTACAAGCTTCGCGGTAGCTTTCGTTATATCCATCATCTCCCCATCCCAGCTTCTTGTGCCTTCAGGGAAAAGCCCCACGATGTCGTTATCCTTCAGCGCGGCCGAGATGCTTCTTATCGTCTCAAGATCGCTTCTGCCCTGGATTTTCGGTATGGCACGCACGAGATGACGCAGAAGGAAGCTGACGCCCTTCATCTTGAAAAGATAGCTTCCAGCAACCCATCTGATTGTATATGGATAAAACGCAGATATGAAAAAAGGATCCAGGGTGTGCGTGTGATTGCCGAAGACAATCGCAGGACCATCATATGGTAATACTTTCTCGAATCCTATGCCTTGCATATGGTACTTATGACGAAGATATGTCCCATATGTAAGCTTCAGGAAGCGGAAAGCTGGAGTTAAAGCATTCCTCATAACGTACTGATTCTAATCTATTGCCTTTATGCGGGGCAACTGAGGAAGCACATAATAATAGAATGTTTCAGATTGACGACTCCAGAGCTTTGATTGCAATATCCATAATAGTTCTGGCGATACGCTCTATTGACTCATCTTCAAGGAATGAGAAGCCTTCAGCATCAAGCCCCGCAGCCCAGTTTATTGAATACGCGAGAGACGCATTCTTTATTCCAAGCTCGTGTATAAGCGCAGCCTCCGTTGCAAGTGTCATGCCGACGACATCCGCTCCGAGAATCCTGAACGCCTCAATCTCGGCAGGTGTCTCAAGCCGTGGACCGTTCGTCGTGATATAGACAATCTTATTATACGAGATGGGAATGGATAGATCTGATGCCGCCCTCGCGACTCTCTCCATCAGAGGGAAATCAAAAGGAGAGACAAAAGGTGTATGGCGTATCGATGAATCAGTATCGGAAAAGGTATTCTTCCTGCCTGACGTAAAGTCTATGAAATCACGGACAAGCCCGATACGGCCAGGGGAAAGGCGCCTCGTGATCGAGCCGACAGCATAGACTGTTATGACTTCATCAACCCCAAGCATCTCCAGTGCTTTGACATTAGCCCTGTAATTGATCATATGGGGAAGAAGCGTGTGTCCCGGACAGTGCCGTGGAAGATAGATAATCCCATCAATCTGGGCGTATTCCACTGAGCCGAACGGCGTTTCGATTGCCTTCATGCTGCTGTAGAATCTCTTATCCTTATCTATGCCTGTTCCAGCGATTATTGCCTTCATAAATACCCTCCGGATGCACTACTCCGGAAACGAAGTCCGGACTGATTACGTCAAAACACGGATACAGCGCTTTAGCTTCGGAAGCTGCTATCGCACAGCCTCCCACATGCTTAAGATCCTCTCCTTCCCTGTATTCTATCACGGGAATCTCATCATCTGGCGAGGGATTTACCGAAAACGCATAATATGGGATACCAAAATGCCGGGATAGTATCGCATCCGAGAGCGTTCCTGTCTTATTCACGACAAGAGCATTGCTGAAGGCAAGGTCGGAGGCCGTCAGGTATAGCGATATGTCACCGCTTTGCATGAAATGGGCATTCATCGCATCGGTTATGAGATAGCATTCCGCCCCGATTTCCCTCAGGCATGGCTCCGTAAGATGAGCGCCTTGAAGGTACGGCCTAGTCTCAGGCACGTAAACACGTATACGCTTGCCATTTTTCATTGCTTTCGCCACGGATAACATGAATGAGTGCTCAGGAAAACAGCGTGTGAGAATACCATCCCCGTCACGGATAAGGCTCTCCCCGATATCACTCATTGCGTCATAAGCCCTGTCATAGCGGAGAAAGACCTCCCCGACAAGCGTCTTCATGTCCTCTCCGGCTCTATAGCGCTTGAGAATCCCCGTGATTTCCCTCTTCATTGTCGTGTTCGTTGGCCTTGCCTCAGAAAGCGCCCTCACCGCATGCTCAAGCTCATCCGGATGGGTTTCCGACGTGATAAGAACTGCATTCAGCGCGACTTCAAGCGGGCCACCGCCCTGAGTCACCATTTCCTTGATAGCAGACACGCACTCGCGCCAGGATGGACAGAAGACTTCTTTCTTCTCAAAGGGAAGAGCTCTTCTGTCAGTTATGTATACCCCGCCATCTGCGATACGCGAAATATTCTCATGCCTGAGAATCGAGGGAAGAAGATTTTCCATCGATTATGACCAGAAATCTATATGGTCGCGGCAGATTTCCTCAAGAAGCGCTTCATCATCGACAGGTCCCTCTATGATTATATTCTTCTGACCATGTGAAACTACTTCTCTGGAGGAAAGGGAGAATGTGGGATTTTCCTCATTATCCCCCGTGAAGCGCAGGAGATCCTTCTCAGTCGCGCCGAAAACGAGACGGCCTGTATTCGTCCAGTAAAGAGCGCCTGTGCACATACAGCAAGGCTCGAAGTTGGAATACAGTGTGCACTTTGAGAGAAACTCAGGAGTGTAAAGCTTCGCGGCTTTCAAGAGAAGAAGCGTCTCTGCGTGGTATGCGCTGCCGCCTTCAGTGAATTCATTGCCTTGCTCAAGAAGTATATTCCCATTCTCGTCAGCAAGGAGAGCTCCGAATGGATGATTGCCCTTCTCCATCGATTCATGTGCAATCTCCACGCACCGTCTCAGAAGTCTATAATCTGTCTCGTTCATGAAACGAGTGTAGCATCATATCCACAGAAACTCCATCAGCCAAGATTGACCGCCTTCTGGCTAAAAGCTACATTTTAAATACAAAGGAAGGATAATATGAGAAGATTTTTCTCTCTTGCAGCTGTACTCCTTGTTTCCAGCGTGCTGCTTGCGGCCCAGGGCGTGAAGGAGCCTGCTGCAGATGAAATGCTCTGCAAAGTGACAGCTGTCACAGTATCTGAAGACGGTACATACAGGATTGAGACGGTGAGAAACGGAGAGACCGCTATCTATCTTGCCTCCGAGGGGACAACCGCAACTGAGGAAGGATATGCGCTTTCTGATATCAGTGATGGTGATTACATCCTCGTCAAGGATAGCGGCATAATGACGATGTCACTTCCGCCGCAGATTCCGGCAACTGCTATACGCAACGCAACTCCAGCAGTTGAAGCTGGCCTGATTGCTCCAGAGACAGGGACTCCCGCGAAGATGCCCGGAATAGTCATCCAGATAGGAAATGTAGACACATCTGACACTGCATCCGCTTTCAACTATTCATATGGCTATCTGACGATGAAATCCCTGATGCTGCAGAATCTCTATCCTAGAGCTGGTTATTTCGCACGCGGTGTAATCGATGCTGCGAATCTTCAGGAAACAGCTCCTCTTATCGCTATCGACATCATGTCAGCATCGCTTGATGAATTCATGACAGAGGTTTTCAGCAAGAATCTGCCTACAGATTATGGTGAGATCATAACTGATACCGATTCGATAATGGCACTTCCAGCTCCGGAATCGCTTGAAGACAGATTCGCTTATTCATATGGATACTTCACTGTCCTCAACCTCATGTATGGCGGAATAGAAGTCATCGGTGAGGATTTCGCGGCAGGTCTTCTCACTGCGATTTTTGACGCAGATCCTATACTCACAACAGAGGAGATGAATGCTGCAATCGATGCGTATATTCTCGAGATGCAGCAGAAGTATGATGAGTACATAAGAGAGCTTTCAGAGACAAATAAGCAGGAAGCTGAGAATTTCCTCAATGATAATGCCCAGCGCGAAGGCATCGTTGTACTCGATAGCGGCGTACAGCTTGAATTCATCCTCGATGACACCACGGAAAGCGCGTCACCGGCTTCCGATGATACTGTGAATGTCGACTACACTCTCACGCTCATGGATGGTACTGTGATGGATCAGGGAAGCGGCGTTGACTTCAACCTGCAGACGCTTATCCCGGGATTCACTGAAGCTGTGACGCATATGACTGTCGGAGACTCAGTAAGGGCATACATCCCGCCAGAGCTTGGCTACGGAGAAGGCGGAACGCAGACAATCGAGCCGAATTCCCTTCTTGTTTTCGATATAACATTGAATTCAATCGTTCAGGAAGAAGCAGAATGATTGCAATGGAAAACCGCCTCCGGGCGGTTTTCTATTTGCTAGAATATGAACCTCACAGCTTTGAAATGCTGAGGAAGCGTATAGCATAATCCACGCTTCACTGTTTCATCACCGCTATAGATAAGAAAACGTCCAGTCTCCATTCTGAAGACAGAGCCGGAGACTGAGATAATCTCATCGCCTTCCAGTACGATTTCCATCACCATCTTTCCTATATGATGCTCAGCCTCAAAGCCTTTATCCGATGAGAGATTCTCATCAACGATATATCTGACATCGCTTTTCTCAGGCGTGTCATAGAGCCCCGGCCCCTGCTCATAGGGAAGAGAGCGGTCCATTATCCCGATAACCGTGGAAATAGACGGAACCGCCCCCTGATAACTCTCAAGCTCGTCAAGCGTATCGAAGATTATCATATTCTGTGATCTCTGTTCTTCTCAGCGAGCTCCATGAAGCGGATAATCTCATCAACGCATCCGTCGATACCCAGAAGAGATGAATCGAGAGAGAGCGAGTATGTACGGCACATACCCCACTTCTGGTCTGAATAGTAGTTATAGAAGTTAGCCCTGCTCTTATCATTCTTAAGACAGACATCCTCAGCCCTATCTGCAGGAATCTCATAGCATTCAATGGCCCGCCTTACTCTTGCCTCAAGCGGCGCATGGACAAAAACGGAAATAAGATCTGGATTGCCTCTGAGAATGTAATCCGCACATCTTCCGATTATTATGCAGGAGCCTTTCTTCGCGACTTTCCTGATAGTATTCGACTGAATCAGGAAAAGCTGGTCATTGAGAGGCATTTCGTTGAAGCCAAGAGTGCCTGACGACATTGGATAACTGCCCATGACAAGCGAATAAAGAAGCGATGAAGCAGGTTTCTCATCGGCATTATGAAAGAGCTCCTCCGAGAATCCGCTGTCTTTCGCAGCCATAGCAAGAAGCTCCTTGTCATAATAAGGAATACCTAGTTTCTCCGAAAGGGCCTTACCAACCTGTCTTCCACCCGAACCGAACTGTCTGCCAATAGTATAGATTGTCTTTTCGCCCATTACTTCCTCCTACTCTGATTATAATATGTTTTCAGCCAGATGTTAGGAAAATCAGATGCCTTCTGTCATGTGCTCAATCAGTATCTTCAGACCGATAGCAATCAGTATGATTCCCCCGCAGAGCTCCGCCTTGGAGCTGTATTTTGCTCCGGCGATGGCGCCTAGCCTCACCCCGAATGCGGAAAGCGCAAATGTTATAAGACCAATGAATGAGACAGCGATGAATATATTGCCATCAACAGCTGCCAAGGCTATGCCAGAAGCAAGCGCATCGATGCTTGTGGCGACAGCAAGAGGGAACATCGTCCTGATACCGATTGAAGCTGTCTCCTCTTCATCCTTGCCGAATGCTTCCTTTATCATCGAAGCGCCGATGACAAGAAGAAGCACAAAGGCAATCCAATGGTCGAAAGCGCTAACGAGCGATGTGAACTGTATTCCGATGAAATACCCGATAAGAGGCATCAGAGCCTGAAAGACTCCAAACCAGAGACCAGCAGCGATAGAGGCCTTCGGAGAGGGATGACCTATCGCGAGGCCTTTGCATATCGCGACTGCAAAAGCATCCATGCTAAGCCCGACGGCTAGCACGAATAGACTGCTTATACCCATAACCAACCTAATTAAATAAGGCGGGGCCTGAGCCTCGCCTGTCATTTATCTTCTTACGCTTTCAGAGAGAGCTTCAGCCATTGCTTCCGCTTCAGGAATCTGCTCATCCTTCATTGAGGACTTAATCGTCAGAACCGGTGCGATAATCCTTATATCCTTCATTGACGAAAGCATCTCGGAAATCTTCTTGCCAGCTGAGATTGCCCATGTCCCATTCTCTATGACTGCCACATCCCTGTTCTGGAATGCATGAGCCTTCAGCTCTGTAAGAAGCATCTCCATCTTCGGGAATATCTCAGCATTATATGTCGGAGAAGCGAATACGATTGTGCTGTATCTGAAGCATTCAGAGACAAGCACGGACACGTCGGTCTTCGAGGCATCGTAGACGTGGATATTCCTTACTCCTTTCTCCGCAGCCATCGCAGCAATTGCATCAACAGCATTCGCTGTATCGCCATAGATTGTCGAATAGATGAAGAGAAGTCCCTTTTCCTCTGGCACATAAGATGCCCATGTTGTGTATTTATCGAGGAAATATGAGATGTTCTCTCTCCAGATCGGTCCATGGAGAGGAAGTATCATCTTTATAGGAAGAGCTGCAGCCTTCTTGAGTGTGTTCATAACCTGAACACCATACTTGCCGACGATATTTATATAATAACGGCGTGCGTCATCAAGCCACTCACGGTCGAACTCAAGCTCATCTGCATAAAGGTTGCCTGAAAGAGCACCGAATGTACCAAAGGCATCCGCCGAGAAAAGGAATCCGTTGGATGTGTCGAATGAAACCATGACCTCCGGCCAGTGCACCATCGGAGCAAAGACAAATGCGAATGTATGCTTACCTGTAGTAAGGCTATCCCCATCCTTTACAAGATGCATGTGCTTATCTACATCGAAGGTATAGAACTGCTTGATCATCTGTGCAGTCTTCGCATTCCCTACAATCGTAAGCTCAGGATAGCGGAGCACAAGCTCTGCGATGACAGAGCAATGATCAGGCTCCATATGATTCACGATAAGATAGTCAAGCTTCCTGCCGTCAAGGGCATACTCGATATTATCTAAGAATTCGCGGGAAACTGAATGATCTACTGTATCAAGAAGAACAGTCTTCTCATCGATGACGAGATAGGAGTTATAGCTCACACCCCTCTCAATCGGATAAACATTCTCAAAAAGAGCAAGACGACGATCGCTTGCACCAACGTAGATAACGTCTTCTGTGATTTTTCTGATGTTATGCATTGCAAAATCTCCACTTGAGAATATAAACAATGCATAGCTTTAGGACAAGAGCGGAAGCCTCCTGCCAGAAAGGCAGGAGACAGACATCATGCTATGAAAGGAATGCGGCAAGATGCGGGACAAGCTCTTTTATGACCACATTCGAAGTGTTGATACAGAGATCGTATGAGGATTTGTCTCCCCACTTCTCGCCTGTGTAGAACTCATAGTATTTAGCCCTGCCCTTGTCGACTTTCTGGATCATCTGCTTCAGCTCCTTGTCGCTCAGGTGCTCACCCTCAGGTGCGCGGGCATGGCATCTTGCGATGCGGGACTCCATATCAGCATAGACGAAGATCCTGAATGGATGGATATCATGAAGGATATAGTCAGCACAGCGGCCAACGATAACGCAGTCCGAAGCGGCGGCCATCTCCTTTATAATATTGCTCTGCTCGGTATATACGGATTGCTGGAGCTGGAATGCCATATCAGGATAGAGGCTATGACCGACTGTTATAGGAAGAAGAGGATACGGATGATGCTCTACGACATTGTGGACATATTCCTCTGTAAGCTGCGTCCTCTTTGAAATCTCAGTAAGGATTTCCTTATCGTAATAAGCAATCTGCAGCGCTTCCGCAAGCCTTCTTCCAAGCTCTCTTCCGCCCGATCCGAACTGCCTTCCGATTGTAATTATCTTATTTGCCATTTCCACCTCCTGTTTACATAATTTTAACGCTTCAGAATCTCATTGCAAGCATTCTGTTGGATTTTCGCAGAAGAAAATGCATCCCTTTCGGGATGCACATTCTCCAGAAAGGAAGGAAATCAGCCGAGGAACTCAGGATTGAGCGTTACGCCGAATGCGTCAGCAAGGGCCTTGAATTCATCGTCTGTAATCGTTCTGATGATTCCTGCGCTCTTTGCCTTGAGGTAAATCTCTGCGGCTTTCTCGATTGTATGAACAAGTCCGAATGTCTCATCGAAATCAGCACCGCTTCCGAAGATGCCATGGAATGTCCAGACAACAGCGCGGTACTTGGTAATGAGCTTTGCAGTCTCGATACCGATATCGATAGAGCCTGGAACCATCCAGTCTACGACCCCAACACCTTCAGGGAAGACGACAGCGCATTCTGTCTCACTCTGCCAGAGAACTCTTGTGTAAGCCTTTGCCTCTGGAGGAAGAGTATATGTAAGCGCAGTTATATTCGCCGGATGCGCATGATAGATAACGCGGCATGCACCGTCTGTAGCCTTCATTCTGGCAATATGATTCATAAGATGTGTAGGAAGCTCGCTTGTCGGCTTAGCACCATCCTCAAGACCCCACATGATGTCATAGCCAGTGCCTTTGTCATCGATACGGATGATTCCGATATTCTTCTCAGGCTGGAGAGGAACATTGCGCATATATTTTCCGGAGCCCGTGATTGTGAAATATGCACCCTTAAGCTCTGGAGCGCTGAAATTCATATCATAATGACGGCCTGTGTCATGGAGCCTGTCCTTTACAGCCTCAACATCCTCATCCTTCATTCTATATGAAAGATTTCCGCCATTTCTCTCATGCCAGCCCTGCTGGAATCCGTCAAAACACATCCTTATGAAATCATCAAGAAACATATCATATCTCCTTGAGAGCAAACTCTCGAATTACTTATAGCATCAACGAGCGACAATGGAAAGCAAAGCATCAGTCCAGTCTTCTGTACTGATCGATCTTCACAGACTTTCTCAGAACATCATTCTTATTCTCTCTTCTGAGTTCACCTGTCGAAATCATCTGATAAAGAAGATTTCCGATTGCGGTTCCCTCTCCCGGCCCCGCTGTTACAGTACGATGGGTATACATGGCTGTAAGCGCATTGAGATATCCATCCTTGGAGCCACCTCCGACAATTGCTATATGCTCAAAAGTACGGCCAGTGATTCTCTCCATCTCATCAATCGCGTCGCGATACGCTATTGCAAGTGAATTGTAGACAGCGGAAGCTATCTCGCCTCTCGAGAGATCCGTACGGCCAAGCGCGGAGCATATCTCGTCAGACATCGATTCCGGCGCGAGGAAGCGGCTGTCAGACGCATCGATAATACCCGGGAGCTCTGCGCTTCTTGCTTCACTCTCAAGCTCATCAAAACCAGCACCCGTCTCCTTTGAAAGGCACTGCAGCATCCATGTTCCCATGATGTTCTTCAGAAGCCTTATGGTGCCATCTACACCGCCTTCATTTGAAAGATTAGCCTTCTTTGCCTCCTCTCCCTTATGCGGATGCTCCTCAACACAGCCAAGAATCGACCAGGTACCAGATGAGAGATAAATGGACTTATCCCCTACCGGAGCCCCGACAACAGCTGAGGCAGAGTCATGAGATGGAGAGAGAATCACCATCGGGTCATATCCGATTCTCTCTGCAAGATCGGGTTTAAGACGTCCGACTTCCGTTCCTGGATCGGAAAGCTCCACGAAAAGATGCTGTGGAAGCCCCAGATCTCTTATAAGACCATAATCCCATGTTCTCTTCTCAGGATCGAGGAGATTAGTCGTTGAAGCGAACGTATACTCATGCTTCATGACACCTGTCAGACGGTAAGCGAGATAATCAGGGATGAAGAGCATATATGCGCTCTTCTCAAGATACTCTGGATGTTCCTGCTTAAGTGACAGGAGCTGATAGATCGTATTGAATCGCTGGAACTGAATTCCTGTTCTCTCATAGAGCATGTTCTGGTCTGGCCAGGTATCAAGCCTGTCGGTGCGGCCATCACGGTAGGAAACCGGATCACCTATCATTTCACCATTCTCATCGAGCAGAACGAAATCAACGCCCCATGTATCTATGGCGATATAATCCGCCTTACCAGCTTTTCTGAGTCCTTCGACTATCCCCTGATAAAGACCTTCCAGATCCCAGACCAATGTTCCGTCATCTTTCTTTCTCGGTCCATTTGGAAAACGATGAATTGTCTCCATCTCGACTCTTCCGTCAGATGTGAGATGTCCTTTCACGAGCTTACCGCTTGAAGCTCCGATATCAACTGCAAGATAAACCATGCTTTATATTTTAGCTTATTCTCAGATAACAGCAATCAGTTTGACTGTCTTTGTCAGATGTTTTTACCCCACTGCAGTCCTATGCCGATTTTAACAGGAATCCTGACACGGAATTCCGACACGTTTTTCTCTGTTGAAAGCCTGAGCTGCAGGATATCGAAAGCTGGCATGGCATTCACCGAAAGGAAAGCACTATCGGAAAAGAGATAATCAAACTCCGCAAGGAGCTCCGGGCCGAAGCTCATATCACTCTGAACGCCACCGGTCTTCATATCGAAAAGCATATACATCGACACGCCGGCACCGAATGCAAGTGCTATTCTGTTGTTTGGTAGCAGGAATTTCCATCCGAGTCCCATTGAGACAGACCAGTCGATAGCGAAAGAATTACCGCTTACTCCTAATGATGGACGTGTCACAGGATAGCCGACATAGGTATCGCCATAATAAAACACAGGACTAGAGAAAAGATGCGCTTTATACTGCAGGCCCGCACCTACACTGTTTATCATCTCTTCTCCCGTTACCCCAAGATAACTACCATAAATTGAAAAACTCTGAGTTCCGGCAAATACACCGAGCGGGTTATCAAGAGGCGAAGCCACCAGCGCCGATGAAAGCGCTATAAGCACTATAGCAATAAGAATCAATCTCTTCATTCTTCCTCCCTAGGAATGCAGTATCCACTGCCTGACAGGATGATGAAAAATGAAATTATAGTACCCCAGCCTGCCTTTCCTTTTTCTTAGGCTAAATGGCATATAAACAGCCGTCAAGCAAGAAAATAAGCGTTTGGAGCAATTTTTCGTAAATAAAAATATGCATCCCCTAGAATGAGGATGCAATCATTTCAGTCCATATGGAAGACTTCCCTCAGCGAGATGGATACAGGTGAATTATCCTCATTTGTATCCATAAGATCCTTCATGTAAGCCCACCATTTCTGGATAATCTCCTCAGAGCCCAGATCCTGGGAGCCCTTATCGCCCTTCGTCTTCTGGAAAGCGAAAAGATAGCCTGTTTCCTTATCGAGATAGATTGAATAATCATAAACCCCGCTTTCGGAAATCATCTTCTTCACTTCAGGCCATATGGCCCTGTGCCTTCTCTCATACTCTTCTTCGCATCCAGGCTTGACATGCATTCTGAATGCTTCTCTCTTTTCTTCAATCATATTCTCTATATCCGCACTCTTACGGGAATTGTCAAGAAACAAGAGCCGCAAGTCTTCAAAGATAATCAATGAATGGCTATAATCTGGGACATGCGTGCAAAGAGGAAACTGCAGCCAGGGCTGCAGCTAGCACTCGGATTTCTGAGTGTCATAACAATCGGAGCGCTTCTTCTGCTGTTGCCTGTATCGCAGAATGAGGGAGAGAATCTTAAAGCTATCGATGCGCTTTTCATATCGACGTCAGCTGTCTGCGTGACAGGGCTCACGCCCGTTGATATCAGCGCTGTGCTATCTCCATTCGGCACAACTGTGATGATGCTGCTTATCCAGATTGGTGGGCTTGGATATGCTGTCATTGCGGTGATAATCATCAGGCTGACAAGCGGAAAGCTTGATTTATCGAGCCGTAATCTGCTTCGTGATTCATTCGGGGCAGATCATAGGGTGCAGGTCTGGAAGCTATTGTTCACAGCTGTGGCGGTCACAGCTGCCGCTGAGCTTATCGGGGCTGTTTTCCTTTTCATCGGCTTCAGCGACCATGGATACTCCATTGGAAGGACAATCTATCTTGCGCTCTTCCATTCCGTGTCAGCATTCAACAACGCGGGATTCGATCTCTTCTCTACAAGCCTTCTTGGCTGGAATGACAGCCCGCTGGTGCTTATCACCATAGCACTTCTGATCATAGCGGGTGGATTGGGATTCCTGCTCTATTCCAATCTATTCTCATTCCTGCTGAAGAAAAAGAAGATATCGCTTCATACGAAGATAGTGCTCACATCAACGCTTTTCCTTGTCATTTCCGGTATGATTCTTTTCAGGTTCATCCTCCCGGGCATCGACTGGAAGAATGCTTTTTTCCAGTCTGTCACGACAAGAACGGCAGGCTACTTCTCTTATGACCAGACAACCCTTCCTCCTGCAGGAGTTGCACTTACAATCATACTGATGTTCGTCGGTGCCTCCCCGGGGTCAACAGGTGGCGGTGTCAAAACCACTTCCATGTTCACGGCTATCAAGGCGACGTTCTCTCTCCTGCTTGGAAAGAAGACGACTGCGTTCAAGAGGGAGATAAGCCAGGAATCGGTCATGAAGGCTTTCTTCGTGATTATAATCTCGATTCTGCTTGTATTAGGCGGAACGCTTATTCTATCTATCACGGATCCAGAATTCACGATGGACAAACTGCTGTATGAAACAGTCTCGGCATATGCTACCGTCGGCCTTACGATGGGCATAACACCATATATATCATTTGCTGGCAAGATTGTGCTTATAGCTCTCATGTTCCTTGGAAGAGTCGGGTTCATGACAATCATAAGCGCGTTCGCGGTAAGAAGACCATCACAGGTCACTCTGATAGAAGAAAAAATAATAATAGGATAAAAACATGAAAAACAGGAAAGATGGAGACAAAATCTTCGGAATAATAGGAATCGGACGCTTCGGGCTTGCAGTTGCAGAGGAGCTGATTGAAAGAGGCAAAAGCGTAATAGCGATAGACAAGGATCCGCAGAGGCTCAGAGCGCTGCAGGAAACAGATGCTGATGTCTTTGTCGTCAATGACATGTCAATGGAATCTCTTGCAGAGACTGGGCTTCAGGATGCAGATACTGTCATCGTTGGAATCGGAAAAGACGTAGAGAATTCAATACTCGCAGCACTGAATACGCTTGAGCTTGGCGTGAAGAGAGTTATCTGCAAGGTAATAAGCGATGACCACGCCAAAATACTCAAGAAAATCGGAGCTGAAGTGATTTTCCCTGAAATCGAAATCGGTAAGCGCACCGCCATAAAGCTCTGTGAAAGGCTTGCAGAGGACATTCTCCCGCTTTCAGATGAATTTTCAATCATACAGATCAGGACTCCTGAATCCCTCGATTCGATGTCCATTAAGGACATCAGACTCAGAGAGAAATATGGTATATCCCTCATAGCCGTCATCAAAGATGGCAAGGCAAACGGAAGCGTTGGCCCTGATACCGTTCTTCACAAAGAAGAGCAGATGGTGCTTTCCGGCTCAAACAGCGCCTTGAGGAAGTTCCAGGATATCGTATCCTGATCAGTATCTGTCCATATAAACGACTGTCTCTATGTGAGAGGAACCAGGGAATAGGTCAACTGGCTGTATTCCCTGGATTTTATATGGAAGAAAGCGATGGATATACCTTAAGTCACGACCAAGTGTCTCAGGATTGCATGATACATACACAACCCGCTCAGGAGCCATGCGCCCCATAGCGGCAAGAAATTCCTCTGTGGCACCAGAGCGTGGAGGATCCAGAAACAGCACAGAGCACGTCTCCCCTTTCTTCGCCATTTCCTTCATATATTTCGACGCATCCGCGTTTATGAAGGAAACGTTATCAAGCCTGTTGATAGAAGCATTCACCTCCGCATCATGCACAGCCTGCCCGTTGGCCTCTATTCCGATAGCCTCGCATCCTGAAAGATGCGCGGCAATGAGCGCTATAGTACCCGTTCCGCAATATGCATCAATCACCTTGTCATCAGGGCGGAGTTCGGCCATGTTCATTGCTATGGTATATAGTCTTTCAGCCTGTCTTGGATTAACCTGGAAGAATGAGCGTGCAGAGATACGGAAATCGAGTCCGGAAACACGCTCTGTGATATAGCCTTTACCGTAGACAATCCTCTCCTTTGCGCCTTCCGGGATGACCATCGATGTCTTTTCTCTATTCTCGATGACTGAGACTGACTTGACGTAAGGATGGCGCTGATGAATAGCCGCTGCGAGATCTGACGCGCTCTTAAGCTCAAGTGACGAGGCGACAAGGACGACAAGCGCTTCATCATAGTAGTCGGATGTGCGTATAAGCACATGCCTTAGATCCCCAGTCATCCTGTCTTCATCATATGCTTTTATGCCATATCGATTCGATAATACTCTTATCGTGCTGAGTATCTCACCAGCTCTCTCATCTTCAAGAGGACAGGATTTCACGGATATGAGACGATGACTGCCTTTGCGGTATATCCCTGTAATGAGCTTTCCATCTTTCTCTCCGCACACAGCCTGCACTTTGCATCTGTAACCGGTTACAGAAGGAGAAGGGAGTATCGGAGACACAGGAGCGAAACGCGAGAGGAACTTCTCCTCTCTGATGTATTTCTCAAGAAGCTCATCCTCATAAGAGCTGTTTACAGAATCACAACCACCGCATTTATTGAAAAGCGGACAATATCTCTTTGCCATGCTTATATTCTTCATTCTTTCCAGCGGGAAGTACAAGCCCCGAGGCAAAAAACATCTCCCCCGGACGGAGGAGATGCATTCTGCGTTAGAATCTGTCAGGTTCTTATTTCCCTGTTGAATGGCTTTCCAAGCGATGTTGGTGCCGACATGTCGTTTCTTGACGTGAACGCGAGAACAACAATGACAAGGACATATGGCAGCATGACAGCAAGCTCATACGGGAAGGATATTCCGAAGCTCTGGACAACTGTCTGGAAAGTCTGCGCGAATGTAAAGAGAAGCGCTCCACCCATGATCTTCACAGGATTCCAATGCCCGAAATACACAAGTGCAACTGCAATGAATCCGCGCCCTGATATAAGCGTGTCAGAGAACATCTTCGCCTGGGCTATCGAGAGGTAGGCTCCGGCAAGACCTGCAAGGGCACCTCCGACCATAAGAGATTCATAGCGTGTACGGCTGACATTGACACCCATTGAATCAGCGGCTCGTGGATTCGTACCCGCGGCCCTTACCTTCAGTCCCCATGGGGTACGGAAAAGAATGTACCATGCTACCGGAATGAAGATGTATGCGAGATAGCTTGCAGCATTGTGGGAGAAGAATATCTCCCCGATAACAGGTATCTTCGAAAGAAGCGGTATATCCACATCAGGGATTCCCGGAATTGACTGGGTGCCTCCGACAAAATGCCTGAAGAGCGTACCTGCACACCCTACTCCGAACATCTGAAGTCCTATGCCAGCAATGCCCTGCGGGGCTCTGAATGTGACTGTGATGACGCCGAAGAAAAGACCGAAGAGCGCGCCAAGAACCGCAGCTGCAGCGAAGCCCAGAACATTATACCACTGGGAAACACGCATACCGCCACCAGCAAGGAATGGTATGAGCATACCGACAAACGCACCCATCGCCATCACGCCTTCGCATCCGAGATTGAATACACCAGCTCGCTGATTGAACATCTCTCCAGTTGAAGCCAGAAGAAGAGCGACAGAAAATGGTATGCACATCGACAGCATATTAGTGATTATATCGATCATTTCAGGCCTCCTTCTTCCTGAGAGACTGGATTCTTCTCCAGACTCTGTCGCGGAAATAATCATTTGAAAGCACCATCTGGGCTGTAACGATAACGATGATTATTATGCCTTGCATAACCTGCACGATATTGGCGGGAACGCCGACCTTTGTCGGTGCCAGTGTCGCACCATAGATCATGAGGCCGAAGAAGAATGAAGCGGGAATGATGCCAAATGGATGGAGTCCGCCGAAAAGAGCTACTACAACGCCTGAGAATCCATAGTTGTTGGTAATGCCTTCGATAGCACGTCTATGGACACCCGCAAGCTCCACACCACCTGCAAGACCTGCAAAAGCACCGGAGATGACCATCGATACAGTTACATAGAATCCAACACTTATACCAGCATACCGAGCAGCTCTTGCACCGGAGCCTGATGCTCTCATCTTGAATCCCATCGATGTCTTCCACATAAGGAGGAAAACAAGGACGGCAAGCACAATCGCGATGATGATACCGTAATGCAGTCTCCCCGTGATACGTCCAAGCCAGACATTGTCGGTAAGTCTCATCGACTGAGGCGTGCCAGTGCCATAGACCTGCTCCGCGGGATCAAGATAGATAGTGCGAAGACAGAGCGAATAGAACTGTGCGGCTATGTAATTGAGCATTACAGTCGACAGGAGCTCGGACACATTGAGCTTGGCCTTCAGAATACCGGGAATGAATCCCCAGACACCGCCACCGATGACAGATGCAAGAAGAGCAAGCGGCAGAAGCAGCGGACGCGGTACATCTGGGAATGCCAGCGCAACTCCTGTGAACGCGAGAAGGCCGATTGACATCTGACCTTCCGCACCGATATTTATGATTCCAGACCTGTATGCCACAGATATTCCGAGTGCGATTATACAGAGCGGGATAGCTCTGATAAGCACTTCAGAGAGATGAAGCATATTGGTAAGAGGCTCCAGGCATATCGTGTAGAATGTCGCGCTTACATCAGCCCCGATAATCCACAGGATAACAGAAGCCATCAGAAAGGCTATCACCACAGCAAGGAGTATGATTACAGCCTTGAAAGCAATTTTGAATCCTTTTGTCATAGCTTGACTCCTGCCATCAGTATTCCAAGATTCTCCCTTGTCGCCTCCGCTTTATCCAGCACACGCTGTATAGAGCCTTTGTAAATGACGGCGATTCTGTCAGAGAGATCCATTATCTCATCGAGTTCTTCGGAAATGAGAAGGATACCTACTCCGCTCTTCCTTATCTCCAGAAGCTTCTGATGAATGAATTCGACAGCACCCATATCGAGGCCACGTGTCGGATAGACAGCAACTAGGAACTTCGGCTTGCGCTCGATTTCGCGGGCAAGGATGACTTTCTGGATATTACCTCCGGAAAGGGAGCCTGCAGCTGTGTTTATCCCAGGGCATCTGACATCGAATTTCCTGATAAGGCTCTCAGCATTCTCATCAATTGCTTTGCCATTCATTATTGATGAATGGGCAAAAGGCGCGGATGTGGAATCCTTCAGGATGAAATTCTCTTTTATTGAGAAACCGGGGACTATTCCTTCGGTGTTTCTCTCTTCAGGAATATAACCCATGCCATGACGTATGATATCTTCCGCGTTCTTGTTCTGTATTTCATTTCCAAAGAAAGAGATACTACCGCTTTCACACTTCCTGAGGCCATTTATGACTTCGGCAAGCTCACGCTGCCCATTGCCGGAAACACCAGCAAGACCGACAATCTCGCCCGCCTTGATATCAAGAGAGAGATGATCTAGAGCCGCTGTGTCCATATCGGACTTCACGACGATATCCTTTATTGAAAGGACTGTCTCACCATTCTCATTCTTCTCATTATTCTTGGGAAGGATGATTTCATGCCCAGTCATCTTCGCGGCGATTTCCTCCGATGAATAATCATCAGTATTGCCGCTGAACACGACTTTTCCATGCCTTAGTATCGTGACTTTATTGGAAAGGGCTTTGACTTCCTGCAGTTTATGGGAAATGAAGATGATGGAAAGCTCTGATGTCATGCGATGCAGAAGGACAATCAGCTCATCAACCTCCTGAGGCGTCAATGCGGAAGTAGGCTCGTCGAGAATAAGGAATCTTGCGCCCAGACAGAGTGTCTTCACAAGCTCTACTTTCTGCTGTTCACCGACAGACAGCTGCCAGATATATGCATCAGGATTTACCGCAAGTCCATAATGCTCGGAAACCTCCACAACTTTATCACGGACTTTCTTCATATCGAGATGAATGCCTTTCCAGGCTTTCTTATATCCCAATGCGATATTCTCAGTAACAGTCATATTATGCACCAGCATATATGTCTGATGAACCATCCCGAGCCCTGCCTTGAAGGCGTCTTCAGGTCCCTTGAAATGGACTTCCTCATCATTTATGAGGATTCTTCCCTCATCCTGCTGATAAAGTCCCATGAGAATATTCATGAGTGTAGTCTTGCCAGCACCATTCTCGCCGACAAGCGCTAGCACTTCCCCTTCTCCGACACTGATAGAGATATCATCGGATGCAAGAACTCCAGGGAAGCGTTTTGAAATATGCTCCATACGGAGACTTCTTATTTTATTTTCCATAGCATCTGAGAAAGGCAGAGCGATAATGCTCTGCCCTGTGTGGAATCAAAGAGTTGAGTAATCAACATCTGCCCAGTCAGCAAGTGTGCCATCTGGGTCTGCAATGAAGCTGTCCATAGCTTCCTGTACAGCGGCCTTGAGCTCTGGTGTTACCCATTCAGCCTCAAGATCCGGGTTATAAGCGAATACGAAACCGCCATTAGCAAAGTTCATCGGGATGCACTCGCCGCCCTTCACTCCGCTTTCAATCTTATTTACGAGGTTAATGACTACAGCTGCATAGTTATATGCACATGCTGCAACGCACTTTGCCTTGCCTTCCTCAGTTGTAAGCTGAGCTGTATCCTGTCCAAGCCACATTGCTATCGGGCTCTCAGCTGTCGCGCGAAGAGCTCCAATAGCCTGCTGGGATGAACCTGTGAGAACATCTGCTCCCGATGCGAGCTGTGACTGAGCGACTTCAGCAGCCTTCACGTAATCGGAGAACGAGCCGGAATGAGCGACAAGAATCTTTGCCTCTGGATTCACAGACTGTACACCAAGAACGAAACCGCGGTTATAACGTGCAGAATCGCCAGAATCTACAGGACCGACAACACCTACGATGTTATCCTCTGTAATGGATCCAGCTATCATACCGTTGAGGAATCCAGTCTCTTCTGATTCAGGCATGTATGTGAATACATTTGCAGGTCCGATTTCAGAAGAAGTACCGAATGCGAATGATACATCTGGATACTCTTCAGCGATCTCAAGCACGAGATTCTTGTACTGGGCACCATGAGCGATGATAAGATCATAACCCTGGGCAACATACTGGCGTGCGATTGAGCCGGCATCAACAGGAAGCATCTTCTCAGCATAGCTGTATTCGATCTTCTTGTCAGGCATAGCGGCAATAGCCTGTGTGATACCATCATGCATAGACTGGCACCAGCCCTTGTCATCGATTGTGTTCTCTATGATAAGAGCTATCTTGATTGTCCCATCGTCCGCAGTAGATGAATCCTTGCTGCCACCTGCAAACACAGACAGGGAAGCAACAAGCACGAGAGCTAAAACTAGAATCTTCTTCATAGTGGTTCTCCTTTCACCTACGATAGTAACAGATGTATTAAATCTGTGTGAATAAAACTTGGAAAAAATGCACCAAAATGCAACACACCGACTGCACTCGCAGAAATTTGGATTTCTCGCAGCGAATTTATACTTCAATGCCGCCGCATCATCATAGCGTATGCAGTGACAACGATTATATCCGCGAGAAGCCATGCAAATGGTGTTGAGAAGACAACACCACGATAGCCCGCATAGACAGCAAGAAGAATGGACGCAGAGCATCTGGCAGCAAGTTCCGCGATGCAAGCCGCGAACGGAGCCTTTGAATTGCCAAGTGATTGCACAGCAGTGCGGTATACGCAAAGTATTCCAAGAAGAGGATAGAATGGCACCGTAATGAGGAAGAAATCACGGCAATACACATACGTGTCAGGAGAAGGACTGGAAACAAAAAGAGGAACTACAAATGGCTCAACGAGAACGATTATGCCCATGATAAGAGCATCGGTAATCAAGGCAAGAAGAAGAGAGGCCTTCACCCCATCACGTATCCTTTCAGTCTCCCCTGCTCCCTGATTCTGCGAAACGAATGCGGAGACGATAGAGACATATGAGCCATTGATCAGCACAGAGAGCTGATCCATCTTCGTCGCGGCTGTGTAGCCAGCAATCGCTGAAGTCCCGAATCTATTAACAGAGGACTGCATCACGACCTGTCCTATGCACATTACCGACATCTGGAATCCCATTATGAAACCAAGATTGAGATTGCGCTTCAAAGACTGAGCCTCAAGTCTCCAGTATTTTCTCTCTATACTCATCACACCATAGCGCTTTTTCGCAGAGATGAGCGAAAGGATTCCCGAAAGAAGCTGGGAAAGGACTGTCGCTGCGGCAGCTCCGCCCACTCCCATTCCGCACGGAACGATGAAGACAATATCGAGAACGACATTCAGAAGTGACGAGATGATAAGGTATATAAGCGGAAGACGGCTATCCCCCAATGCCCTGAGTATGTTGGATATGAGGTTATAAAGAACTGTCGCACCCGTTCCTGCCAGCACTATCACCATATATGTATATGCATCCGCTGCAATAGTGTCAGGAATCCTCATCAGACGGATGATGCCTTTTGAGAAAATGCATGTCACTGCGGTAATCACGATTGTCACAGCAATCGAGATATAAATCGATGCCACGATATTGCGTTTCGCATCCTCTTCCCTTCTGCTTCCTATGTCGTGAGCAAGGATTATAGAGAATCCACCAGTCATACCGGTGATGAAGCAGAGGATGAAATAGACGAATACTGACGTCGCTCCGACTGCAGCCAGTGCGTCCTCACCTATTGTCTGACCGACAATCAATGTGTCAGCAAGCGTATAGAAAAGCTGGAATAGATTCCCTCCTATCACAGGAAGGGAAAAACGGAAGAGAACAGGTAAAGGACGTCCTTGGGTAAGATCTGCAGCCATATCGCCTCACAACCAGCCGCATATTAATCCCATAGCGGAAGATAATCTATAGCTGACAGCCCGGAAAAGCGGTAACCTGTCTATATGGAAGACGGAAAGAAAAGGACATTGGAATTTCTCAAGGCTGCAGGAACATATTTCCTCGCGACAGATGACAACGGACAACCCAGAGTAAGGCCCTTCGGGACGATTCATGAGTTCGATGGAAAGCTTTACATACAGACAGGAAAGAAAAAGAATGTCAGCGCTGAAATCCACAGGAATCCGAAGATTGAGATATCTGCGATGCTTGGCGGTGACTGGATAAGGCTTACTGCAATCGCCGTAGAAGATGACAGACGCGAAGCACTGGTATCCATGCTTGATGCATACCCGGAGTTAAAAGCGATGTATGACCCGGATGACGGCAATACGGAAGTATTCGCTCTCTCTGATTGTAGATCTGTGATTGCTTCTTTCACCCATGAGCCTGAATCATACTCCTTCTGATATTCACATCGTCGAGATTTCAGGGACTGTCGTTCACGGCAAGGGACTGGGGCACACAGTCGGAATGCCCACAGCAAACCTTCTCCCTGACAGAAGCATGGAAATTCCGGCAGAAGGAGTATACGCCTCGAAAGTCTATCTTCCGGAAGGTGTGTTCATCGGAGTCACCAATATAGGTGAACGCCCGACTGTTGATAATGACAGGCGCTTCACTATCGAAACCAATATCCATGCTTTTGACAAAGATATCTATGGAGAGAGAATGACACTGGAAGTGATGTACTTTCTCCGCTCGATACAGAGGATGAGGAACCTGGAGGAAGTCAGGGACCAGGTAAGAAAAGATATGGAGAGAGCGATAGAGCTCTTAACTGAATAAATCCTTTGCTTTTGATGCGAAGCGTGAGCCGTAAATCCGGAACATCTCACGGCTTTCATCGAAATGGTCTCCAACTTTATCAAGCGCAACAGGCCCATGGTGAATTATCGGAAGCCCGAAGCTCCCGCCGCCTGAGTAGACAACCATGCCTTTCACAAGCATCAGACCAAGCAGATCCATAATAGCCGTATCCGCACCACCCTGCGCGAAATGAGCAGTAGCGAACGCACCTCCAAGCTTACCAGAAAGATTGCTTCCTTTCGAATCTTCCTCCAGCCATTTATGTATCTGCCACACACTCGATGCAAGATACACAGGGGTGCCTATTATAAGCCCAGATGAAGACTCAATATATTCGTTATCTGAAACAGTCTCATGAATGTTGAAGGCTTTTGCCTCTACACCCTCTTTCCGTATTCCGGATGCAATTTCCTCAGCCATCTCAGCAGTATGTCCTGTAAGGCTCCAATAGACTATCGAAATTCTCATAGCGCAATGTTAGCATGAAAATCCCCTGAAGTTTCAGGAATTTCAGCCAACCAGCTTTACAATAATCCTCAATGCGGGCATAATCAGCATGTTCACATTCGGGCGCGTAGCTCAGCGGGAGAGCATTACCTTCACACGGTAGGGGTCGTTGGTTCAATCCCAATCGCGCCCATCTAAAGACACAAAAGGTGATACAAAGCCTTTTCTCATGAAGCGAGGAGCGGTAATCCAAGAAGCCGCTCCTTTTTCATTCCTTTAATGTATTGCAGAATCAATGGCAGTGTTTCACATCCATCTGTTTCATGTATTATCAGAAAGAAGGAGTTTCCGATGTTTCTTCCTGTCCTGCATCTTTTCAATGACGGATATCTTGCGGCTATGCCACTCATACTGCCCTTTGCGGCAGATGAATTGAATATCTCGCTCACTCTCGTGGGACTCCTTGGATCGCTTCTGAGCTTTTCGGGAATCGTTCTTGCGCTTCCTGCAGGGATAGCGGCTTCCCGTTTCGGAGCCTTGAGAATCCTCAGCGCTGCGGTACTTGGCTATGCGGCAGGATTTATTCTTCTGGGATTTTCCAGCGGAATCATCACTGTTACACTTGCCTTTCTTCTTGGCAGCGTATCTTTCGGGATCTTCCATCCAATCGCATTCTCGGCAGTGGCAAAGGTTTCTTCCAAATCAAGCCTCGGAAAGGACATGGGTATATTCGCCGCAACTGGTGATATAGGGAAAATCGCTCTGGCGGGGCTTCTGACTTTCATAATCGGATTCTCATCCTGGAGAACCGCCTCAGAAATTTATGGATGCGCTGCAATACTGCTCTTTCTTCTGTACTTCATCATTTCACACCGGAAGGATTGGAAAGTGAATGAGAAAAAGACTGAAGTGAAGCGGAAACCAGATTACAGAATCCTGAAGAAAAAGCCATTCGCGCTCGCAAACGCGTCAAGCTTCATGGACTCATTTGCAAATGCTTCCCTTTTCATCTTCATCCCATTTCTTCTGACATTCAGGGGAATCGATGCCTCTTATATCGGTATATTCTCTTCCATATTCTTCATTGGCAATCTGCTGGGAAAAGTAATAATGGGGAGACTGACAGACAGAATCAGGAAGGAATATCTCTTCATAGGCTCTGAAATATGCATCTTCGTATCGCTTGTATCTCTCGCGCTTACACCATCTCTGACAGCGATATCCACACTAGCCTTCCTTCTTGGACTTCTTACAAAAGGCACTGTCCCCATTACAAGCACAATGGTTGCTGAGTCAGTCTGCAAGGATGATTTTGAAACAGCATTCAGTATCAATTCACTCTCGACAAGCATCGCAAATACAATCGCACCGCTCTTTTTCGGTTTTCTTGCAGATTATCTTGGTGTACAGGCTATATTCTTCGCATGCGGCTTTGCAGCCCTTTGCTCTGTGGTTCCGGCGGCGGTCATGCTCAAAGACAGCAGAGGAAAACATACTGATTATCATTCAGAGTCTGAAACGCCCTGAAATGATTCCTTCATCGACATGAAGCGCTGTCACATCCGGAGAGGAAACTGAAGCATCAACGACATATTTCTCGAATTCCCCGAGATTATCGAACTGATGCCACATGCTCTCCACCAGCTCTGTATTGGCATCTTGCCCAAGCTTATCACGGCTGATTGCACGTCTTAGCGTCTCGTCTTTGCCAGCGCGTAGTATTATGTAATGGATTTCATAGCCTTTTCTGGCTGCTTCTACCCATGGCTCTATGAACCATGGTCCGATTATACCGTCCACGATGACACAATAGCCGTTTTCCGCGAAACATTGACAGGCACGGAGAATCGCTTCAACTACTACCCTGTTCTGCTCGTTTGATCCCGGGAGATGAGGAGGTATGAAGCCTTTCCTTAAATAATGATAGAAGTCATCGGTATGAAGATGAATCGTTCTGGGATAATCTGAAATATCTGCAAGAATACCAGAAACTGTCGTCTTGCCTGTCCCTGGGGAACCTGTGATGATGACAATGCATCCTTTCATCTCCACTCCTAAGCGGAAAACGCCAGAAGCATTCCCGTTGTGGACACAAGTGCAACGACAATTGAAAGTATCATGGGACCACGGAAGAGCGAGACAAGAAATGCTGCAAAGACTCCGGCAAGACCTGCGTACCACATAGCTCCGAAATCCGTGAGCGCAAGCGGAAAGATAAGCGCACCCAGCGCCGCAACGGGAAGAAGAAGCATGCACTTTCTTATGAAACGAGGAAGACGCGAAAGATATCTTGAAGCGAAATACGGGATTATCCTCGGGAGAAGAGTCGCGAGCGAGCAGGAGAATATCAGGAGAAGCTTATTCAAGACCAGCCTCCTTGTCAGTATAAATCAGTGCACCAAAGATAGTTGCAGCAATCATTGATATCAGGAATGACAGGCCTGTAGACAGATGCAGGACGAGTATGAAAAGCGAATTCAGAAGTGCTGAAAGAGCTGCCACAAGCAGCGCTTTTGCATTACGTCCAGCTTCTGAGCCCAGAAGAGATGCGAACATCGCGTAGACTGTTATCACAGCGGCTTTCTGCACGACCTCCGGAAGGATGGTGCCTGCGGCAAAGCCCAGAGCCGTACCGGAGACCCAGCCAATATATGAAATGAATATCAGTCCTGCCATATAGCTGTATGAGAGCTTCCTGCCTTTGAATGATGCGACAGTGAAAACCTCATCGACTGTCCCGAAACCGCACATCAGACGACCGGAAATGGATGATGGATCCAAAAGCCTCTGCGAAAGCGATGATGCCATGAATATATAGCGGCTGTTTATGAAGAACACGGATACAACGATACTGAGAAAGAGAGAGCCTGCATTATAGAGATTCATCATCAGGAACTGTCCGGAGCCTGCAAACGTCACGGCACTCGTGAGGACTCCTTCCACAAAGGAAAATCCGCTTGTTCTGGTGAGAAGGCCGAAAGCCAGTGCTGTCGTGAAATAACCAAGGAAGATAGGAAATCCATCTTTCACCCCTTCCCTAAGCTCTTTACAAGAGATAGCCATAATCCCCTCCAAGACGCAGAGCTGCCTCACTGCCATCGATAGCCGCAGAGACAATTCCTCCTGCATAGCCTGCACCTTCCCCCGCTGGATAAAAGCCGCATCTCTGCTTCATTGACTCATCCCGAAGGATTCTCACAGGTGACGAGGTACGTGTCTCAGGAGCAAGCAGAAGAGCTTCAGATGATATGAAACGGCCTCTAGTCGCTCTATCAAAAGCCAGGAATCCCTCCCTCAGTGAAGATGCGATTACATGAGGAAGCACATCATCCATCCTTACCGGCAGAACAGGACGAGGATATGTTGTCGCTGGAAGTGATGGAGAGAGTCGGTCATTGATGAAATCAGTCATGCGCTCAGCTGGAGCTGCAAAACCATCGGAAAAGCACCTTCTCTCAATACCTTCGATAAACCTCATCATCGCAAATGGATCAGATTCATCAAGCTCCTCTTTCCTAAGCTCCACAATCATACCGCTGTTGGCTTTCCTGCCACCGCGTGAAGCTGGCGACATACCGTTAAGCACGAGTGAGCCTTCCTCGGAAGAAGCGGGAACGACAACTCCACCCGGGCACATGCAGAAGGAATAGACACCCCTTCCATTCACCTGCGTTCTGAATGAGTATGATGCGGGAGGCAGATACTGTGGACGCACGCCCTCGCAATGATACTGGATGGAATCCACAAGACTCTGTGGGTGCTCAAGCCTTACTCCTGCGGCAGTGCTTTTCGCTTCAAGAATGAATCCTGCTTCTGAAAGGAAATAATATACATCCTTGGCACTGTGTCCTGTTGCGAGAATCACAGGCCCCATGTATGTACTGCCATCATGGCATTCAGCCCCGATTACCTCATCATTTTTCTGGATAAGCCCGGTCACCTTCTTTCCGAAATGGATTTCTCCACCATGGGCTTCAATAGTCTTGCGTATATTCTCGATGATATATGGAAGCCTGTCACTTCCTATATGAGGTCTCGCATCATAGAGTATCGACTCATCTGCCCCATGCTGTACAAAGAGGGACAGGATGCGCTTTGCGTCTCCCCTCTTTGTCGACCGTGTATAGAGCTTGCCGTCGGAAAACGCTCCCGCTCCGCCTTCGCCGAAAGCATAATTTGATTCAGTATCCAGCTTACCTTCTCTGGAAAGGATTGCAGTATCCTTCAATCTGGAGTGCACGTCCTTCCCCCTCTCCAGCACGATAGGCGTGACACCATTCTCGAGGAGAGTAAGAGAAGCGAAAATACCTGCAGGCCCGAACCCTACGACAACAGCTCTCTTTTTGGCATCACTGAATGGAAAAACCGTTTCCTTATAAAGCTTTTCAGGCGTCTCACCTATATAGACATCCGCATCCACCAGCACTTTTACGCTGCGATGGCGGGCATCAATGCTCCTTTTCCTTATTCTTATACCTGTCACTGAAGATGACTGGATACGAAGACTCCGGCATATGGAAACGCGGAGACGGGAATCATCAAAACCATCCTCAGGTGATAAAGAGAGTGAAATATTGCGGACCATGGTCTGGATTTTAGAGATATAAACGACGAAAGACAATCATATTGAGGAATATGATGAGACAATCTAAGATGTCAGCGTGAATATCCTATCTATCGAGAATCTATCTAAGACAGTCAATGATGAACCTCTTTTCGAAGCCGTCTCTCTCGGTCTCGAAGAAGGAGAGAAAGCGGGAATCGTCGGCAGGAATGGCGCGGGGAAATCTACATTCCTCCAATGTATCATCGGAGAGACTGTGCCGGATGAGGGGACTGTCTCAATGAAGAAAGACATCAACCCCGTCATGCTTTCACAGCAGGTTACCTATCCTGCGGGGACAACAGTCTCATCCTTTCTCTATCTCGCGGGTGGAGAGAAGCTGAAGGTGCTTGAGGATTATCAGAGAGCTATCGAGAGCGGCAACGAGAAGGAATACATGAGACTTTCTGAGATTATCGAGAAAAACGATCTCTGGGATATCGAGAGAAGCTATAAAGCCGTACTTACAGATCTTGGAGGCTCATTTGATGATGACATCTTGATGGAAAGCCTTTCAGGCGGGGAGCAGAAGAAAGCTGCCATCGCAAGGGCGCTTGCCATGAAGCCAGGGCTTCTCCTTCTTGATGAACCCACGAACCACCTTGATATAAGGACGATTGAATATCTTGAGAACTGGATAAAATCCACCTCCAGCGGTGTCATTATCGTGACTCACGACAGGCACATACTCAATGATTGCTGCTCATCAATCTGGGAACTCGATAGAAAGCATTTCTACCGTCATCCTGGCTCATTCTCCGCATATCTCGAGAGGAAAGAAGAACGGTTGAGAATGGACGAGAAAGAACAGGAGAGACTGAAGACAATACTCAGACGTGAACTTGAATGGCTCAAGCGAGGGCCGAAAGCGAGAACCGGGAAAGATAAGAACAGGAAAGACAGAATACAGGAGATGCTCGGCAAAGAGCATAAGGTCAGGGAGGATGCGCCAAGGGATTTCTCGACAGCAGAGCGCCGTCTCGGGAAGAAAATCCTGGAAGTTGAGAAGATTTCGAAGGAATATGATGGGAAAAAGCTGTTCTCTGATTTCTCGATTTCATTCACGAAGGGCATGAAGCTCGGCCTTATTGGAGATAACGGCAGCGGGAAATCAACGCTTCTGGATATCATAAGCGGTCGCATAGAGCCCGATTCAGGTTCTATCGACAGAGGTGTCAACACACATTTCGGATATTATGACCAGCTGGGACGGAATCTCTCCTCATCGAAAACAATTCTTGAATATACAGAGGATATCGGGGACAGAATAAGCCTGGGAAACGGCACAATAGTCTCCGCATCCCGCTTTCTTGAGCTTTTCGGTTTCCCTGTCTCTATGCAGCGAACTCCCGTTGAAAGGCTTTCGGGAGGAGAGAGAAGACGGCTCTATCTGATCACAAGACTCGCCTCGAATCCAAACTTCCTGCTATTCGATGAGCCGACAAATGATCTGGATATCAGTACGATGGAGAAGCTTGAGGAATACATCGCATCCTTCCCAGGCTGCGCAATCATATCATCACACGACAGGACATTTCTCGATATGACAACAGATATGACACTTGTCATCGAGAACGGCATGATATCGCTATTCCCTGGCACATTCACGGAATGGAAGGAAAGCAAGGAAGAACAAGCTGATGATAAACCAGAGGAGAAAGTGCAGAAGGACACGAGAACACCGAGGGAAAAGAAAGGACTTACTTACAGAGAGAAGAAAGAGAAAGAGACCATCGAGACTGAAATAACCGCACTCGAGATGGAGATAAAGGAGCTTGAGGAGTCATTCTCCATACCTGGTACTACCCCGCTCGGAACGCTTGAGGAGCGCTCGAAACGTTACGAGGCGGCGAAAGCTGAGCTCGAGGCAAAAAGCGACAGATGGCTTGAGCTAGAAGAGAAAGCCGATAGCTGAAGAATTTAACACAAAATAAACTACAGCTTCAAATTACTGCTGTATAGTGAGGGCTGGAGGCTTTTATGAATAATTCATCCAGAAAAGTACTAGCCATTTTTATCGTGGTCTTGGTAGCAGTTTCCTCAATCTTCGCAGCGGAGTGGACAAAACACATTACTGTTATCGGGACTTCGGATATGCATGGAAACATATGGGGATACTCATATGAGGATAATTCCGAGACAGCAAACAACGGAATGGCGCGTCTTTATACTTATATTGAAAGCGTCAGGAAAGAGAATCCAGATACCCTCCTGATTGATGCCGGTGATGATATCCAAGGTACAATCATGACAGATGATCTCTACAACAAAACCCCGGATGCCCCGAATCCTGTGATTACAGCCATGAACTACATGGGCTATGATGCAATGACGCTCGGCAACCATGAATTCAACTGGGGCGTAGATACCGCAAGAAAGATACTCTCACAGGCAGACTTCCCTATCCTTGCCGCAAATGTAGTGGACAGCAGCGGAAATTATGCCACTGGGCTTGGGTATATCATCAGGAATGTCAATGGAGTCAATATCGCAATAATCGGTACAGTCACACCTGATGTGCCTATCTGGGACAGCGAGAAGGAAGGTATCGCAGCTCTCACATTCCTCCCGGCGAACATTGCTGTAAAGAATGCAATCGAGGAAATCGGGAATAAGGCGGATGTGATAATCGTCTCAGCCCATATGGGGATGTATGCAGAGTTTGATGAGGACAATGGTTCGGATTCAGCGCAGAAGATCCTTGATGACAACCCAGAAATCGATATCCTTCAGGTAGCGCACAATCATGTAGTCGTAAATGAAAAGCAGGGCAATACAGTCATCGGAGGCTGCCGCAACGGAGGCCGCGATGCCGCTCGTTTCGATCTATATCTCGATGATACGAATAATGTCGTTGACTGCACTGTCGAGATAGTCGACATGACCGGAGTGATTCCATCCGAGGAAATCAGAGCGATTCCTCTCGTGAAGGAAGCTCACGAGAAAACCATCAGCTATGTCAACGGCGGTGGGAGTGGCGAAGATGGCGAAGGCGGAGTGGCCCTTGGCTCAACAACAGCCAGATTCCAGCCGGAGAATGAAATCAGTGGAATACCGGAAGGCAGAATCCGCGATACGGCTGTAATGGATCTGATCAACATGATCCAGCTTAGGGAATCGGGAGCTGATGTATCTGCAGCTGCGCTTTTCAAGGATACAAGCGACCTTCCTGAAGGTAACATAAACTACGGCAATATCTTCGATATCTACAAATTCGACAACACGCTCTACCGCGTTGATGTCACAGGCGCTGAACTCAAGGCATACATGGAATGGAGCGCAGAGTGCTACAACCAGTGGAAGCCAGGCGATATAAACATCTCATTCGATCCTGAGTATCCTGATTATCTATATGACATGTTCGAGGGAGTTGATTATGAAATCGACCTCTCCGAGCCGAAGGGCTCTAGGATAAAGAATGTGATGTTCAATGGGAAGCCGCTTCAGGATGACGACATTCTCTCGCTTGCTGTAAACAACTACAGATATTCTTCAGCGCTCAAGGCGCAGGGACTTATAAGCGGCAAGAGAAATTGGGAGAGCTCGAGATCAATCCGCGACATGATAGTCGATTACTTCTCAAAGAATTCTCCTGTATCGCCATTTGTGACTGACAACTGGAGAATCGTTGGTGTTGACCTTTCAGAAGATGATCCGAGAAGAGTAGAGCTCATAAAGCTTATCAACGAAGGCTATCTCGATACACCATATGCAGAAAGCTACAACCTAACAGATTATGATGCACTTGTCGCAGAGGCAAAATTCAATATGTGATTATCTGAGAGAGGGTTTCTTCTATGAAGCCCTCTCATTTGACAGAGAATAATCCTATCTGGATAATCCTCCCTTATGGATTCTGAACTCATAAAGGAGAGCATAGGAAAGCTCTACGTAAAATATCTCATACCATCTCTTGGTGGGGCGCTTGCAACATCTGTCTACAGCTTCGTCGACACAATTGCCGTTGGACAGGCATGCGGCCCGGATGGAGCTGCGGCAATTGCCGTCATCAATCCTTATTTTGCGCTCATGTGCTTCATAGGTCTATTATTCGGTATAGGCGGCTCTGTGCTGATGAGTCACAGAAAAGGCGAAGGAAACATACGGGAAGCTGACAGAGTTTTCTCCCTTACGATTCTTCTTCTAGCTATTTTCACATTGTTCAGCTGGATTCTCTCCGCCCTCTTCATAGATGAGATTCTCTTCTTCAGCGGAGCTGATGAAGAACTCCTGCCTTACGCGAAAGCTTATATCATGCCTATAGTTGCCACGTTCCCGTTGTTTGCGATAAACACATTCCTGCCTCCGATTGTCCGCTATGACGAGAAGCCAAAGCTTGTGCTGAAAGCTGTGCTTATCGGCGGCTGCTTCAATATCTTCGGAGACTGGTTCCTGGTATTTCCAATGGGAATGGGAATGTTCGGTGCAGGGCTTGCAACTGCGATAGGAGCGCTGATACAGACAATCATCCTGCTCACCGCTTTCAGAAAGGGCCAGACATCACTGCATCTCGTGAAGCCCAAGGAAACCGCCAGAACATCCATGAAAATACTCTCAACAGGTTTTGGAGGCGGGATTCTGGATGTTGCAATCGCAGTACTGACTATCATGATAAACAAGCAGACGATGAAATATGGAGGGCGCGACGAGCTTGCAGTATTAGGTGTGATTATGACTATCTCATTCCTGCTGCAGCATTTCTTTGCAGGTATCGGTCAGGCTGTACAGCCCATCGCATCGACAAACTTCGGAGCCGGTCTGAGGAAAAGGACCTGGGAATCATTTACATATCTATGGTGGACATCAATTCTCTTTTCCGTGATTTCAGCCGCAGTATGCATACTCTTCCCGTCACAGATTCTCTCCGTATTCATGGACACGACGGAGAACGTTCTCTCCATCGGGCCGCACATCGTACGTATCTACTCGCTTTCATTTCTCTTAATGGCGCTGAATATAAATATCGTATTCTTCCTGCAAAGCGTTCTCCTGCCTTTCCCGGCGATGATTTTCTCCCTTATGAGAGGACTTATCGCAAGCGGACTGCTTCTTGTCATTCTTCCGCTTATCATCGGAATGGATGGGATTCTATGGGCCATGACAGGTGCTGAAATCATTACAGCTATGCTGGCAATCCCATACACTCTAGCCTCACGGAGAAGACAGCTTGCACAAACTGTACACAACCCCCTTGATATTGTTCCGGAAAGCTGATATTTTACCATCTGTTCATGAATATGCGCCCTTAGCTCACCTGGATAGAGCAACTGCCTTCTAAGCAGTAGGTGACAAGTTCGAATCTTGTAGGGCGTATAAAGGCTGTCTTATGGCAGCCTTTTTCTTTTCCTCATATTTTCCTGAAATACCGTTTTCCATCAATGAACTCACCATCAATGGAATAGAGCATCGGATCTGGACCGGCATCCTCGAATCCATTTCTCAGAAGGAAGTCAATTGCCCTCTCATTATCATTCCTGACAGATGTGCTCAGGATTGAGATACCGCGCTCTTTTGCCTCTGCTATAGCGAACTCGGCCAGGTGCTTTCCTATTCCCCTTCCCCAGAAAGCCTTTCGTACGGATACCGCGAATTCACCTCTATGCCTGATACGGAGGCGGCGGCCTACACGGATGTCACAGCTTCCTGCAATCATGCCATCAGCAACTGCCACGACAGTGAATGAGCGGGAATTGCGAAGCTCTGAGATGAATATCTTCTCGTCCACTTCGTCAAGATTCTCAATATCGGAAACAGAATAGACAAGATTATCTGTCTCTCCTGCAATTGTTTTCATGTAATCGAGGAACATCCCCGCATCGTCTTTTCTGATCAGCCTGTAATCAATATCCATGGAATAGATTCTACCATCTGATTTCATCGTTTTCCATTTATTCTGCTCATTGCATCTGAAATATACGCCTTATGAACAGAATCAAGAATGGATTCGCGGAAAGCCCTCTCTTTCTCCGGAGGAAGGGACAGTGATGAGATAACAGACGAAAGTCGCCGCATTGCCTCATAGCTGACAGCTGTAGCCTCCTTATCAATGGAAGGAAAAGCATCCGCTCTTTCCAGATACGCGTGATACTCTTTTATTTCTTCTTCTGCCTCTTTGAATATCTTCTGCACGACCTCATCACGCTCTGGCATCTCTACGTCAAGATCCTTAAGGCGCATCACGGAGGGATAATCTGGAAAATCATGAGGCTCTGCAAGGTCTATGAGGAGCTTGCCTCTCAATAGATTCAGATCTCCTTCTGTGAGCGTATGATAAAGACCTGATGAGGCACTTATAATGGCATCTGATACCTCAGCCTCCTCAAGACGCTTCTCGTAGCTCAAAGGCCTTGCTCCATCTGGGACGAGATACGTCTTATCCTCATCGCGGAGCGTCATTGTCACCTGATGGCTGTCCTTCAGCTTTTCCGCAACCATCCTTGCCATTTCACCAGAGCCGATAATCAGGACTTTCCCGCATGAAGCGGTTAGCCTTGAGACTTCATCGATTATAGTGCTGTCGATGACTCTTACGCGCATGCTGCTATGTATCTTTCTGGAAAAAGAGACAGATTGTCTGAGAAGCCTGTCCAGCGAAGGTGATGATGTACCGAGAAGCCGGCTGACATCCGCTGCTGCCCTGATCTGCCCCTGTATTGTGTCCTCACCGAAAAGCGGTGAGAGAATTCCTGAAGAGAGCAGGAATATATGCTCTATAGCGGCCTCACCTTCATATGAATACCTGCAGCCTGAAGCGTTGATCGGTGAAACGGAAAGAGAGCGCTCCAGAACCTCAGGCGATACCCTTGTCTCAGCTATCAGCTCAGTCCTATCGCACGTGACAATAAGCGAGAAAGGCTCTCTGACGCTCTTCATAATACGCCGTCCCGCATTGAAAAGGATATCATCTCCCCTGTTCTGCAGGTGCTCGAAAAGATGGGCAGATTGCGTGAAATCCAGCGCTGTTATGAAGAACATACGGAAACGATAGCATAAAGGCTTCCATTATAGTAGCATCGCTGTATGAGAATACTTGTTGTGGAAGATGATGCTGATATCAGCACATTGATTTCATTCCATCTGAAAAGCCATGGATTCACTCCAGATTGTGCCTATAACGGTCTGGATGCCATAAAAATGGTTGATAGCGGGGATTATGCTCTTGTTCTTCTCGATATCCTGCTTCCAGGACTATCCGGAATCGAAGTGCTGAGGCACATAAGGACGGAATCAACTGAGAAAAACATCCCTGTAATCGTCACATCAGCCATGACAGATGAGATGGATATCATCAAAGCGCTTGAGCTCGGTGCGGATGACTATATAACAAAACCATTCTCACCAAGGATTCTCATAGCGCGTGTCAAATCGGCAATCAGACGCTCAGAAGGCATGGCTCAGGATGACAGGGTGTCTACTGAAGGCGGACTCATACTCGAGAAATCAACAAGGAAAGCATTCTCTGATGGGAAGGAGATAAACCTCACAGCGACGGAATTCGATACACTCTCATCCCTCATACGCGCGACAGGCCGCGTCATATCAAGAAGCGAGATCATCGAGACGATAAAGGGCGAAGACTACCCTGTCACTGAGCGCTCTGTCGATGTGCAGATTGCCTCAATACGCAAGAAGCTCGGCGATAAAGGACAGTATATAAAGACAGTCTGGGGGATAGGATACAGATATGCCGAAGAATAAAGGATGGGGAGACAGGTATCGCAGGATACTGGAATCGCTTGGAGAAGGCATTCTCGTTATAACGAGAAAACATAGGATTGTACTCTCAAACAAAAGCGCTGATGACATTCTTGGATGGGCCTTGCCCCTTTCGAATAAACGTATCGAGGAGGTATTCTCATCAGGGGAGCTGATAGACTCTCTTGACAGTGTCTTCCTCGATGGCAAGTCTCGCCAGATACGGCTTGTGAGCTATCATGAAGCAACTGGAAATGATGCTGTCCTCAGAGGAAAAGGCAGGGAGAAGCAGTATCGTATGAACATCCAGATGCTCGATGAGAAATATGCTGTTATTTCCATCATCGACATCACGAAGATCGAGAGGCTGGATAAAATCAGGCAGGATCTGGTATCGAATGTCTCCCATGAGCTGAAGACGCCGCTGACAGCAATCACAGGTTTTGCGGAGACGCTCTCGTCAGAGGAGCTTTCAATGGAGGAAGTCAGGGCATTCAGCAGGATAATCCTCAAGAACAGCAGCCATATGCAGCGCATCATCGAGGATCTGCTTCTTCTGACATCCCTCGACAGGAATGAGATTGCAGAAGCGATGGAGCTTACATCAGACGAAAGGATTCTCATGGAAGTCAGAGCGTACACACAATACAAAGCCCAGTCACGCTCCGTCAGCGTCACATACGAGCCTCAGGGCGTAAATGCGATATGCAGTGAATCGCTTATCGTTCAGGCTGTGATGAACCTTGTAGTCAATGCCATATCCTACTCCCCGGAAGGAAGCACTGTCTCTGTAAAAAGCAGAGTGAAGAACAACATGCTTGAATTCATTGTCCTCGACCATGGCTTTGGTATATCAGAAGAGGACATGCCTCGCATATTCGAGCGCTTTTACCGCGCTGATAAAGCCCGTAGCCGCGAATCAGGCGGAACCGGCTTAGGCCTCTCGATAGTGCGGCATATCGCGATAATCCATCACGGAACGATAAAGGCGGAAAGCAAGCTTGGGGAAGGATCGGTGTTCACACTATCGATACCGCTCAGCTGACGAACGAGAGGCCGACATATGGCGCGAAATGTGAAGGCTCAACGGCTGAGAATGTCACTCCCAGCGTTGCGGAGATCCCTTCCCACTCCCCTCTCAGGAAAACACCGACGTATCCATTCTCTGCATTATAAAGGAAGAATGAATGCTCTGTTTCGAGATATGACACAGCTATGGTTGCGGATGATGACGGCAGGAACTGGAATGTCAGCTCTGCTGAGGCTTCAATAGTGCGTAACGCATCATCGGACGTGAAACCTGTTATAGAGTATGACAGCCGTGGGCGGAATAGAGCCAGATCACCTTCTGATGTGAACCGGCCACGAGATAAAGAGGCGGATATTGTCGTGGACTCACCTATGGCATCCCAGCCAAGGTATATGTCATTATCCTCGAGAGTAATCACTTTGCCAGTGTATGCGCCCAGAGAGAATGGCCCGATATAGAAAAGAAAGCCGACTCCGACATCAAAAGATTCGCTTCCGGATTCCCTTTCGAAAGGCGAGAACCAGGCATTTGCGAAGATATCAAAAAAGCCTGTAATCCGCTTCGACTGGCGGATCATGCTGTTTCCTCCAGATATCCTCGCACCGAATGAGAAATGAGGAATGGCATAAGCCATATCAAGCTCGATACGGAGCGATGAGCGGATGTCATAGAGCGAAGGATCATCGGAGTATTTATCGAATGCAGTTCCGTAGAATGCGGTAAGTGCAATATAGTCTGCGATAAACGATGCTGAGAGATCCCACTTCTGCTTATTCAGCATCGACAGCGGCTGAGAGTGGAAAAGCGATGCATCGTAGTCATCGGAGAATACTGTCGAGACAGCGAAGGGGCCAGTCTCCGTCTCTATCAGAGGAAGCGCCGCAGGATTGGCAAAGACATCAGCAAAGCGACCATAATACGAGACCGAATAGAGAGGACTATCGAGAGAATTGCTGATGCTGACAGCCCTCGCTGAAAGAGGAATGAGAAGAGATAGAATCGCTAATACGGAAATGACACGCTTCACACTACGATTATACCAGAATCAGCGCTTGTGTTATACTTCCCTATATGGGGCAGGTTTTCTTTCATATTGATTTAGATGCTTTCTTCGCTTCAGTGGAAATCCTTGACAACCCCTCATACAAAGGCAAACCGATAATAATCGGCACTCCGGGGCCAAGACATGTGGCATCAACATGCTCCTATGAAGCCCGGAAATACGGCGTTCACAGCGCCATGCCGATGACAGAAGCGCTGCGACTATGCCCCACTGCCATATGCCTCCCCGGCCGGATGCATCGCTATTCAGAAATGAGCCGACGTGTGATGGATATCATCTCATCATTCGCTCCCGGCTTTCTGCAAGTCTCCATCGATGAGGCGTTTCTGGATCTTACCGGAATGGAAAGAATCTATCCGCTTCCGGGAAAAGCGGCGCGGAAACTCAAGGAGGATATAAGGAAAGAGACAGGACTCACAGTCTCTATCGGTGTCGCGTCATCGAGATTCATTGCCAAGCTGGCCTCTGATTACAGGAAGCCTGACGGGCTCACAATCGTTCCCCCAGGACGAGAGGAGGAATTCGTGTCACGCCTTGGCCTCAGGAAGCTCTGGGGCATCGGGGATTCGACATATCAGAGCCTGAGGAAAAGAGGAATCGACAGCGTCGAGACATTAAGGAAATACAGCCTGGAGGAGCTTGAAAGGCTTTTCGGCTCGTCTACGGGCAATTATCTATATCTCACATCAAGAGGAATCGATCCAGGAATATACCAAGGAGCAGCCAAGTCGCACTCAATATCAACTGAAAGGACATTCTATCCTGATGTCTATGGCTATGAGGCACTCGACACATACCTATTGGAAATGGCACAGGATGTGATGTTCCGCGCATTCAGGGAGAAAAAGATTCCACGCTCAGTATCACTCAAACTCCGATATAACGACTTCACAACCCTCTCCGTGCAGACAACACCATCAAAGCCTATATATTCATCATCGGATGTCTATGAGATAGCAAGAAGCCTGCTCCGCTCAAAATACAGCGGCAACGGCGTCAGGCTTATCGGAATAGCGCTTCAGGGGATTTACGATGGAAGCGATGTCGAACAGCCTGACTTCTTCTCTGAGAAGGAAGAGAAGGAAAGAAAACTCGAGAAGACGATTGCGGCGATGTCTCTCAAGGGCTCAAAGATGGTAAGGGCAAGAAATCTGGAGCGCGAGGAGAGCTAGCTTGTTGCAACCGTTTTTCTATGGTGATAACCTTTCAGCATGCTCAATCTCTGCCTTTTTCATCCTGAAATTCCGCAGAACACGGGGAATATAGCGAGAACATGTGCCGTGACAGGTGCGATTCTCCATCTTATACGTCCCTTGGGCTTTGATATCTCAGAGAAGGCCGTAAGACATGCAGGCCTCGATTACTGGGACAAGCTTGAGATAAGAATCCATGACACACTTGATGAGCTCCTCAAAGAGGCTGATGGAAATCCTGTATACTTCTTCTCGAAGAAAGGAAGCCGTGTCTTTTCAGACATAAACTACAGCATAGAGAAGAATACTTATTTCATCTTCGGTCCTGAAAGCACTGGCTTTGATGATGAAATTCTATCAGCATATAAAGAGCAGATTGTGCGCATCCCGATGAAATCGGGAGTAAGGTGCCTCAATCTCTCAAATAGCGTTGCAGTTGCGGCGTATGAGTATTATAAACAGACAGAATACCCAGGATTCGAGAAAAGCTGGGAAGGAGAATGATATGAGGATATCCATAATAGGTGCGGGAAATATGGGAGCCGCAATCGCAACCGCAGTTTCCAATGCCGGTTATGAGACGGAAGTATATGACAGCGTGGAAGAGAAGATGACAACCCTATGCCAGAAGGATGAAAGAATCAAAGCCCTTTCTTCCGTTGAGATGGCATCCTCAAGCGATGCGATAATCATCGCAGTGAAGCCTCAGGTTCTGCCATCTCTTTACAGCATGCTGAGAGAAGTGGAGACGAAGCTCTGGATATCGATTGCGGCAGGTGTACCGCTCTCGGTGCTCGAGGATCATCTCGGCTCTGGCAATGTCGTCAGATTCATGCCGAACATAGCAGCCAAGTCAGGGAAATCCGTTACAGCGATTGCAGCTGGTGAGAATGTATCGACAGAGTCCAGGGATCTCGCGTTTTCCATTGCATCATCCTTTGGCTCGGCATACTTCCTTCCCGAATCGCTTTTTCCTGCATTCATCGGTATCTCCGGCTCTGGAATCGCCTTCTATTTTGAGATGATGCATCAGATGGCTATGGCGGGAGTGAAGGAGGGCATCCCCTACCCTGAAGCTCTGAGGATAGCATCAGATACAGCAGAGAGCGCTGCTGCTCTGCAGAAGGAGACAGGGATGAATGCTATCGAGCTGGAGACGAAAGTCTGCTCAGCTGCGGGAACGACAATCGAGGGCGTGAAAGCCCTTCAGGACAGGGGCTTTGCCTCTGCGGTGATAAATGCTGTTGAAAGCGCGGCCAGAAAAAGCGTAGAACTTGAAGAGAAAGCCCGCTATGGAGAGAGATAAATGATAGATCTTAAAGATTTGAAGACACGTTACGATGAGATAAAGGCAAACATCCAGAACAGATACATGAATGTCGATCTGGCTGCTATCGCTGCCGATCAGGAAAAGAGAGCTGAGATAATGCAGAAGACAGAAGCTCTCCGCGCTAAGAGAAACGAGAACGCACAGAAGATGAAGGCAAAGCTCACGCCGGAAGAGAGACAGGCTCTCATCCAGGAAGGCAAGGCTATCAAGGAAGAGCTTGCCACATGTGAATCTGAATATGCTGAAATCGACAGGAAATTCATGGAGGAAGCAAGGACTATCCCGAACTACGCGCACCCTGATGCACCTATCGGAAAAGAAGACAAGGACAGCCTTGCTGTAAAATTCTGGGGAGAGCCAACGAAGTTCTCATTCCAGCCAAAAGATCATGTCCAGCTTGGAGAATCCCTCGACATCCTCGACTTCGACAACGGAGCGAAAGTGGCAGGACAGAAATTCTATTACATCAAGAACAAGGGCGTCATACTCCAGATGGCTCTTGAGCGCTATGCGATGGATATCGTCCTCAAGCATGGCTTCACGCCATTCATCACTCCTGATATCGCGAAGGAAGAGATTCTCAATGGAATCGGATTCAATCCAAGAGGAGCTGAATCGAATATCTATACTATCGAAGGCACAGGCACATGTCTCGTAGGAACTGCTGAGATCACGCTTGGAGGATATTACTCAGGAGAGATCATCCCCAAAGAGAAGCTTCCTATAAAGATGACAGGACTCTCCCACTGCTTCCGCCGCGAAGCCGGTGGCGCTGGACAGTACTCAAAAGGTCTTTACAGGGTGCATCAGTTCTCGAAGCTTGAGATGTTCATCTACTGTCTTCCAGAGGAAAGCGATAGCTATCATCAGGAAATACTCTCGATTGAGGAGGAGATTTTCCAGGGTCTGGGACTTCCATACCGCGTTGTTGATACAGCGACAGGAGATCTCGGAGCTCCAGCTTATCGCAAATTCGATATCGAGGCATGGATGCCAGGGCGCGGTGAGAATGGCGAATATGGCGAAGTGACCTCAACATCCAACTGCACTGATTATCAGGCAAGATCGCTTAATATCCGCTATCGCGACGATGATGGAAAGCCGAAGTTCGTGCATATGCTCAATGGTACAGCAGTGGCGCTTTCCCGCGCGATTGTCGCAATCCTTGAGAACTATCAGAATGAAGATGGCTCTGTTTCCATCCCGCCAGCACTCGTCCCGTATTGCGGTTTCGATAAAATAGAGAAGGTGTAATATGCCAAAAAGCGCGCTTCTGACTGACTTCTACGAACTTACGATGATGCAAGGTTATTACCTTGAGAACCACGACTCAAAGGCCGTCTTTGATATGTTCTATCGCACGAATCCATTTCAGGGCGGTTATACTATCTTCACTGGAATCGAGGAGCTGATAGATAAGCTCGAAGGTCTCTCATTCTCATCTGAAGATATTGATTACCTCTCATCGCTCGGCATCTTCGACAATGGTTTTCTGGAATACCTCAGAAGCTATCGCTTTCATGGTGACGTATATGCATTTGAGGAAGGCACTCCTGCTTTCCCAGGAGAGCCTCTTATCAGAATCGAAAGCGATTTGATGGATGCACAGCTTGTCGAGACAATGATTCTCAATACTGTCAATTTCCAGACATTGATCGCCACGAAGGCATCAAGGATGACACTGGCGACGAAAGGCCATGGGAACATCATGGAATTCGGTCTCAGAAGAGCTCAGGGAGAAGATGGCGCGCACTCCGCATCCAGAGCTTCATTCATCGGTGGAACGAAATCGACAAGCAACACATTCGCCGGAAAGAAATACGGCATTCCGGTTGCAGGCACAATGGCGCACTCCTGGATAATGAGTTATCCGACAGAAGAGGAAGCATTCAGGAAATTCGTTGAAATCTATCCAGACAACGGCATCCTCCTGATTGACACATATGACACGCTCGGCTCAGGAATCGAGGCTGCGATAAAAATCGGACTGGAGCAGAAAGCGAAAGGAAAGAGAATCGGCGTGAGAATCGATTCTGGCGACCTTTCCTATCTCACGAAAGCAATCAGGGCTAAGCTCGATGAAGCGGGACTCGAAGATGCTACAATATGCGTATCGAATGATCTGACAGAGGAGATTATAAGAAGCCTTGTCTCCGATGGAGCCCCTATAGACAGCTGGGGAATCGGGACTCACCTCGTTACAGGCGGCAGCCAGTCTTCGCTCAATGGCGTATATAAGCTTTCAGCGAAAGAAGAGAGCGGCACGATGATTCCATGCCTCAAAGTCTCCAACAGCTATGAGAAGACAACAAACCCTGGAATCAAGCAGGTTTACAGATTCTTCGATAAGGATGGCAATGCTCTTGCAGATCTCATCACGCTCAACGACGAGGTGATAGAGAAAGGAAAGAACATCACATTCTACCACCCATTCTCCACTGCGGATTTCTTCGTGATGAAGAAAGACAGATACGCGTCATTCTGCCCGATGCTGAAAAAGATGATGGAGAATGGCCATCGCATCACAGAAAAGAGGACGCTGCAGCAGACTCAGCACGATTCAGCTGAAATGCTCCTTGCTTTCGATAAATCCTACAAAAGACTCATCAATCCTCACATCTACAAGATTTCACTTTCTGAGAAGCTGAGGAACCTGAAAACAGAGCTTCTTGTGAAGACGAGAACGAAGGAAAGCGAGATAGAGAACAGCTGAAAGACGGGAGCTTGAAATGCTCCCTCTTTTTCTTTCAGATAGAGACTTCTCATAAGCAGAATAGCGTGTTATTCTCGCCATGTGAGCACGGATACACTGGAAAAAAACAGTATTACTGAAGGTACAATCTGGAAACAGCTTCTCGCATTCTTCTTCCCTATTCTGCTGGGGACATTCTTCCAGCAGCTGTATAACACAGCTGACGCAATTATTGTAGGACAGTTTCTCGGAAAAGAAGCGCTTGCCGCAGTCGGTGGTGGTACCGGTACCGCGATAAACCTTCTCATTGGTTTCTTCACAGGACTGGCTTCAGGAGCGACTGTTGTCATATCACAGCACTTCGGGGCGAAGAATGAGAAGAGTGTATCTGAATCGATACATACAGCTATGGCACTGGCTATCGCGGCAGGGATTATCATCACAGTCGTTGGCTATGTGTTCACAGCCCCGCTCCTACGTCTTATTGGAACGCCTGACGATGTTCTCCCATTGGCTATCACATACATGCACATCTACTTCCTTGGCGGTATTCCGATTGTCATATATAACATGGGAGCTGCTATATTCCGCGCCATGGGTGATAGCCGCACGCCATTCTACTTCCTTCTCATCAGCTGTCTGACGAATATCGTCCTCGATATCCTTTTCGTTGGCGGATTCGGAATGAATGTCGAAGGCGCTGCCATAGCGACAGTCATTTCGCAGATAGTATCTGTAGTGCTCATCTTCGTAACGCTGATGAAGCGGAAAGACGCGGCGAAGCTCAGCATAAGGAAGATTGCATTCGAGAGGAAAATGCTCAGACACATGCTCATGATAGGCTTCCCTGCTGGTATACAGTCTATCATGTACACAATCTCAAACCTCATCATACAGGCTTCCATCAACGGCTTCGGTACAGATACAGCCGCCGCATGGGCTGCGTGGTCAAAACTTGACCAGATATTCTGGATGTTCATAAATGCATTCGGCATCGCTATAACGACATTCGTAGGCCAGAACTATGGTGCGGGAAAGATTGACAGAGCCAGGAAAGGCGTCAGGACAGTAATGATCATGGGAGCTGTCTCAACATTCGCTATCGAGGCAGGTTATCTCCTCATAGGCAACTATGGTCTCATGCTCTTCACGACAGACGCAGCTGTTCTTGAAATCGGTGTATCAATACTCCGCTTCATCGTTCCATGGTACATAACATACATCGCAATTGAGCTTCTATCCGGTGCGATAAGAGGTGCTGGCAAATCTCTTGTACCAACCTTGATCTCAGTGTTCGGCATATGCGTACTGAGAATAATCTGGATAATCATCGTGCCATCTGTCAGCCCAACGATACTAGGCGTACTGACATCCTATCCATTCTCATGGGTTGTTACATCAGCGCTCTTCATTGTCTATTACCTCAAGGGAGATATCTACGGCACACGAAAGCCAAGACTGCACTAAAAGACATCGGTAATAGCAGCCAGAAAAGCAGGAGAATGCGAAATAGAAATACACCGGTCATATGCAATCCCATCAGATATTGACCGGATTATACTAAAATACCCAATGCAGACTGTAGATTTCGCATCTTTTCATCTGTGATATGATACCCCTCGAATGTACTCGGAGAAACCACCAATGAATGCAAACTCAACAACGAACAGTCATTTCATATGGTTTCCAAATCTCCTCGAGAACCATTTCAGAGACATTATCGCCTACGCTGCACATATATGAGCTTCTCAAGGAAGATTTAAGATAGCAACAAAATCAAGACTGTAAGAAGAGATGGATACGGATACCCTGATGATATTCGATGCCAGTAGGAAGCCTTATGTTTAGAACATTCTATCCCACAAGATTTGTGACTAAGCTTAAAATCCTCCAAAAAAGACAAAGAAGATACTGTGTTAAGTGATATGAATCTTCAAACTATTCAGGCTACTAAATTATCAAAAATTGAACCTGTAATAAGCATAGTAACATATCAAGAATATTACAAACAAAAATGTTTGTAACAAAAATGTTTGTAACAAATTTGTTTGTAACAATTTTGCAACTAATAATTGCGATTCAATGATATATATTGATTAACCAACAACACTTCCAAAAGCACTAAACACATCAAGGAAAACAGAGCACATCTGATACTATCTCGTGCGCTCTGTTCTGATCTGTTTCAGTGATGTGAATCAGAAGAGATCCTCAAATCCCATCTTCTTTATGTTGTTCACACTCACCTTCAGGCAGTCAAACGGATCCTTGCCGTAGCATGAGTCCTGCTCGACTGGAAGATATTTCGCGCCGCATTCAATAGATGTCTCGATGATGCTCTTCATATCGAGATTACCCTCACCTATTTCAGCGAACTGTATACAGGCCTCATGATGGAAGAGATCAGGGCTGAGCTCATTCACATCGGGAAGGTATATCCTGTAATCTTTGAGATGGACAAGGTCCTCCCTGTCCTTGAGCCTCTTTATCCACTTGATAGGATCCTCACCAGCTCTCTGGATCCAATGCACATCAGGCTCGAAACCTACAAGCTCAGGATCTGTCTCTTCTACAAGAATCTCGAATCCGGTCTTCCCGTTAAAGCGCTCGAACTCAAAGTGATGATTATGATAGTAAAGATTTATGCCCTCACTCTTGAGGATCTTACCATAGTGATTAAGCGCTTCAGCAGCTTTGTGGAATCCTTCCTCGGAGTGTACGCAAGAGCGCGGCATCAGGGAATCCCTGACATACTTCACACCCAGCTTATGATTGACTTCAATAAGCTTATCGAGATCATCAACAAGATCGAATCCCTTGCCTTTCTGCCCGAAAAGAGGATCATAATTGACACTTGAGGCTATAACCTTCACGCCATGCTTCTCGGATGCATCGATTGTCGCCTTGATGAAATCATCAGTCATATCGACCTGAGAAAGCTCAAAGTATGACACTCCTGATTTCTTCACGAGATCGAATGTGTAATCAGGTCCCTTCTCCCACATGATGAATTTCACCATGGACATATTGAGCGCTATCTTCGCCTTACTCATATTACCTCCATTCTACGCATCTTCCTTCATTGGAAGAGAGACGTATCAGATCAATCAGTTTTATGACGCGGCTGGCGTCGCGGACGGAAATGACTTTCCCGCCATCCCCTCTGAGATGAGAGTAGAATTCCCGGATAAGCATCACATGCCCAGCCCCGTAGTATGACTTCTCACCTTCCATCAGGTCATCTGAAACAACAAGGCTTTTATCAAGCGGATCTGCAGCTGGCGCCTTGTAGAGCTTATAATCTTTTATCGTGTAGATGCTCTTCTCAAAGACAGCTTCAATCTCGATAGTAGAATTCACGATATTTGCGTTGCTCGCCATTATAAGGGCTCTCGCGCCATTCTCGAAGACGATCTCCGAAACTGATGAGTCCTCAACTGTTATACCGAGGTCAAGCACATTTGTGACAATGCCCTTCACCGTCTTCACATTCCCACCCAGCTGGATAACCTGATCGAGTGTGTGAACAGCCTGGTTGATAAGGCATCCGCCTCCTGCGGTCTCCATTCGTCCGCGCCATGGGGCTTTCTCGTAATAGCCTTTATCCCTAGCCCAGAGCGCTACAGCCTTGAGTCCCAGGAGCCTGCCATCACTGCCACTTTCCACAGCTTCCATAAGATGTCTGAAAGTCCTATTCCACCTGTTCTGCATACAGACAGCCACAGTGACTCCATACTTATCCTGGAAAGTGCTCATGATCTCAGCTTGCTCGGCATTCATCGCCACAGGCTTCTCGCAAAGAATGCTGACGCCATGTGAAGCGGCATATTCAGCAGCCTCTGCATGAAGATAATGAGGAAGACAGATATGTACTGCATCTGGCTTAACCTCATCAATCATCGTCCTGTAATCCGAGCAATACTCAGCCCCTTCGGGGATATCGAGCTCGGACTTATCCTTTATATCCGCAATTGCGGCTATTGATACATCATCAATCTTCTTAAGGGCTTTCACATGGGTATGGGCAACGGTGCCCATACCTATTATGCCAACACGGAATCTAGCCACGTTTTCTTTCCTCTTCTACCTTTTTCTCAAGCTCTGATAGGAAGAGATCATCATCGATAGGAAGCTCAATCTCCTTCCCAAGCCAGGATGATAGATACATCGCATCCGCGATTTCCACAGCTTTGATACCTTCCGCACCCGGTGCTACAAGAGCTTTCCCGGTCAGTATAGCATCAGTGAAATTCTTAAGTACATCGATATGCTGCTGATCCCAGTTCTCAGGTATGCTGAATGTCTCCTCGGTGTAAAGCTTCTCTCCTGTCTGTCCATGGATGAGCGCAAGCATCTGACGGAAATCCAGCGTCTCGCTCAGCTCATGCTCGCTCTTGTTGAGCATCTTAACAGTCACCTTAGAGCTATCCTCGACAATGATCTTGCCATTATCGCCGAGAATCTCGAATCTGTCAGTGCCCATGGCATCGTGTGTGCATGTTATAAGGCATCCTGTAGCACCATTCGGATACTCGAAATATGCAGTGACATCATCCTCAACATCGATTTTCCTATGAGAGCCGTATTTGAGATAAGCTCTGATCATTGAAGGCATGCCTGTGAGCCATTGCAGGAGATCAAGCTGATGCGGAGCCTGATTCATAAGCACTCCACCGCCTTCTCCACCCCAGGTTGCGCGCCATGAGGATGAATCATAGTACTTCTGTGTCCTCCACCAGCTTGTAATCATCCACGTAACGCGTCTGATATTTCCAAGCTTTCCGCTCTCCATGATTTCCTTGAGCTTTATATAAAGAGGATTCATTCTCTGGTTGAACATCATTCCGAAAACAAGCTCAGGATGCTTAGATGCAACAGCATTCATCTCCTTGACTTGCTTCGTGTAGACACCAGCCGGCTTCTCGACCATCGCATGAACGCCATGCTCCAGCGCGTAGATAGCCATCTCAGGATGGTGGTAATGAGGAACAGCGATGATGACCGCATCCACTTTGCCGCTGTCTATCATTTTTCTGTAGTCATCGAAATACTCGACGCTTTTATCGAGATTACCTTTAGCAACTTCTATTCTCTCAGGGTTGATATCGCAAACGGCAGAGAGAGTCATTCCCGGGATAATTCCATTGTTAATCCACTTTGAGTGGCTTGTTCCCATGTTTCCGTATCCGATAACACCGCATCTGACTTTATCCATAATATTCCTCCTGGATTATCCTTTGATACCTGATGACGCAAAGCTCTCGATGAAGAAGCGCTGCGTGAACATGAATATCGCGATTATAGGTATAAGCGAGATTGTCGCACCCGCCATTATGAGCGCATAGCTTGTGGAAGCATCTTCCTGGAAGCGCTGAAGTCCGACAGTGAGCGTGAAGAGCTTCTCATTCGAGATGAAGATCAGCGGATTCATGTAATCATTCCAGACCCATGTGAAATCGAGAAGAAGCAGTGTCATCAAACCTGGCATCGCAAGCGGGAGTATAAGCTGGCTGAATATGCGGCCATGGCTTGCTCCATCGATATACGCCGCTTCTGAAAGCTCGAACGGGATTGTAGTGAAGTAGTTACGCATCAAGAGCACGCTGAATACGCTGAAAAGACCGGGTAGAATCAGGGCAAAATGCGTATTCACGATATGCAGCTGCGAGAAATAGATATATTTCGGAAGCAGCATGACCTGCGAAGGAATCATCATCGTCGCCAGGTACACCATGAAAAGGAAGTTCTTGCCTCTGAATCTGAGACGGGCGTATGCATAGGCGGCACATGTAGAGACCGTTATCTCACCGATGACCGTTATGACAGCCACTTTGATTGTATTGAGGTAATAAAGAGGGAAATCACTGTTATTCCACACATATGAATAGTTACCAGTGTTCACTCTTCTTGGGATTATATGGATCGGGAACTCCATGACATCGATTTCATACTTGAATGATGTGCTGAGCATCCATACAAACGGGAAGATACAGAGAATTGCGAAGACACCGACTGCGACAGTCGCGAGAATGCGGAGAATCTTCACTTTTCTTGTTTCCAGCCCTGTAAAGCTATTCTGTTTCATACCGTCCTCCTCAGAAAGCCGTGAAGCGCTTCTCAAGCTTCTGCAGCACGAAAGAGAAGACGAAGATGATGACAAACAGGAGAAGCGCTATCGCAGATGCGTAGCTGATCCTGAATTCCTGGAAAGCATAGTAATAGATCGACTGCACAAGAACAGTCGTGCTGAAGCCTGGACCGCCCTTGGTTATGATATTTATCTGATCGAATACCTTGAATGAATTGATAGTCGCGAGTGTTATGCAGAAGAAAATCGAAGGGCTGAGCATCGGAACCGTAATGCGGAAGAAGCTCTGCACTGCATTCGCCCCGTCTATCTCTGCTGATTCATAGACATCGCGCGGAAGTGCCTGCATATTTGCAAGCAGGATAATCATGTAATACCCGACATCATGCCATACAGCCATGATGATGATACCTGGAAGCGCCCACTTTGAGCTTATGAACCAGGTCGGAGGGTTTTCTACTCCGAAGACATTGTGAAGGATAGCATTCACCGGTCCCATATCAGGGTAAAGGAGAACCATCCATACTGTAGCGACTGAGACAAGCGATGATACATAAGGCATGAAGACCATCATTCTCAGAGGCACTTTGAAATATGTGAAGCGATTCAGGAGAGTCGCTATGAAGAGCGCTATGCATATCGTGAAGGGAACGTATGTTATTGTGTATACAAGATTATTCCTTACAGCCGCATGCACTCTGTCATCGTTGAGCATGTCCTTGAAATTATCCAGACCGACGAATTCCATTCCGCTGAGTCCTCTCATCGGATTCCAGTCAGTGAACCCGAGAATGAGCGACATCGCGATGGGTATGATAATGAAAACAAGTGTTCCCAGAAGGCTCGGAAGAAGGAAGCAGTATCCTGCCCTTTCCTCCTTTCTGAGCATCATGGACATCTTCTGATGGGCCATAGCAATCTCCTAAATCATATATGGCTACCATATGGCAGCCATTCTATCAGCCAACAATCTCCTCGTTGACGCGCTTCTCGATTGTATTGAGAGCGTCATCAAGGGATTTCTCTCCTGTGAAGTACAGAGGAACTTCATCGTTGATTATCTGCATGTACTTAGCGCCATCAGGGCCCATGATCTTATTTGTGGAAAGCTGGACATCATTATTGAAGAACTTCTCTCCATATGCTTCGTCAAGACCGCTGCCACTGCAGAATGTCGTCACGATATCTTCATTATATGCAGGCATATAAGTAGGAAGGTTGCCAGAAGCAGCAATCGCATCGGATGCTCTCTCTACATAGTACTTGATGAACTTCCATGCCTCTTCCTTGTGCTGTGAATTCTGAGGAATGCACAGTACAGATGCGGAGTAGTTGCTTCTCAGTCCTTCTACAGACTCATCATAGCGTGGCATATATGCAACACCAACTTCGAAATCGAATGGGAATTTCTCCTTGTTCTTCATATCCCTGACAAGCCAGCTGCCAGCTGTTACCATAGCTTCCTTTCCACCGAGGAATGAGCTGTTGATTACAGCGTTGACTGCCTTGATCTGACCATATGACATCTGAGTGCCTTCATCATCGAGCATCTTCCTTGTCTCAAGAGCGCGTACCCATGCCGGATCCTTGATATTGCAGAGTCCGTCTTCTGTATACCACTTGCCGACCTGACCAGCTATCGTTGCCCATTCGTTGGCGTATGTATGGGTATATGTTCCATAGATTCTCTGATCCTTGCCCCACGCAGCCATCTTTCTTGCAGTATCGATATACTCATCCCATGTCCAGTCATCTTCAGGATATGGAACACCAGCTGCATCGAACATGTCCTTGTTGTAGTAAACCATAGTCTGTGTTGCTCTGTAAGGAATGCCATAGTAGTGGCCATCCGAGCCCTTGCCCCACTCTGCGTATGAGCCGAAGTTCGACATATCGAAGCCGTCGCGCTCAATAAACTCATCAAGAGGAGCGAGCATGCCCTGCTCGAAGCGGATGAACTGGTCGCCATCTGCAATAGGCATCACGTCGATATCACTGCCGCTCATTGCCATGATATCAAGCTTGGTAGCCTTGTCGCCGTTTGCTGGTATCGTATGTACCTCGACGCGGATGCCAGGATTCTCCTTCATGAAATCCTCTACGAACTGCTGATTAGGCACATCCCATTCGTAGTAGTTGATCACAACCTCTTCGCTGCTGCTGTCCTTTGAGCCACCAGCAAAAAGCATTGCCGCTGAAAGCACTAATGCGAAAAACACAATAGCTGTCTTTCTCATACAGACCTCCTCTCCACAGTGAATCCTTCTGTTATATGGCATTCCTGCAGATAATGAATCTCATCCTTGGGTTTTACTCCGGCGATAAGAGCGAGAAGAGACTGGGCTGCTTCGTTGCCAAGTTCCCGCTCTCCCATATATATTCTGTCGAACTCTCCGCCGACATATGTCCATTGCGGTGTACCTATTATAACAGCAGATAAATCCGATGGTATGGAAATACCCTTTTCGTAGAGATACTTTATGCCACCGCCCGCCTGAAGGTTGAAACCATATATGATAGCGCTCACATCAGGGTGCTCTGAAATAAGTCTCTCAGTTGCAAGATATCCATCGTGGAATGAAAGCGGAGCGTATTCGGTTATCACAGTGCCGGACGAGCCATAGACATCAAGAATCGCCAGTCTTCTCTCCCCCAGACACGAGAGCCCGCTCTCCCATCCTACATACCCGATACATCTATGTCCCGCGTCAAGAAGGCGCTTCGCAGCAAGACGACCCGCGCTATAATTGTCGCTCACTACATAAGCGTATGTGGATGTATGATTTATCTTCCTGTCCGCTACAATATACGGAATTGATATATCATCGAGCATCTTCAGCGCTTCACTTCCCTGAGGTGTCGGAGTGATGATCACACCATCGACCCTCAGCTGCATCGCGCGATGTATGTTCTCCATCTCGCGCTCATGATTATCTGAAGTATTGAAAATCACGATATCATAACCATTCTTGACAAGCACCTTCTCCGCGAAGCTGACAATACGCGTGAAGAAAAGGTTATCGAACTGCGGAACGATTATCGCTATGAGATTGGTTTTCTCGCCTTTGAGGACGGATGCGCTGCGGCTTTTCACATAATTGAGCTCCTTGACAGCTTTCTCGACCCTTGCCCTTGTCTCGGCAGAAATATAACGTCCTTCCTTGCCTGAAAGCACATAGGAAACGGTGCAGCACGAAGTTCCTGCCCTCTCCGCTACATCTTTTATGGTAATAAACCTACCCACAAGCTCTCCAAGATAAGTAAACGTTTACTCACATTATAGCAGTACTTCCGGATTCAACAAGCAAAAAGATGTTGCTGAAGGTAAAATATTTGGAAAATGTTAATTTTGTTATTAAAATAACATTATGTTATAATATTGACATTAATGTTATTTAATTGCTATAACTCTCGCAAGGAGCAAACATGAGAATCGCTATTTCAGGCTATGGCCGTATGGGAAAGATGATTGAAGAAGAGATAAGGAAGTCAGGAGACCATGAAATAAGCCTGATTCATGATCCCTTTTCAGACGACAGCAGAGTATTGAGGAAGCTCACACCGGAGGATCTCAGGAATTCTGATGCCGTGATAGATTTCACATCTCCAGAGGCTGTTCCGGGGAATATTGAAATATACAAGGAAGCAGGAATCCCCGCTGTCATAGGAACGACAGGGTGGCTTGATAAGCTTCCGCAGATAACAAACGGGAACAGCTGGAGAATGATATATTCTGGTAATTTCTCGATGGGAGTATCTGCAATGCTGATGCTTATAAAGCGTGCAGGAGAGATCTTCTCTTCACTTCCTTCATATGATGCAGCGATAAGAGAAGTGCATCACAGAGCAAAGAAGGATGCGCCTTCAGGCACAGCGCTCATGATAGCAGATGCACTCATGTCAAAGCTGCAGAGAAAGAAGACGATAGTCCAGCACATACCAGAGCATAATGAAGAGCTTCTTATCTCATCTGAGCGTGTCGGCTATGTACCGGGAATCCACAGCGTCATCTTCGACAGCCCTGCAGACACAATTGAGATAACGCATACAGCAAGAAGCAGAGAAGGCTTTGCATCTGGTGCTGTGAAAGCTGCAGAGTGGATTGTCAATCAGGAAAACGGAATCTATACGATGGATGATTTCATCTCATCGCTTTCAGGAGGAAAGAATGCATAATTTCAGAGGTGTTTATAGCGCACTCATCACACCATTTACAGATATAGGAACTGTCGATTACCAAGCGCTTGAGAAAATAGTGGATTACCAGATAGAGGCAGGTATCGATGGCCTTGTCCCATGCGGGACAACAGGCGAAAGCCCTACCCTCTCCCATGAAGAGCATGACAGGGTGATAGCAAAGACTATCCAGTACGCGAAAGGCCGTGTCCCGATTATCGCGGGAACTGGCTCGAATGCGACAACAGAGGCGATAAGACTATCACAGCACGCGGAAGATGCTGGTGCAGATGCCGTGCTTCTCGTCAATCCTTATTACAACAAGCCTACACAGAAAGGCCTTTTCCTCCACTTCAAGGCAATTGCTGATTCAGTGAAGATTCCCTGCATCCTTTACAACATCAAAGGCCGCACAGGCGTGAATCTTGAGACTGAGACGCTGAAGCGCCTTGAGAACGAATGCCGGAATGTAGTGGCGGTAAAGGAAGCATCCGGCTCACTTGAGCAGATGAAGGATGTGATAGATAAGACCAGCGATAGCTTCTCAGTCCTCTCAGGCGATGACAATCTCGCATTAAGTCTTATAAGAGAAGGCGGAGATGGCGTGATCTCTGTCGCGTCAAATCTTTTTCCCAGAGAGATGGCGAGGATGATACATGCCGCATTGGATAATAAATGGGATGAAGCGGAGAAGCTCGACAGCTGGTTCCGTGATTTCTTCTCCGCATGTTTCATTGAGACCAACCCTATACCTATAAAGACGGCAATGGCTCATTTCGGCTGGTGCAGGGAATCATTCAGACTTCCGATGTGCCCACTGGAATCAAGCGAGCACAGAGCTCTGCTTCTATCAATCATCGACAGAATGGCTCTGGATGTGAAGGAAGGGAGGATATAATGGCAAGAGCAAGCGAGGAATTCCTGGCACTTCAGTCCGGCTACCTTTTTCCTGAAGTAGCAAGAAGAATCAGAGCATGGCAGGAAAAGAATCCAGGGGAAGCCGTGCTCAAACTGAGCATTGGAAACACGACTGAAGCTATCACACCATCTATTTCACGGGCAATGCACCGAGAAATCGAGCTTCTCTCAGATAGATCTACATATACAGGCTATGGCGACGAACAGGGAAACACAGCGCTGAGGGAAGCGTTGTCCCAGCATTATGAGAAGGAATATGGCGTCCATCTCGCTCCATCAGCGTTCTTCATCTCCGATGGTGCGAAAAGCGATGCGGCGAATATACAGTCAATATTCTCACGCTCCTCGATACCCGCTGTACAGGATCCTGCATACCCAGTCTATGTCGATTCATCGGTAGCAGGCGGACACACAGGATTATATGACGAGGCGAAAGCAGCATATAACGGTATTGTCTATATGCCATCCGACGCCGCATCTGGCTTTGTACAGTCACCACCATCGGAGCATGCAGATTTAGTCTATCTATGCTTTCCTAACAATCCGACAGGCGCTGTAGCTACAGAAGAGCAGCTCAAGGCTTTCGTCGATTATGCGCATAGGGAGAACGCGATTATAATCTTTGATTCCGCTTACTCGGATTACATCTCCACTCCCGGCATTCCCCACTCTATATATGAAATCGAAGGAGCTGAGGATTGTGCTATCGAGATTGGCTCGTTTTCAAAGAATGCTGGCTTCACAGGTGTCCGTCTTGGCTGGTCTATAGTCCCGGAAGCGCTCAAGTGTGACAACGCACCCGATGGGACTATCCACAGACTCTGGAATAGAAGGCAATGCACATTCTTCAATGGCGCATCGAATATTGCGCAGGCAGGAGGCCTTCAGGCTCTCACGGATGAAGGCAGACGGGAATGCATGTCGCTTGTTTCATACTACAAGGAGAATGCATCGATAGTAAAACGCACCATCGATGAACTCGGGATGGAAAGCTATGGGGGAATCGATAGCCCATATATCTGGCTCAGGACTCCAGATGGTATGACAAGCTGGGATTTCTTTGACTACCTTCTTGAGAAGGCACATGTGGCGGTAACACCGGGATCCGGGTTCGGGAAATCGGGAGAAGGCTATGTGAGGATTTCATCCTACGGGCACAGAGAAGACATCGAGAAAGCATGCGAAGCTCTCAGGGAGAAACTAAGATGACAGAGAAGACACTGCCACTGACAAGCTCAGAGCTATTGGCTTTTGCGAGGAAGGCAGGAACACCATTCCATATCTATGATGGTCGAGCTATCAGGAAAAACGCAGAGGACATGCTTGACGCGTTTTCATGGTCCGATGGCTTTATCAATTATTTCGCTGTAAAAGCGCTTCCGAATGTGAATATACTCCGCATCCTCGCCTCCCTTGGTTTCGGTGCCGACTGCTCATCGCTGCCAGAACTCCTTCTTGCAAAGGAAGCGGGATTCGATGGCGAGAGCATCATGTTCACATCAAATGATACTGCCGATGAAGAATTCCTCGCAGCATATGAAATGGGGGCAGTCCTCAATCTCGATGATATCACCCACATTGGGCATGTCATAAAAGCCTGCGGGAAGCTCCCTGAGCTCATATCATTCCGCTACAACCCCGGAAATGAGCGCACAGGCAATGCGATTATAGGAAACCCTGTTGAAGCAAAGTACGGTGTGCCTCATCGCGATATCATAGAGTGCTACCGCATCGCGCGTGAAAATGGCTCAAAGCGTTTCATGCTGCACACGATGGTTGCTTCAAACGAGCTCAATGAGGATTACATTGTGGAGACTGCAAGGATGCTGTTCTCATTAGTCAATGAAATATATACTGAAACCGGAATAAAAATTGAGAGAATTGATTTAGGTGGTGGCATCGGAATTCCATATAGACCTGAAGATGAGAGGATATCATTCTTCCATCTATCGGAAAGAATCAGAGAGCTTTACAGCGAGATGATAGAGAAGAAGAATCTTCATCCATTGAAGCTTTCATTCGAGTGCGGCAGATGCATCACGGGCCCTTATGGTTATCTTGTATCGAAAGTCAGACATGTCACACATAAACACAAAGACTTCGTTGGCCTTGATTCCACTATGGCAGATCTAATGCGTCCAGCGCTCTACGGGGCTTATCATCACATAACTGTACTTGGAAAGGAGAACTTACCGTTATCGCATGTATATGATGTCACAGGCTCACTTTGCGAGAACAACGACAAGTTCGCGATAGACAGGAAACTTCCGGAAATCGATGAAGGAGACTATCTAGTCATTCACGACACAGGTGCCCATGGGCACTCTATGGGATTCAACTATAACGCGAAGATGCGGCACGCTGAATACCTCATAGAGGATGATGGCATTTACAGGATCAGACGTGATGAAACCTATGAGGATTACATCAGGACAATGCTTTCAGAGCCTGAGAAAATCTCATAGATAAATCATGCCTTTGATGCTGCCTTTGGTATCTGTCACAGCCTTCGCGTGCGAAGGAAGCGAGAAGAGCTTCTTTCCATCCATAAAACACTCTGCCCCATCACCATTGCGGATGATGCGGTATGAGTGCTCACCCCATGTCTGGGTGTAATCGGAAGGAGCACCTTCCGCGTTGCACCAATGGACAGAGTCGCGCTCGATATAAACGCCATGCATGTGCGCGATGTACTCAAGCACTGAAAGAATCGCGGGGCCATATGAATCCTGCTCTCCTGAAAGAGACGGGGATGATGTGAATGGATCGTATTGCTGAACGAATACCGCATCCATTCCTATAGCATTCATCAGTTTCCTTCCCAGAACAGGAACAAGATAATCATACCTGTAATTCTCAAGGGCGCGGATTGCCCTCTGATACGTCAGAGCCTCACTCTGACCAGACCATGCATTGGATTTTACATTCCTGAAAAGAGGGTCGTTTGCGGCAATGGATGGAAGCGGCATCGGAGTCCAGAACTCATTGGGATTGAGCAGATGGCGGCGCACGAATGTATCGGCATCAAGCTGGGAGATACTTCCCCAGTACATGCACCTGAGCGTGTTATGGCAAAGTGTCGGGAGCGTGCTGTGGTCTTTTCCCCTGTCGAAGAAAGCACCGCGCTCATCGTCCCACAGATACTCACGCATTTTCCTTTTCACATCATCCGCTTTGGATTTCCATATAGAGGAAGAAATCTCATCACCTTCGATTGCCGCTATCATCGAAAGGACATCCCTTGTCGAATATGAATAGCTCATGAAATCCATTGAAGCTGCGGGGAGGATACTCTGCCCTTCCGGGACTTTTTCCCCTATGCAGTAATTCTCGGCATCGGGACCGAAACGGAGAGTGTTGTCCTCTCCTGTGTCAAAGACGCACCACGTCTCAAGGCATCCATCATGATCGCTGTCCCTGTATGTCCAGAGATAGTCATCGAAAGCTGTAAGCGTCTTCTTCAGGAATGCAAGATATTCCCTGTCCTTTGTTATGTAATAAAGGTTGAGTGCATGAATAGGAAAGCAATAGCCCTGGAACTTGTTGAATTCAGGAATAACCTTCCCCTCTTCGCACTTTATGCTTCCCGGCAGACGTCCAAGCTCATTTGCGTTCTCCATGAAAAGAAGGACGTTATTGAATGCGATGTCCGTGTCGCGCTTGGCGTACATCTCACCGCCCATCGGCTGTGTCTCAAGCCAGATTTTCATGTAACCGCCGCCCTCTATAAGAACACGCCGTCCGCCAAAATCCTTTATATTGCTCTTTGCTTTACGCTCCGCCTCATGGAAAAGATGATTCTCAAGAACATCCTCAGATGAAAAAACAACACCCGTATGCATAACTGCATAATAACAGGAAATCCACGCTCTCTCCACATTCCGTACCTCAAAGCGTGTTAAGAATCATGTATTATTCTCATTGGAGGAAAACGATGAAGAAATTCATTTTCACAGTAATTCTCATAGCGCTGGCTATCATTCCAGCAGCAGCTGACGATACACCGTATATTTCCGTGACAGGAAAAGCCGAGGTTTCGATGCAGCCTGATACAGCTTCATTCCAGATTTCAGCGACAGCAGTTGAGGATACAACGGATAAAGCAAGGATAAAGACATCTGAAATGGTCTCGATGGCCGTCAGCATACTCACATCAGAGTTCGGAATTACAGAGGAAAATCTTACCACATCGTACATCGCGGCATCGCCTGAGTATGAATGGAGAGATGATGAGAAGATTCTTGTCGGACAGAGAGCCACGCAGACTATAAATGTAAAAGTGACGGATCTCGATTCTATCGGAAGAATCTATGAGAATCTGATGAAAATCGATGGTATAACGATATCTGACGTGACGCTCGACAAGGAAGACAAGAGCGAAGAGTACAGAGAAGCGAGAGTGAATGCGATGAAGGACGCATACAGCAAAGCCGAAGCATACCTTGAAGCTGTGAATGCGAAGGTCGGAAAGCTTATATCTGTATCTGACAGCTCCTCATACGCAACCCCGCTCTATCGCTCAGCGAATCTGATGCTCGCCTCAGCGGACACAAGCGCGAAAGCTGTCTCCACAGAGTACTACACCGATGATATCTCTGTATCAGCATCGGTATCTGTCATATTTGAAATCATTCAATGATTGCAAAAATCTCCTCCAGAGAGTATCTGAAGGAGACTTTTAAGATGATGAGACTGCTTTGCAGTGGTCTCATTGTCAAAGCTTCACAGTTGCCCCGCCGGGGATTGCCACAGGATCATCATCTACAGTAATCCAGAGCGTCATCGCGGATGGATTGTAGACCATCTCGCGATCTGCGGAGAAGACAAGACGTTTCGACGCTTCAAGATAGTCGACTATCTCGATATTCGTTGCGTACCATATCTCATCCTTGCCGCTGATCATCTCAGAAAACTTCTCGATGAGATTCCAGTTGCCATTATCAGTGAACTCATAGCTATGGCCCCATACATACATCAGTTTCAGATACTGAGGCTTCGCAAACGAGATGAAAGCCTCAGCATTCTCCAGAAGATTATGATTATGATGGCACGTTGCTTTCCATTCCAGGAAATTCTCCGGGATAGAGAAATCATCACTGTTTCCGACAATCCTGGCGTAGCTTATACCAAGAGCAGGCAGGAGCGATATGATGTCCTTCGAGTATGAGCCGTTAGGATAAGCAAGCCCCCTTACAGGATAGCCTGTGATCATCTCAAGCCTTTTCCTGTCTTCCAGTATCTCTTCCGCCACAACAGACAATGGACATCTGGAGATTGTCGGATGCGTGACTGTATGGGATGCAATCTCAAAGCCCTTATACAGCTCAGGCCATTCATCCATCCTTATCCTTCTCGGATCCTCGGATGCGAGTCCTGAATTGAGATTGAATGTCGCTTTCAATCCATATTTCCTGAAGATTGAGACAAGCCGTCTATCCTCTTCACGCCCATCATCATAGCTCAGCGTCAACGCCTTGTATTTCCCATATGGGAATACTGTGTATATCTTCTTCATTATCAGCCTTCGTTGAGAATCTGCTGTGCTCTAGCCACGAATTCCTCAGTAGCCTCTTCCGGAGTAAGTGCACCAGCTCTCATATCCTCTACAGTAGACTTCAGAATAGCTTCTATCTCTCCTCTGCCCTGAGGATCTGGCGGATCAAGAGGAACCGCGATTTCAGAAACCTTATCCATGAAATCGAAAACCGCCTTTGTTCTCTCATCAACATTCTCCGCAAGGACTGCTGCGACTTCCGTGTTAGCAGGAGTACCTCTTTCTCCCATGAGTATGAGATTGGCTTCCTCCGAATTTATAAACCAGTCCACGAATGCTGCCGCTTCCTCCTTGTGCTCTGAAGTCTCAGCAATTGTGAAGTACTGAGATGGCTGAAGATACATAGCTTCCGCTACGCTGTCATCAGTCTTCGGGTACATAAGCATGCCAAGATCTTTTCCTGCCGCATTGCATACAGCAACATACTGATTCACAGCACAGAAATCATTCCAGCTTGTACCGTCGAGAATAGGCTTGAGCTCAACGATATCCGCATTCTTCTCAACAAGGATATCAGGGGAGATTGCAAATGGCGCATCCTGGAATCTCTGGACTTCCTCGAAGAACCTTCTTGCGGAAGTATCATCGCCCGCAGCAAGCTCATCGAACATATAGCTTCCGCTGTTGCGGGCTATCATCTTGAGCATGTTGATTCCGCCATCGAAATACGTGGCAACGCCAGTCTTCTCATAGATTTCCTCGCCGATCGCATAAAGCTCATCGAGCGTGACTTCAAGAGGAATCTCAACACCGGCTTTATCTGTGATGTCCTTATCATAGGCCATCATGATTGCGCTGTTTCCAAGGCTGATACCATATACGCTGTCATCGACAATACCGCTTGCGAGCACAGAGTCCGGAATATCCGATGTATCAATCGCTCCGCTTTCGATATACGGGCTGAGATTCGTAAGAAGCCCATTCGAAACATATGATTCCAGATATGCGTAATCCATCTGCACGATATCAGGCATATTGCCACCTGCGGCAGTTGCGCTGAGCCTGTCCCAGTATCCGGACCAGTCGGCAAACTCCGCATTGATGATGATATCAGGGTGCTCCTCCATATAGAGATTTATGGCTTTCTGCGTTAAATCATTCCGCACCTGATTGCCCCACCAGTAAACACTGATAGTCACTTTTCCATCTTCAGTGTTCTTGCTGTCATTGGCACCGCCGGCAAATAACATTCCAGAGACAAGAATCGCTGCTATGAATAACATGAGAATCTTCTTCATCTTTCTTCTCCTTCTGTTTTGGATTCACTCTTTCATAGTAAGACAGCTATTCAGCCTGTACAACAAATTCAGAGACTGTTTCAAGTGATTCGATGTTTCATTTTCCCGAAGCTGGATTATCATTTTCATATGGTGAGAAAAGCATTATTCAGAGGTACATGGTATCCATACAGGGAAGATGAATGCAGAAAGATAATCGGGGATATCGGAAAAGGCGGTGAAGCAATGCACGCGGTTCTTCCGCATGCAGGCTGGCCATACAGCGCCCCTATGCTCAGGGAATACTTCTCCATCATGAGAAGAGACATAAAGAGAATCATCATACTATCCCCATCCCATTATTATCGGATACCAGCTGACGCTTTCATCTCATCGTCATTCACAGCCGCAGAGACGCCTTTCGGGGAAATTCCCGTAACTGGAGTCAGAATCAGAAGCGCGGCTTTGTCAGATACAGCAATACAGAGAGAACACGGAGTTGAGATGATTCTTCCATTCATCGGCATGCTTGGTGGAATCTCTGTCTCATTCCTCCTCATAAACGAAATAACATCCCTTGACGCACTGAAGCATCTGGCGTCCGAGCTTATTGATGCCATTGATAGCCATACATCAATCATTGCATCCTCGGATTTCACTCATTACGGTCCGAGATTCGGTTATATGCCATATGGCATCCATGGACTTGAGAAAGCAATTGAGGATGATGGGGAATGCAGCATGCTTCTTTCGGAGAACAAGACAGATGAAGTCTTCAGACGATTCACGCAGGGTACTATCTGCGGCATTGCCGCAGCAATGATCCTCTCTCAGGTTGCGAGGGAAACGGAAATGCCTGGATGGTGCGGCATGAGCGGAAACTCGGCAGAAAGCACTGGCGATGATGAGGATTTTGTGTCCTATCGGACTGTATACTGGAGGAAATGATGGATATTGACAGGAAACTGCTTCTTCAGACAGCGAGGAAATCTCTTGAGACATATTTCAGCGGCGAGACCTTCATGATACCTGAAAGCGATATCAGACGTGGAGCTTTCGTCACACTCAGGAAAGGAGTGTCTCTCCGAGGCTGTATCGGCTATATGGAAGGTGTTGATACTATCTACAGGGAAATCTTCACATTAGCCCGCGATGCGGCTTTCAGCGATTACCGTTTCCCTCCCCTTTCATATGACGAGCTTGGGAAAATCACGATTGAGATATCAGTGCTGACGGAGCCGAAGACAATTCCATCGCCCGCTGATTTCATTCTGGGACGCGATGGAATCATCATGAGCCTCCACGGAAGACGCGCTGTCTACCTTCCGCAAGTGGCAGAAGAGACAGGCTGGGATAAGGAAACACTTCTTTCATCGCTTTCAGAAAAAGCGGGACTACCGAGAGAAAGCTGGAAGAATCCTGATGCAATCTTCAGGACATTCCAAGCGGAGGTCTTTGATGAAGACAAAGTGTGACTTCTGTTTCCGTCGATGCTCTATCGAGGAAGGGAAAACAGGATGGTGCCGTGTACGTGAAAACGACAGCGGGACGATAGTCAGCAGGAATTGCATATCAGCTATCGCTCTCGATCCGATAGAGAAGAAACCTTTATATCACTTCCTGCCAGGTACAAAGACACTCTCGTTCGGGGCTTCTGGCTGTTCCCTTTCATGTGATTTCTGCCAGAACTGGGAGCTGTCACAGCAACATGAGAAAGGCAGTAATCAGGATATCATGTCATTGATTGATGAGGCTTCAGCATATTCCATTCCCTCTGTGAGCTTCACATACTCCGAGCCTTTAGTCTGGCAGGATGAGATTCTGGAGCTTTCACCTCACATCAAGGCACATGGCATGAAGACTGTGATGGTCACAAGCGGGACTTTCTCTGAATCATCGCTTCTGCGTCTAGTACCGCTCATCGATGCTTATAACATCGATTTGAAAGGCGATGAGGATTTCTACAGGACAATATGCCATGGAAGCATCACGCCTGTCATAGATTCCATAGGATACCTTGTCAGAGAGGGAAAACATGTAGAGATCACAACGCTCATGATTGAGGGAATACACGATGCCAAGATGATGCTCAATATCGCGAGAATGCTTCATGACGCTGGCGTGAGTGTATGGCACATCACGCGCTTCTTCCCTGCGTATAAAATGAGTGACAGGAAGGCGACATCTGAATCATTCCTGAAAGCTATGATCTCAGAATTGCATGGATGCGGTATTCCGTATATTTACCCGGGAAACAGCATGCTTGAAGCTGAAACGCGCTGTCCCCGGTGCAATACAGTAATAAACAGATACCGCACCAAGGGTATATGCCCTGAGTGCGGCTGCAGAATATATGGGGTATGGAATCATGACACCTTTTGATTCTGCTGTGTGCATCTGAAAGCTTTGAGCTCCGCAATCGTGAGATTATCAGCATCAGGGACTATGCAATCCTCAGGAAGCACATACCACATGCTGTCTGTATATCCCCTGCCATCCTTCGCTTTCAGCATCGACTTGACGTGGCAAGCGAATACTGTTATGGACACTCCACCTGCCGTCGCCGAGTAGAATTCATTGATTTCATCCTTCCCTATATTCAGTCCAAGCTCATCATGCACGACACGTACAGCGGCATCCTCCTTTCTCTCCTCTGTCCCTCTATCACCTGTGGGGATAGCGACTGAAAACGCGTCTCCAAGAAGAGATGGCATCCTCCGTCTTGAAAGCAGTACGCGGATATTGCCTTCTTTGTCTTCTGTCCACAAAAGGACACCTGTACCTCTGTAGCTGAGTGTTTCCAGAAAGCTTCTAAAATCCATTTCTTCCTCCTAACAATAAGGTAATGCTGAAACCGCTTCATATTGCGAAGACTCTGTGTTCTTGAAATGGTGTTTTTCTGTTAGACTTCCCCACATGAGATTTCTTATCGCATCAGATATACATGGCGCTGAAAAAAGCGCTGAGAAAATAGCATCGCTTTACGGTAATGGAAGCTATGACAAGCTTCTGCTTCTCGGGGATCTTCTGTACCATGGGCCAAGGAATGACCTTCCTTCTTCATACGCTCCGAAGAAAGTCATAGAGATACTCTCATCGCTTTCATCATCAATCATCGCGGTGAGAGGCAACTGCGAAGCCGAAGTCGACCAGATGGTGCTTCCCTTCCCCGTGCTCTCTGAAAGCACAATGATCTTTGCTGACAGCTATACGATTTTCATGACTCATGGGCATATCTACACCCCAGATAAGCACCCTGCGGGCTTCGATGCCTTCTTCTCTGGCCATACACATATACCAGTACTTGAAAAACGCAATGGGATAACCTATCTCAATCCAGGCTCTGTATCCATCCCGAAGGGAGGATTCTCGCCAAGCTATGCAATCTGGGATGGAGGGAATATAGAAGTGAGGAATCTCGATGATGATTCCATCATCTTCTCTCTTCAGGGAAGAAAAGGCTGACGGTCACCCTCTCCCCATTCTCTTCGATTCTCACGCTTCCGCCATGGAGCTCCATAATCTGGTAGACAATAGGAAGACCAAGGCCTGAACCGCCTGCGGTACGCGATGAGTCTCCTCGTGCCCATGGCTCGAAGAACTGCGGGAGAGGATGCGGCAGATGTCCATTGTTCGAGACGATAATCGTGACACCATCGCCAGCCTTCTTATAGCTTACAACAGGCTTTGCATCATCTGTTTTATATGACGCGGCGTTCTGTATAACCTCAGATAGCGCACGGCAGAGAAGAAGAGGATCGGCATATATCTCCGTATCATCTGCAGAATGCTCAGTCTTGACTGAGGTGTTGTTCTCTGCGTCCGTTATCGATGAGAGGAATGAAACACTGCTCCTCGAGGCTTTCGCGTCAGGTGAAAGGAGGTATGAATAATAGCTCACTGACTGGATGCGGAGCGCAAGCGTGTCATTCTCCTTCTTCATATCATTAAGGAGTTTTTCATCAAGAGGAAAAAGACCATCCATGGCTCCGTTTATGAGGAGCGTGAGCGCTGTCACAGGCGTGTTGAGATCGTGTGATATATTCCTGATCCACTCCTTTCTTGATTTCTGATGACGCTCAAGATCCTCGGCAAGGAGACTGATTGACTTGCCTATCTGAGCCATCTCCTCCGTATTCTGATGCGAAAGCTTTACATCATAATAGCCTTTTGAAAGCTCTGAGAGAGCCTTCTGCAATTCCTTGACACCGCGCTCATTGTGTTTTGATACTAGGGCCGCAAGTATTGCCGAGACCACAAGCCCGATAGGAATCGAGAAGATGAAAGCCAGAAGCAGCTCCTTCATCGCGAAGAGCGTCGGCGCGTAGTAGTTCATGCGGTAGACAAGAACATCGATATATCCCTGCACCTCACCATCCACAACAACCTCAATAGTTCCTGCTATATCCTGGTCGGCAACTGCCGATGGAAGAGAAACCAGCATCTTTGTGTCCGAATTGCTTTCCATGAAGCGCACATCGGCGGGGATGAATGGATTCTGGCTGGTGCGGACGTTTATCACATACTCAGGCGGATCGATATTGACATCGATATAAGAGATCTTGTTCTGGAAATCGAGCTTCAGGCGTCCTGTTGGAAGAGAGCGCATGATAGAATTTCTCCGCGCTTCCGGGCTAGGAAGCTGCTCATCCAGAGGTGAGGCGCCAAGGGAAAGCACGAATCTGCCATTCCCATCACGAAGAAGGAGACCTGAGATTCTCTCAGTCGCGTTATCTATCATCAGATTGACAACGCTTTCATTATCCTGATCACCAACACTCTCTACAGCTTTCCTCAGCGAGGATGCGAATTCCTCGAAAACCATATCCTTCCAGGATACTGTTACACGCCAGTTCCCGATAAAGAGTATCAGGATCTGGGTGAGTATCAGCGCGAGTGATATAAGAAGGATTGACAGAAACAGCCGTACAAACTGATGACGCATTATTAAGCCTTCTTGCCTGAGAACCTGTATCCATAGCCGCGGACTGTATCAATCCAGGTACCGGGCTTGAGTTTTGCTCGTATATTCTTTATATGCGTGTCAACAACACGCTCATAGCTTTCAAAGCTGTAATCAAAGCACTCCTCGAGTATCTGGGAGCGCGTTATGAGATTCGGCGCATTCGATGCAAGATAGAAAACAATCCTCCACTCAGCCGCAGTAAGCGCGACAGGCGTGCCGTTGATTGAAAGCACATGCTCATTATCATCGATGACCATGGTGTTCTCATCGCTTTTATATGTATAGACATTGCCGGTGTCAGATGATGACTCATCAAGACGGCGGAAAAGAGCCTGAATCCTCAGAACCAGCTCCTTCGGGCTGAATGGCTTTGTGATATAATCATCAGCTCCAAGCTCGAAACCGAGAATCCTGTCAGATTCCTCAACGCGTGCTGTGAGGAAAATCACAGGAAGATGGGGATATTTCTCTTTCATCTCCTTCACGAATGAGAAACCATCTCCATCGGGAAGCATGACATCCTGTATCAGAAGATCCGGAGCAGTCTTCCCGAATGCCTCGCGCACTGCCTGAATCGAGCCAAATCCCATTCCCTCATAACCAGAGAGGGAAAGATACTGGACAATACCGTTTCTGATGACTTCATGATCCTCAACTACATAGATAAGCTTCATGGCCTGAGTTTCATGCATTGTCGGATGTAAAGCAATAAATGGGAATAAAACTACACTGAAAAAACAGAAATACAGAAGAAAGACAAATAAACCCCGATGCGTTATCATCAGGGTGTGCGGAGAATCAAAGCGGGAGACGCAGCAGCTGTCATTATCTATATAGCAGTGGGAATAGCCTCAGTAATGCTTCTTCCCGGAAAAGGGAATGTCCTCAGAGTAAGCACAGAAAATGGTGAATACGCCTACTCTCTCGATAACGACGGTATTTACAGCTTCCAGGGTCCCATAGGAATGACTGAGATTGAGATAAAAGATGGCAAGGCCCATGTCATATCATCACCATGCCGAGGCAAGGATTGCATACGCCAAGGCTATTCATCATCCCTTTGCTGTCTGCCGAATAAAATCATAGCCACAACCGCCAGCGTGGAGGAATTCGATGCAGAAGCAGGATAAGATAGCATACCTTGCATCCATATCGCTATTTCTAAGCATCGTGGAGCTATTCATACCGCGTCCCCTTCCTTTCTTCAGGATAGGGCTTGCGAATATCCCTCTTCTCTTCGCGATAAACTATGACTTCAGCTCCTTCATGCTCCTCACGCTTCTCAAGGGACTTGGCTCGTCATATATCTCGGGAAATCTGATCTCCATCTTCGGCGTGATGTCCGTGCTGCAGTCTCTGGCTTCGGGCTTGGCAATGTTTTCTGTATCGAGACTATGGGAAAAGCATATATCAATCTATGGCATCTCAATGACAGGTGCTTTAGTGAGCACAATCGTGCAGATACTCGTTGCACTTCTCTATGCGGGACGTGGAATGCTTGTATTCCTCCCTCCGATGCTTCTTATCTCTCTAGGAGCATCAATTATTACGGCATTTCTCTCCAGGAAGCTCACTATCGACGATGATGATATCGTTATCGAAACGCAGGAAAGCAGAACAGCAATCCTGCCTATCGCACTGATGATTCTCTCTGTCTTTGTCATCATGCTTCTCTCATCACCTATTGCCGCAACGCTTGCATTCGCCGCTGCTCTTATTTTCCAGAAGCACTCCGGACGCAGGATACGCATCATGCCTCACATCATCATGCTCGCCGTTATGCTTATATCTGCATCGCTTACACCTGAAGGCAGAGTAATCTGCCGCATCCTGTCCTTCCCTGTGACAGAAGGCTCCATAATGAGGGGAATGACAATATCATTACGGCTTTCAGCCTCCCTCGCGCTCTCGCAGGGATTCTATCCTTATATCACGGCGGGCAATGGGGTTATCGGAAAGAGCGTGGCGGCTTTTACTGAGCTTATAAACCGCTGGGAGAACACAAATGGAAATATAATGGATAGAATCCACAATACACTTATGATTAATAATGCTATAAAACAGGACAAATCCGCGGTTAATATACCAATTTTCATAATAATTTTGATTACCGTCATTTTAATCTGCATTTTGGTATGTGATTATCTTTTTTTCTGACAGTACATGAAAATAAATTGCTGAAAGCTGTTGACACTTAAAGTAAGTTTCAATATACACCTAAACGAATAGGAGAAAAGAGCAACTATGGCAGAAGTCAATGAACTCTTCCCTGGACAGAATGAACTCCAGGAAATGATCGAGAGAACAAAACGTGCTCAGCTCATCTATGCGAACTACCCGCAGGAGAAAGTCGATGAGATCTTCCGCGCAGCTGCTATTGCCGCCAACAACGCAAGAATCCAGCTCGCACAGGATGCTGTCGAAGAGACTGGAATGGGCATCATCGAAGACAAGGTAATCAAGAACCACTTCGCAGCTGAATACATCTTCCACAAATACAAGGATGAGAAGACATGCGGCATCATCGAGAGCGACAAAGCTTTCGGTATCGAGAAGATCGCGGAGCCTAAAGGCGTTATCTGCGGAATCATCCCGACAACAAACCCGACATCAACAGCTATCTTCAAATCCCTGATTGCGCTCAAGACGAGGAATGCTATCATCTTCTCGCCGCATCCGAGGGCAAAGAAGTGCACATGCGATGCAGCACGCATTGTCCGCGATGCAGCAGTCGCAGCAGGAGCTCCAGAGGAGATTATCGGTTTCATCGAGGAGCCGACAATGGAGAAGACAGACTACCTCATGAAGCATCCGCTCATCAACCTGATACTCGCTACAGGCGGTCCAGGAATGGTCAAGTCTGCATATTCATCAGGTAAGCCAGCTATCGGTGTTGGTGCTGGAAACACACCTGCCCTCCTCGACAGGAACTGCAATATCAAGATGGCAGTAGCATCAATCCTGATGTCCAAGACATTCGATAACGGTGTTGTCTGTGCTTCCGAGCAGGCTATCATCGTTCACAAGGATATCTATTCTGAGGTCAAGAAGGAATTCAAGGAGCAGGGAGCTCACTTCCTCACAAAAGAAGAGCTTTCACTTCTCGAGCCAATCATCCTCGACCCGAAGAGAGGCTCAGTAAACCCGAAGATTGTTGGTCAACCAGCTGCAAAGATTGCTGAGATTGCAGGTTTCAAGGTTCCATCAAGCACAAAGGTGCTTATCGGAGAAGTAAAGAGAGTCGCTGTGGACGAGCCGTTTGCACACGAGAAGCTCTCACCGGTTCTTGGCATGTACTCATGCGACAACTTCGGTGAAGGCGCGAAGATGGCGGCGGAGCTTATCGCTCTTGGCGGTTTCGGACACACATCAGTCCTCTACTGCGACGAGAAGGAGCAGGACAAGATCGATACATACGGCAAGGCAGTAAAGACAAGCCGTGTACTTATCAACATGCCAGCATCCCAGGGTGCTATCGGTGATATCTACAACTTCCGCCTTGAGCCATCCCTCACACTCGGCTGTGGAAGCTGGGGCAACAACTCGATTTCCGAGAACGTAGGTCCTAAGCATCTTCTCAACGTCAAGACAGTAGCAGAGAGGAGGGAAAACATGCTCTGGTTCAAGCTGCCACCTAAGATTTATTTCAAGTACGGCTCACTCCCTGTAGCACTTCAGGAGCTTGAGAACAAGAAGAGAGCTTTCATTGTAACTGACAGCTTCCTCTTCTCTTCAGGAATGATTGACCGCATCACAGAGACACTCAACCAGCTCGGTGTTGAGACAGAAGTCTTCCATCAGGTAAAGCCGGACCCGACACTCGGGACAATCAACATGGCTATGGAGCTTGTCAATGCATACAAGCCTGATGTGATCATCGCAGTCGGTGGTGGTTCTCCAATGGATGCCGCAAAGATCATGTGGCTCCTTTATGAGCATCCGGAAGTAAGCTTTGAGGGTCTTGCTCTCCGCTTCATGGATATCCGCAAGAGAATCTACTCCTTCCCGAACATGGGCAAGAAGGCAGAGCTTGTATGTATTCCTACAACATCCGGAACAGGTTCTGAGGTAACACCATTCGCTATCATCACAGATGAGAAGACAGGCATGAAGTGGGCTATCGCTGATTACGCACTCACTCCAAGCATGGCTATCGTTGACAGCGAGCTTGCAATGGGACAGCCTAAGGGACTTACAGCATCATGCGGTATCGACGTACTTACCCACTCTCTTGAAGCACTTGTATCTTCAATGAGCACGGACTTCACCAACCCGCTTGCTCTTGAGGCTGCACGCCTTATCTTCAAGTATCTGCCACGTGCATACGCAGATGGCACAGACAAGAAGGCAAGAGAGAAAGTACATGACGCTTCAACAATGGCTGGTATGGCATTCTCCAATGCATTCCTTGGTGTCTGCCACTCAATGGCTCATAAACTCGGTGCAGCATTCCATGTTCCACATGGAATGGCCAACGCTCTGCTTCTGACAAATGTCATCCGCTTCAACGCAAATGACACACCTACAAAGCAGGCAAGCTTCCCGCAGTATGAGTACCCATCAGCAATCTCAAGATATGCAAGAGCAGCTGATTACATCTCAATGGCGCTCAATGACGAGAAGAACACAGACTTCATCGTCACGAACTCCAAGATGAGCATGGAAGAGAAAGTACAGGTACTTATCGACGGAATCGAGAAGCTCAAGAAAGAGCTCAACATCCCATCATCAATCAAGGAATGGGGCGTTGACGAAGCTGAGTTCCTCGCAGCAGTCGATGAGCTTTCAGTGAAGGCATTCGATGACCAGTGCACAGGCTCCAACCCGCGCTACCCGCTCATCAGCCAGATCAAGCAGCTCTATCTCGATTCCTACTACGGAAGAGAGTGGAAGGAAACTGTATAATCCACAAACCCCCCAATAGCTTGACAGGACCCTTCGGGGTCCTGTTCTTGTCAAGAAACAGAAAGCCAGACCTCTTCAATCAAAGAAGCCTTTTACTTATCTGTTCACTTACTCGCAGCTCTGAGATCCCTCAGTGTCTTGAGAATCGGCTCTATGCCTTCATAGTGATTCTTCTGAATGTTGAGAAGCCTGAGATGGGAAGCTATTTCCTCATTCTCTATACGCTCAAGCTCTGTCTTCGCTTCCTCAGACTTGATTTTGCAATCAAGAGCATAATACTCAACATAGAGCTTATCGATGAAGGCATTGATAGCATCCTTGTTCCTCTGGTCATGAGCGATAACCGCGCCAATGCTCTCTCTGAAAGTTGAAAGGAAACCAGAGCTAACACGCTCCTCATCATTTGAATCGTTTATATGCCAATCAAGCCTTGTCCTTATTGAATTGCCAACAGCGACACCAACATAAATGCAATACAGTCCATCCTTTGTCTCGACTTCATTGATAATCGATGCCGAATCGACACCAAGTCCCTCACAGAGAGCATCGAATTCCGTTTTCTCAGCCCACCACTTATAGTAGCCAGGCTTGTTTCCAGGAACTTTTGCAAGTTCATCCTTGTTTCTTAGTACAATAGCTTTGATCATGTTTTTCCTCCTGTATGTTCAAAACTTAGAAATACCTGATAATTGTCACTGACTTTTTATCGCCTCTATAATCCTCCATTCTAGAACTTGAATAATATGCTCCAGTAGCGCTGGATTCAGTGGATGACCACCCTGAAGAGCCAATCAGTTTATTATCTCCAGAGCTCGGAAGATACCACTCATATCTACCTGCATTGACTATCGAGGCAAACTTAGCAGCATACATTCCTTTGGCACTTCCAGAAGAAGAAGTATAAGCGTAATCACCCATAGCATTAACCAATGCTTCTGTATTGTCTTTACCAGCACCAACATCTGCAGAAGTCCCAACTTTCCCATTAGCTCCGCTATCTGATGCACGATAATAGCCAAATGGCAACTCGAAATATGTATTTATTGCTTCGATATATTCCCAATCCGGGTATTCATTATCTGTATCGACATAGACGATTTTCCCGCCTCCTGGTCCTATATCACCAAGATTGAAGGCACTTCCTTCAGGAAGCTCTGGCGGTATGTATCCTTCATCAAGGACACCAACATCTTCCAGAGGCTCCTCAACATATCCAGAGTAATCAACACGGGAAAGATTGAAATCATCATAATAGTCATTGATAAAGCTGACATCTCCATCTTTAGACTCATTGAATTCTCGTGTCTTATCATAATCCCAGAAGTTATTGCGGAAATCCAGCGTCTCATACTCACTTCTTGCAGTAGCGATATCAAAAGAACCACATTCAATGATATTGGAATTGACTATCGATAAGTACGCTTGATCGCTTGTGGCTTTAAATTCATTTACTCTCTCCAAGATACAATTGATAAAATAAGGATAAGAAGAATAAGAAGTTTCAATGCTTCCTACATCCTGTATCGTACAATTGATAAACGAAGAAGAAGTAGAAGAAGAAGTTTCAATGCTTCCTACATCCTGTATCATACAATTGATAAACGAAGAAGAAGAATAAGAAGTTTCAATGCTTCCTACATCCTGTATCGTACAATTGATAAACGAAGAAGAATAAGAAGTTTCAATGCTTCCTACATCCTGTATCGTACAATTGATAAACGAAGAAGAAGAAGTTTCAATGCTTCCTACACTTGAGCCTCTTCCTGATATCACAACGTCTTCCATATAAGGTGTGCCGCGGAGTTTAATTGAATTCATATTTAACTCAGATTTCTTGATTGTCCCCGAGAATTCACGGTCATTAATATCATTGAACTCGAGTGTGGAATTAGTTATTTCAACAGCTCCGGAGACTCCTTCATCAGCATCATAGTAATCAACGTAATCAAGAACAGAATTGTTGTTATTGATGAACCTCAAGCCAAGCCACTTATCAAAACCATCGTTGACGCCATAGAATTTGATTCTCTCCGTTTCGGAGCCAACCGCCTGCAGTGTACCTTCAATCTGTATGTAGTAAGCACCATTGAACTGGACATCAACACCTGAATCAATTATAAGTGTTGAGCCTTCAGGAACAAGGATATCACCAGTAACAAGATAAGGTGACTTATCCTTTGTCCAATGCAGCTCATCATCGCTCAAAGGGCCTTCAACACCCTTGACCTGATCAACAAGAGTAACAGTCGCAGATGCTATTTCGGAAGCATTCCCAGAAGCATCATAAACTTTGACATATATTGTCTTGTCCCCATTTTCTTCAGGGAGTTCAACCGTAAATGCATCACTGTAATCGCGCATTGTGACAGTATTGTCAAACCTATTGTCGAAACAGTATTGCATCTTCTTAAGACCGCTACCCAAGTCTGATGCCTCAAGATGAATTTCAACTACAGCTTCAGATGATGTGTTCGCGCCATCATTGATGGTCACAGAAAAAAGCACAGGAGCTTCAGTATCATAAAGGGTAATAGCACCTTCAGGGGTAAGGTTTCTCTCCTCTAGGGGCTCAAGATCTGTAACGCTCTCGATTGTATCACTAACCCATCCGTCCTTTACGAATGAAACTGTGTAATTATACCCAGTGATGACATTGCCGATATAGAATGAGCCATCCTTGTTTGTTACAGCAGAGAGAGACTCCACTTCCCCATCTATACACTCAGCAGTGACAGTTATGCCAGAGTTATCAACCATTCCAACAAGGAGAACCTTACCTGTTAATGTTGCCGCATTAGGAATGACGCTGATTGTACCTAAATCATTGGTTAAACCTGCCTCAACAGCAAATTGCTTTGAAACAATTGAGGCATTCGTATGCTGAATAAGAAGAGTATAGTTTCCAAGAGGAACATGCTCTATCGTGAATATACCATCACTTTCTGTAACAGCAGAGAAATCTGTGCCCTCTATGCTCACAGTTACAGCGCTATCATCATCTGTACCAAGAACATCAATACGTCCTGTGACTGTTGAAGCAAGACAATTCAGCTGAACATCAGTCGTGATAGTGTAAATGCTTTCTGTTATGACAGGAATGATTTCAGCGAGAGATTGCAGCTCATAATCATCTCTTGTAAACCGCAATCCACCAGTATATGTATCTGGCGGAACAATCATCTCATACACACCATCATTGTTGGTGACAGCGGTATATTCTGTGCCAACAAGTAATACTGTTATTCCCGAATGATCAGTACTGCCTTCAAGACGAGCAACGCCAGTAATCGTACCAACAGCTCTTGGAAGCTCAATAGTCTTTAGATTGATTGTACTCGAATCAGTTTCAATATTTACAGTCTCAAGCGTAATAGTACGATAACCATCTTTGCTTATTGAAATTATGTATTCTCCTGCAATCATTCCAGCGAGCGAGAAGGCACCAGAACTGCTTGTAATACCTGTATATACAATACTTGCATCTTCCACATTTACAGCTGTTACAACAGCACTGGAGTGCGTCTCCTCACCTTCAAGATGCACTGTTCCCCTGATAGATATACGGCTGACAGTAAGTGTAATAAGAGGTATTTCAGTGACACTAGAAGAACTTACATAAGTGGATGCAGATGACTTTGCTGTATAACCTTCCTTACTTGCACTGACAATATAGTATTTGTCTGGAACAACATCAGAAATGATATACTCGCCATCATCATCTGTAGTCGCTGTATATTGCAAGTCACCATCTTTCTCCTGAAGAACAATGGAAACTCCATTATGAATAGCCGCTCCAGAAAGCTCAACTTTCCCTTTGACTGTTGAATTGAAATCTGAAAGCGTGAATGTCCCTATCGAGCTTACTTTACCAAGAACTACCTCGGCAAAATGGGAATTATCAGGAGTGTAACCATCCTTGGAGGCCGTGATGACATATCGTCCTGCATTCTTTATTCCGGAAATAGTGAAAGAGCCATCTTCGGCTGTTGTTGCATTATAGCTTTCCTCTTCATTTCCAGAATTGAATGCAACTACAGATATTCCAGAATGATCTGTCTGATTCTCTAACAGGACATATCCTGTAATAGCGCCTGAATCAAGAGACAGCTCTGCATCCAAGGCTCCAGCCGCACCGAAAACAACAGAAACTTCTGTAGTCCAAGTGAGATAGCCTGCCTTTGAGAAACGAATCTCATAACTTCCAGCCATCATAGATTCAAAAGAGTAAGAGCCATCTTCTTCAGTGTATGTTGAATATACAACCTTGTTATCTGAAAGATTTGTAGCTGTTACAAGTACGCCGGAATAATCTTCTGTCCCTTCAAGTCTAACATGACCAGAGAATGGAAGAACCATTTCTGTCAGAACAATCTTCTCGATTTCAACATTTCCAGACTGCAAGACAGTGACAGGATTAACAGTTTTTTCTGTATACCCACCTTTTGAAATCGTTAAGATATATTCACCTGGGACGACACCTGTAAAGGCATAAAAACCTGAAGAATCTGTCGCGGTCTCATATTCATTGCCTTCTTCATTTGAAAGCTGAACAGTTATTCCACTATGAGATGAGCGATTTTCAAGCTCAGCTACTCCCTTTACAACAGCACTCGTCTTAACAAGAGTTATTGTATCGACTACTGTATTCTCCCCGTAGACGACATTGACAGATGTCGAGTTATCATTCGCATATCCATCTTTCAGTGCTTTGATGATATAAAGTCCTTCTGGTCGTATTCCCGCAATATGGTATGAGCCATCACTGTTGGAATTTGTTTCATAGCTATGCTCTTCTGAACTGGAGTTAACAGCTATGACTTTTATACCAGAATAATCCTTTGCACCATCAAGCAATATCTTACCGGATATGCTTCCCGTCATTGGAATAAGCTGAACATCATAAGATGGCTCAGTACCAGAGGCTATTGTTATAGTATCTGTATATTCAACATATCCAGCCTTTGTAACGGTTATCCGGTAAGTTCCGGGAACAATGCCATTGATTGAATAATCTCCGGACTCATTTGTATAAACTGAGTGAGCAACACTCTCATTAGATGTGCTAGTCAATGTAATAAGCACATCGGTATAAGCAGAGGCTCCGTCAAGTGATACAGTACCAGAAAGCGTCAGCCGGGAATATGGGAGTATTACAGATGAAATCGCTGTTTCTTTTCCCTGAGTAACTATTACGTTCTCTGTTGTCGAGGTTACATAACCATCCTTCGATACTATGAGTGTATATGTACCAGGCTTAACGGAGAGAACCGTGAACGAGCCATCCACTCCTGTCGTTGCTGTATACTCATTGCCATCATTCTTAAGCGTGATGGCTATTTCATCATGATACAGAACACCTTCCAGTTTCACAGAACCTGTCACTGAGCCAAGTACACTGATAAGCGTGACATCTGGTACTGTGACAACCTCTCCGAATTCAACTGCGATGTTTCCGGATGAATAGCTCTGATACCCGTCATATGATGCCGCGATACGATAGTTGCCTTCCCTTTCGATATTCACGATTGAGAATGTGCCGTCCTCTTCAGTCTGAACTTCATAGAAAATGCGCGTATCGGCAGCAAAGGTTGCACAGACTATTACACCTTCATATGACTCTGCACCCTCCAGCATGATTTTACCAGTGATTATGCTGGAGCCAAGAATGAGCTCTGCATCAACCTTAGCGGGACTACCGGCTTGAACAACAACTGTTTTGCTTGATGTAAGGTATCCTTCTTTCGAGAATTCAACAGTGTATGTGCCAGGAGAAACTTGTCCTATTGCAAAAGAGCCGTCATAAGATGTCGTAGCGTTATATGTGCGGTTCCCATCCTTGCTCGTAGCTTTAACGAGAATGCCAGAGGCATCTACCATATCCTCAAGCGTTACAGATCCGCTTATACTCTGATAATCAAGAACAAGAGATATCTTGCCGATTTCGGTATTCTTGCTCTGGATGACAGAAACACCATTGACAGTCTTTGATCCATAACCATCTTTTGAGGCTGTAAGAGTATAAGTTCCAGGAACAACTGATGGAATGTCAAATACGCCATCGGAATCCGTTGTAGCTGAATATGAATTATCATCATTGGATAGGGTTATATCGATTTCTTCATGATAATAACTTCCCTCCAGTACAGCAGTACCGGAAATGCTTCCATTGACGCTTGGGAGAGTAATTGCACCAATATCGTTGACAAACCCGAATAGAACTTTAATGGTATCAGAGAATACTGTTGTATAGCCTTTCTTTTCGGCTTTAAGCTGATATGTGCCTTCTTTCTTGACATCAACAATGCTGAAAGAGCCATCAGCACCTGTAACGGTACTATAAGTATCGTTTGAATCGGCCATATTCATAGCTGTTACAGTGATTCCATCATATGATGAAGCACCATCAAGATATACTCTTCCCGTGATAATGCTTGTTCCGATTTCAAGATCAGCGTCAGCTTTACCCTCGACACCAGCTGCAACTACAGCAGTAGTCGTATAAGTAAGGTAGCCAGCTTTCGAGAAAGCAATAACATAAGCGCCCGGCTCCATGCCGTCTATCGAATAATATCCGGACTCATCTGTTTCAGCCGCGTAGACTATATCCCCATCTACCATATTGACAGCCGAAACTGTAACACCAGAATAATCATCAACTCCTTCAAGAGTCACATGTCCTGAGAATGGCAACACAGCGATTTCCAGCACGAGATTATCAAGGACTTTTACCTCAGACTGTGAAACAAGTATCGGATTCAAAGTCCTTGTAACATAACCCGGATATGAGACAACCATTGTATATGTCCCAGCTGGAATATGCGGGAAGAAAAAGTCGCCAGCGCTGTCAGTAGTGGTATCATATTTGATTCCACTGCTCTCAATGACAACTTCAATACCCTTATACGAGGAAGCTCCACGGAGCGTTATATTTCCGCTAAGCGAGGCATCCAATGGCTCCAATGTCACTGTACCGATGCTCGCCTGATCTCCGGATATGACGTTTATAGTTTCAGATGTATAAGATGCGTAACCATCCTTGCTGATTCTTACCTGATAGTTGCCTTCCTTTCTTATTCCGGAAATCGTGAATGTTCCATAATCCTGTGTCGAAGTGGAATGTGTATAACTTGGGTTATCAAGGTTTTCAGCAATTATAGTAACACCGGAATTATTGGCAGCTCCTCTGAGCACTACCCTGCCGATAATCGTTCCATTCACAGCAATAAGATCGATATTGTTAATAAGAACTTTTCCTTGTGTTATCTTAACGTTATCGATGATTGAGACAAATCCATCCATTGAGACGGTGCATACATAATCACCAGCAATAATGTTTTCAATAATATATGAGCCATCATCATTGACAGTCCCTAGATACTGCTCGTCACTTGATATTGATGATAGCAAAATAGTTGCACTTGCAGGAGATGAGCCATCTGATGTGGAAACTCTGCCAGACATTATTCCACCAATTGCCCGTAGATAAACAGGATCGAGGATTACAGAGGATGAAACTCCAACACTGACATTATCAATAGTATGTGGCTGATAGGAAGAAGTGGTGCTGACTGTTACTTTATAGTCTCCAGCAGGCAGGTTATCTATAAGGAAAACACCACTTTCATTGGTAGTCACAGTCCTTGCAGAACCCAATACAGATATATTCTCAGCCGTAACTGTAGCAGTCCGCTTTCCGATTGAGGTACTACCCTCAAAATAGACCGAGCCCTGGATTGAGCCAAGACTGCTTGCTAGTTCAACAGGAGTAGGAATTTCATAAGTTCTGATTTCATCATCTTCAGCGATTACAGTTATTTCATCGAGAATGGTTTCAGTATACCCTTGTTTGCTGACGCCAATCGGATAAATGCCGGAAGGTATACCTTCAAGCGTGAATCTGCCGTCACTGTCAGTCTGGGTGATATATGGGGAATCTGGTATATATGCAGTTGCATCAGATAGAGGCAGACCATCTCTGGTTTTCACAGTACCGCTTATTGCGGCACCGATTTTCAGTTGTACTATACCGTTATCTGCACCATTGCCGGGAGCTGCAATGACTCCTGTTTTTCTTGCTGAATAAATCTTCTCTGATGATTTTGATAAACCTCGGGTGACATCAAGAAATGGTTTGTTCTGGAAGTAGAGTGTGTATGTACTGCCTTCTTCTAGCCCTTGTACATTCCATGTTCCATCTTCAGAAACTATGTATTGTTTTCCTGTCTCTTCTACACGTACATAGATGTCATCAAACGCAATATCAGAATCGGACGGAAGCATAATACTTCCAACAGCTGTAGGTGTTGAATATTTCAGAGGATTATCTGATTTACATCCGATTACAATACCAAGCACTATCAGGAAACATGCAAATGCAACATAAAGCTTCTTCATATCATCTCCACACTCTTCTTCTTGATTTCATCAGCAAGGAAATGATTCTGTTCACCGATTTTCATTCCCTTCAATGGTCTGACTGGATTTATGCTATCCTCGAGATACTTGCAGTAATCATCACCAGCAAGAATCACAAATTGAGTATCGTTGAGATCAAAATGCTTCTTGAGATCTGAAAGAACGATAGCTGTCCACTCCTTCTTTTCAGTGGCAGTCTTATCCTTAAGCGATTCATTATATTTCTCTATTTCCGCTTCTGGATACAGCAGATGGTGCTTTGCAGAAAGAATGAATATCGGGCAATCAAAAGTAAGAGCATAGGCATATTTCTTCCTGAAATAATCGCTATCATAAAGATCTTTCGCCTTGTGAACCCCATCCTTCTTTTTGCTACCACAACCTATAAGGACAACTCGTTTCATTTTGAGAACTCCCAACTATTACATGCTACCCCCCCCCGGTACCAAATCGTCAAGTATAAATGTCTTATTCTGAATTTCTAATTAAATGATTCAGAAGATTGTAATTTCTGATAAACAATACAAATAGCAAGTAACAATAGCCAAGCTATAAATTGACTGTTGTCTTTTTAGACATCTGGAATCATTCAGTCGGAAGATTTTATTAAATGAGTCTTTTTGACGGCTTCCAGAAATCATGAGATAGCTCAATAATCATAAGGACACTCTCTGAGAACTTCAGGGAAAAAGTTTTCTGTAATAAAATGCAAAATAGATAACAAACACAAGAAAAACTTAGAGGTGATATATGAGGATTTCAGAATGACTTCGATAGCAACAAAGAATATATTATCAATGAATTTTACAGCAAAGAACTTTTCGGAAACTCAAGCAGAGAGCAAAGGCATGAATGCATTCTTATCGCTTCGCGAGGCTGCAAGAAAGAATGGCATACAGGATATGAGCCTTGATGAAATCAATGAAGAAATAAGGCTTGCCAGAAACGAGACCGAAAATAACAAGAACGGCTAAGATGATTCCTTAAATCAGCAATTGAATCACAGACCGAAGAAACGTTTCGGAGTAACATGGAAAATCTCGCCAAGCTCCCTAGCTGTCTTGCGGCTGATTGGACGCCTGTTATTCTCCATAAGGGAAATTGCCTGTTTGCTTGTCCCAAGTTTTGCAGCAAGTTCAGGCTGAGTCATGCCTACAAGCTTTCTGTAGAAGCGAAGATTGCCGCTAGGTGTCTCTGTAGCTTTCATCTCCTTATAGAAATCCATTTCTGTAGGATCAAAAAGCTCTTCACCATCATCATTCAGCACAGAAATATTCTCTTTGTTATACCTTCTCTCAACATAGTCGAGAACGTCTTTTGGAATTCTTCCTTCAATTCTAAATCCCTCAGTATGGGGCTGATTCACGACTAACAGCATAATACACCTCGATAATATATTCTCCATTCTTACATTGCCAACAAGCTACCCAATGATAGCTCAGATGACAATGATACTTACCTTTCCCCAGTTCGCATAAGCTCTTTGAGTCAAGTAAATTGATTTATACAATCAACTAATGTTAAATACTACAGCAGGATGCAGAACATACAAATTTGAAACACCAATAATATACATCTACTACATAGAGAAAAGAACCGTTGCACCAAAATGAGCAACGGTTCAGCTTTTAGGTATATGTTTAACTTATTGAGATAGGATATAACATCTGGTATCCCTTTTTGTCTTATCCATCCCTTCATCGCAGCTTACTCTATAGTAAGTTTGTAGTTATTGATCAGAACATAACCTGTTGCAGCCTGTGTTTCAGGAGCAGGAATAACAAGAGAGCAAAGATTAAGAATATCTGAGCCATTACTTGGACTCTCTACCTGTTCTCTACCCTCTACAGAAATAAGCAGATTACCATCTTTATGATATTCAATTGTCATCTCTACTTTGCCATCTTTAAGTTCGTCTTCAGTAAGTTCATACTGGTTGAAGTTAGCAGGAATGCCATCCTGATGAGCGCAAATTGCAAACTGCTCACCTTCAGCAAGATTTTCTGCATTGATGTCATAAGAAAGTGTTATTGTCTGTCCATCACTTAAAATTACCTTTTCTCCGGAGCCATCAAGTGCTTCCATATTCGTAAATACAGCCTGGCCATTATTATACTTAATCCATCCATCTACAACAGAAAGCTGATTTTTCTGTGAGTCTCCCTCATCTTTCCAGAATTCTCCCGCAATTGCCTTCCATGAGACATCTTTACCGTTAATCTGGACATAAGGTTCAGCTGGGTCACTAACTGAGTTATCACATGCAACAAAAGCAAAAAGCATAAGCACCGCAAGAAGCATTACAGCAATCTTTTTCATAAACACCTCCAAAATGTGAAGGTTGTCAAGAAAAATCGTGTTTGATGTCAGATTGAAAAGCTGAATACTTTGCCAGTTTGTTCGCCTGTCTCTGTGCTGTACTGGATTATATCAATAACGCTCTCTTGAAGTTTTATCTCAAGCAGATAGAAGTAGCCTTTGCTTTCGATATTGAGTGCTGTATCGCGTCTATGGAGTGACGCGGCATTGAATTCACCGCTGTTCTCAGTGAAGTGATACGCAATATTCCCCTTATGATGATGGCCTGTGAGAAGAAGGCTCACTCCATATTCTTCCATGAGTCTCATCAGGCGATGTACCTCTCTCTGGTCACTCATGCCTGTTATGATGAATGAGTGGTCAGGTGCTCTTCCTGAAGCCACGTTGACGTGAGCAAGGAATATCTTAACTTTGCTTTCATCTTTACTAAGAGCTTCCTCAAGATATGCAAGCTGCTCTCTTCCGAAGACACCATGGGAGTTATCGAGAACATAAATTGATAGCGGACCATATACATAGTGTCCCATGCGCATTGTTTCCCTTTCTTTGTTGAGTGATGAGAAGAATCTATCGAATGACTCTGAAGTCTCCTCATGAAGCTCATGATTCCCGATTACAAATAGATGATTGCCATTAACTTCATTCGCCGTTTTTGTGTAGAAATCGAGAACAGCAGGATCTGATAAATGGCTCTGGTCGACCAAGTCACCGAGGTTTATCAGGAAGGGATAATTCCCATCCTTAAGGAAATTGAGGAATTCATCATACTTCTCTATGACACCAGAATCAGTGCGGCCTATATGGGCATCCGTGAATAGAGGAATCTGGATTTTATTCTCATTTGCGTTTATTGCTAGTGTTTTTTCTTCGACATCGAGGACACCATCTGCAACTGTCCCATTGATTACATGTCCTGTTTCTTCAAGGTTTTCCGTAATGAGGAAAGGATTACTCTCAAACTGGGCTATCTTCCATATCGGTGTGATATGACAGGATGCGAGGATGAATACCACGATGGCAATGATTAGCTTCCTCATAGCAGCCCCCTATAGGAATAACCTATCTTCACGCCATAACCCGAGAGAGTGTAATCGGACATGTCCATGAGATTATCAAGTGTTATGAAACCATCGAGGAAGAGACTGTTATGCTCATCGATATTCACTCTGATTGCCGTGCCAAGTGAAACCATCATTTTCCATTCTATTGCATCATGGGTGGCATTTGTCCCATATAGCAGGATTGAGACAGGACCGAATGCCGCACCGGCATTGAGCTGGAATAGCGGTATAAGTGAATAAAATGGTGCTGAATAAGGAGAGAATGAAACCCCGCCTTGCACGCCCACTCCATAGCCAAGCATGAACCATGACCACCGGAAACGCTGAGAGAAAAGATATCCCAGCGTTGAGTAGCCACCTTCATACGAGGCAATGTCAGTATGGAAAATAAACTCATTGTGGATTGTCTTCCCGACAGGAAGATCATATCTGAGTGAAACTGCGTAATCATCATTTCCTATCGCGCTGACATAGAATGAAAAATCATCGAAAGCTGAGAATACGCCATATGAGACAAGATCCGGTGCCGTTGAACGGTAACGAACACCAAGACTTCCGCCAGCACTCCACGTCGACGCATGAAGTGCTGATAGAAGTGTGAAAGTTATCAGAAATACTCCTATCCGTCTCATCCTCATGCGTCTATCTTAACAGAATAAAGATGAGTTTATGAATACAGATTTAGATTTTCAGGCGAAGGCTTAAGCCTTCCTGCCGTGATTGATTTCACAATCTCAACTGTCTTGTCAGCAAGCGGAGTCGGAACGCCGTACTTTCGTCCTTCCCTTGAAAGTGCACCATCGATAGCATCTATCTCAGTAGGTTTGCCCTTCTCGATATCCTGCAGCATGGAAGCTTTGAGGCTTCTATGCTTCTTCATCGCTATAGGGATGATATGATAGCTGATCCACTTCTTAACAGGTCCGTTGTAGCCAAGTATCTTCTCTATATCATGTCCCTGCATCGGAGATAGCTTCACTCCGGCTTTGTGGGCGGTATCAAGACATTCCTTCATTATTCCCTGGGCTATCTTCCTGGCTTTCTTATTATCGATGACACCTCCGAAAGTGAGACCAGTCACTGCTGAGAGACCTGAAAACGATGCGTTTATCAGGAGCTTTGACCATCTGGCACCCATGAAGTCCTCATCTATCTCCGCATCTCCCATAATCGAGAGGATGCTCTGCAATTTCCTGAGGTTGTCATCACATCCGCCTTTGATGCGGCCAAGACTGAATGATAGAGTGCCTTCACCGCTTGTAAGCTCTGAGACACCAGGCTCCTTTAGCGTCGCGCCCCAGCCTATTGTGCAGCCATATGTACGCTCCTCGCCTATGATTGAAGCAATACCAGGCTCTGGAAGTCCGTTCTGGCATGTGCAGATTATCCCATCATCCGCAAGATGCGGCACAAGGAATTTCACCGTCTCATCGTTTTCAAGGCACTTTGTCATCAGGAAGACGACATCATAGCCATATCCCATCTCATCGGGGAGCATCGCCGTAACTGGAGCTACGAACTCAGCCTTGCCTACTATATGCGCCCCATGCTGCTTCAAGGCAACAATATGCGCTTTATTCCTGGATACCAGATCAACGTGGAATCCATTCTTCTCAAGATAAGCCCCGAGAATCGTCCCGAGGCTTCCTGCTCCGTAAATACAGGTTTTCATGCTTCTTCTGCGTATCCTATCATGTCATCAATCGACGCGCCTGGTGCAACCATCGGATAGACCATGTCATCTGTTGGTATGATGGCCTCAACAAGCACAGCCTCCCCTGATTCCACTGCCTTTCTGAGCACTTCCTCTGGATTATCATCGGGCATTATCCTCATGCCTTTGATACCATATGCCTCAGCAAGCTTCACCCAATCAAGAGGCGTGTCGAGAGTCGTCTCTGAGTAATGCCCCTCATAGAAGAGCGTCTGCCACTGCCTGACCATTCCCAGCACATGATTATTCATAAGGAGTATCATCACCGGAAGCTTATAACGCGCGATAGTAGCCATCTCATTGGCATTCATCCTGAAAGAGCCATCTCCCGCGATGTTTATAACACGCTTATCTGGATTCGCTATCTGAGCTCCAATTGCAGCGCCCGTACCGAATCCCATCGTTCCAAGTCCGCCCGATGTGAGGAAATGACGGGGCTCTCTTGAATGGAGGAACTGCGCCGACCACATCTGATGCTGTCCGACTTCCGTGGCTACAAAGCCATCTTCGGGGAAGACTTTATCAAGTGCCTCGAGTATCTCCTTCGCTCTCTTTGCATTGGAATCGACTTTGACAGGGAAGCGTCTTCTCCCTTCCTGTACGCGTGCCATCCAGTCCTTGTGGTCGAGAGGCTTGCCGATTGCTTTCATAAGCGCATTGAGCCCTGTCTTGATATCAGAGACGATATGCACTTCTGAAATAATATTCTTGTTGAACTCTGCCGGGTCTACATCAATCTGCACAATCTTCGCGTTCTTCGCGAATGTAGAGCTCTTTGAGATTACCCTGTCTGAGAATCTCGCGCCTACGACAACAAGAAGATCAGCTTTCGAGATAGTGAGGTTCGATAGCCTCGTGCCATGCATACCGATCATACCAGTAAAGCACTCTGATGACGAGTCAACAGCCCCAAGTCCCATCAGCGATGAGCCTACAGGCGCATCAATGAGATCCACGAATGCCCTCAATTCAGGAGAAGCATTGGCCCTTATGACACCGCCGCCAATGTAGCACATAGGACGCTTGGAATTCCTTATAAGCTCTGCCGCAGCCTCGATGTCCTTCGCTCTTGGCTCCTTGGGTATCTCCACTTCCTTCTCTGGAAATGGCTTCAGATCAACCTCACCAACCTGCATATCCTTCGGTATATCGATAAGAACAGGCCCCGGACGTCCTTCTCTCGCGATGTGGAACGCCTCGATGATCGTGTCCTGAAGTTCCTCGATATTCTTCACGATATAGTTGTGCTTCGTTATCGTGAGCGTGATGCCACGGATATCTACTTCCTGGAAGCTATCGCGTCCGAGAAGCGAAAGCGGTACGTTTCCAGTAATCGCAACAACAGGAACGGAATCCATGTACGCTGTCGCAAGACCTGTGACAAGATTCGTCGCGCCAGGTCCTGAAGTCGCGATGCACACACCGACTTTTCCCGTCGAACGTGCATAGCCGTCTGCGGCATGGCTTGCACCCTGTTCGTGAGCTGTGAGGATATGGCGGATACGCCCTCTGTTGAGATAAAGCGCATCATAGAGCGGGATAACCTGCCCTCCTGGATAACCGAAGACTGTATCGACACCTTCATGGATAAGGCTTTCAACGATTAATTCTGCACCTGTCATCATTCCTCCCTGATGATAGCGCCCTGACGCGCGCTTGTTACATGTTTTGAGTATCTATAGAGATAACCCGTCTTCACACGGCTTTCGAAAGGTCTGAGATTCTTTCTTCTCTCTTCAAGGACTTTCTCATCCACGAGGATATCAAGCGTATGGTTATCGATGTCGATATTGATCATATCGCCTTCCTCAACGAGAGCTATCGGACCTGAAGAAGCGGCCTCCGGGGAGACATGCCCAATCGATGCGCCCCTTGTGGCTCCTGAGAATCTTCCGTCAGTAATAAGCGCTACTGATTTATCGAGTCCCATTCCTGCAATCGCTGAAGTCGGACTGAGCATCTCCCGCATACCAGGTCCTCCCTTAGGACCTTCGTAACGTATGATTATCACATCGCCTGGTTTGATTTCCTTGCCGAATATTGCCTTGATAGCCTCTTCCTCACTGTTGAAGACCCTTGCAGGTCCCTTATGGGAGAGCATCTCAGGTGCGACTGCGCTTCTCTTTACGACAGCGCCATCTGGTGCAAGAGAGCCTGAGAGAACTGCGATTCCGCCTGTCTGGGAATATGGGTTATCTATAGGCCTTATAACCTCTGGATCCGTGTTTCTGGCCTTCTCGACAGAGTCCCCTATAGGCTTTCCAGTCACAGTCATAAGCGAAAGATCGAGAAGATTCTTCTTCGACAGCTCCTTCATCACAGCCATCACGCCACCTGCAAGATAAAAGTCCTCTATGTGATGCGGACCAGCTGGTGCAAGATGGCAGAGGTTCGGCACCTTTGCGGAAATCTCATTGGCCTTGAAGATATCGATATCAATTCCAGCCTCATGAGCGATAGCAGGAAGATGAAGCATCGTGTTTGTCGAGCAGCCGAGCGCCATATCAACAGAGAGGGCATTGTAGAAAGCCTTCTCTGTAAGAATCTGGCTTGGCCTGATATCATTCTTCAGAAGCTCCATCACCTGATACCCCGCTTCCTTCGCGAGTCTGATACGCTCTGAGTAGACTGCGGGTATCGTGCCATTTCCGGGAAGTCCCATACCTATTGCCTCAGTAAGGCAGTTCATCGAATTGGCAGTGTACATACCACTGCAGGAGCCGCATGTGGGACACGCGCTGTTCTCCCACTCAAGGAGCTCCTCATCACTCATCGTCCCCGCCGCATGCCTTCCTACCGCCTCGAACATCGACGAGAGAGACATACCGCGTTTATCACCGCCTTTGACATGACCTGCGAGCATCGGGCCGCCTGAGACGAATATCGATGGAAGATTCAGCCGCGCTGCCGCCATGAGCATTCCGGGAACAATCTTATCGCAATTCGGGATGAACACAAGAGCATCGAACTGATGGGCCGTTGCCATAATCTCGATTGAATCAGCAATAAGCTCACGAGAAGGGAGCGAACATGTCATTCCCTGATGCCCCATCGCGATACCATCGCATACACCGATTACAGGAAACTCAACAGGATTTCCACCGCTCTCCCTGACTCCGGCTTTTACAGCATCGGCTATCTTCCTGAGCTCCATGTGTCCTGGGATTATCTCATTCTGCGCACAGACAACACCAATCATGGGCATCTTTATTTCCCTGTCTGTCCACCCAAGAGCCTTCATCAAAGATCTATGAGGAGCCTTATCCACACCAGTCTTTACATTATCCGATCTCATACAAGCCTCCTGAGAATCTCATCGCCACACTCAGATGTGCTAAGATATGAATCACCTTTTTCAGCGATATCAGCAGTCCTGACTCCATCAGAGATGGCCTCTTTCACAGCATTCTCAATCGCGGCAGCTTCTTTCTCCAGAGAGAATGAATAACGGAGCATCATCGCAGCAGAGAGGATTGTCGCAATAGGATTCGCGATTCCCTTCCCCGCGATATCAGGTGCAGAGCCATGAATCGGCTCATACATGCCACGCTTTCCTTCCCCCAGAGATGCGGACGGAAGCATTCCTATAGAGCCTGTTATCATCGAAGCCTCATCTGAAAGAATATCGCCGAACATGTTTTCCGTGAGGATGACATCAAACTGCGATGGATTTCTCACAAGCTGCATCGATGCGTTATCTACATACATGTAATCGAGAGTCACATCAGGATAGCTTTCTGCGACTTCAGAGACTGTTTCCCTCCAAAGTCGGGATGACTCGAGCACATTTGCCTTATCAACAAGCGTCACATGCTTTTTTCTAAGCATTGCGCTCTCGAAAGCCTTTACTGCAATTCTCCTGATTTCCCCATCAGAGTAGCTCATCGTGTCATAAGCGCTCTTGCCATCATCGCTTCTGCCGCGCTTCCCGAAATAGATACCACCTGTAAGCTCCCGAAGGATGAGGATATCGATGCCGCTTTCGATAATCTCCTTCTTCAGCGGGGATGCATCTGAAAGCTCCGGGTATATTACAGCCGGTCTGAGATTGGAGAAAAGTCCTAATCCGCTTCTCAGTCCAAGAAGAGCTTTCTCCGGTCTTTTATCACCGGGCACCTTATCCCACTTCGGACCGCCTACAGCTCCAAGAAGAACAGCATCGGATGAAGCGCACGCTTCAAGAGCTTCTTTCCTGAGAGGCACACCGTATTTATCGATAGAGACGCCACCGGCATCGACTGTTGTATATGTGATTGAATGTCCATAGATGGAAGCTATTCTATCGAGAACACGGACAGCCTCCTTGACTATCTCTGGTCCGATTCCATCTCCTGGAACAAGCGCTATATGCATATTCATCAGTAATTCTCCTTTATGTATCCTATAAGCCCACCGCTCTCGATAAGACGCTGCATGAACTCAGGAAACGGCTCCGCGTAATATGTCTTGCCGCTTGTCTTGTCGACAATCTCACCTGTTGAGAAATCCACACTAAGCTCATCGCCAGCCTTGATTTCAGCCGCGGCTTCAGGACACTCAAGAATAGGAAGACCGATGTTTATCGAATTGCGGAAGAAGATGCGCGCGAATGTGGATGCGATTACGCAGCTCACGCCTGATGCCTTTATAGCTATCGGTGCGTGCTCACGCGATGAGCCGCATCCGAAATTCTTCCCAGCCACGATTATATCGCCCTGCTGCACGTTCTTCACGAAATCCGGATCGATATCCTCCATGCAATGCTTCCTAAGCTCATCTTTTTCCGATGTGTTGAGATAACGGGCAGGGATAATCACATCTGTGTCGACGTTATCACCATATCTGAAAACCTTGCCTTCTGCTTTCATACGATTTCCTCCGGATCTGTTATATGCCCTGTGATGGCACTTGCGGCTGCGGTCTCAGGAGAAGCGAGATATACCTCACTCTTCACGTGCCCCATGCGTCCAACGAAATTACGGTTTGTCGTCGAAACGCACTTCTCGCCTTCTGAAAGTATTCCCATGTAACCGCCGAGGCATGGCCCGCAGGTAGGTGTAGATACAACACACCCCGCTTCCACGAAGATATCGAAAAGGCCTTCGTGCATTGCATCAAGCCATATCTGCTGCGTAGCGGGAATGACGATACACCTGACGCTGTCCGCTACTTTATGACCTTTGAGAACGGCAGCGGCCTTCTCAAGATCCGAAAGGCGTCCGTTGGTGCAGCTTCCGATAACAACCTGGTCAATCTTTATATCCTTCCCTTCCTTTGCAGGATGAGTGTTCTCCGGCAAATGCGGGTAGCTTACCGTTGGGACGATGGAGCAGAGATCGATGTCTATCACCCTTGCATAATCGGCATCGGGATCGGATGTGAAGATCTTCGGCTCCTTTGCGTTATGCTCCTTCAGATAAGAGAGCGTGAGATCATCAACGGGGAAAATACCGTTCTTCGCGCCAGCCTCGATAGCCATATTCGCAATCGTGAACCTGTCATCCATCGTGAGCGAATGATACCCATCACCCCCGAATTCCATTGCCTGATACCTTGCTCCATCGACGCCTATCATGCCAATGATGGTGAGGATGAGATCCTTTCCGGACACATGCTTTCCAAGCTTTCCCGAAAGGCGGAAGAGAATAGTCTCCGGAACACGGAACCAGGCCTTTCCGATTGCCATTCCCGCAGACATATCAGTAGAGCCTACACCTGTGGAAAACGCGCCAAGGGCACCATATGTACAGGTATGGCTATCCGCGCCTATTACCGTATCTCCTGCTGTGACAAGGCCTTTTTCAGGAAGCAGAGCATGCTCTATCCCCACTCTGCCTGCCTCGAAATAATTCGTTATGTTCTCGCTCTTCGCAAAAGCACGCACACATGCGCACTGCTCTGCCGCTTTTATATCCTTATTCGGTGTGAAGTGATCTGGGACAAGTGCAATCTTGTCCTTGTCAAAGACATGCTCCTTGCCGAATGAAGGGAATTCCTTTATAGCCACAGGGCTTGTTATATCGTTGCCAAGCACCATATCAAGGTCAGCCATGATGAGCTGTCCGGGATGGACACTCTCAAGACCGGCTGCATGTGCAAGTATCTTCTCAGTCATTGTCATCGGCATCTCAGTCCTCCTTATCTGTGTGACCGACAAGCATATCATTCTCAAAAGATGCGGTAGTAGCGGCAGGGCCGCCCGCAATCGATGATGAAGCTCCTTCAAGCATTCTGTTGACAGCCGCGAGGCACGCGAGAATCGAAGCCTCGATGACATCTGTCGATACACCGCGTCCACGATAGACACCGCTTCCGTCTGAAACCTTCACAAGTGCCTCTCCAAGGGCGTCTCGATGCTCTGTCACAGCCTGCAGCTGGTAATCGTCAAGCGAGAACGGATGGCGTATGATTTTCTCCACGGCCCTGAGCGATGCATATACCGGTCCTGTGCCTGATGCAACGCCTTCAACAGTCTTGTCGCCATTCTTCAGCTTTATGCATGCCGTGCTTGTTATGCTGTTGCCGCTTGTCACTACATAGGACACAAGCGACCAAGTCTGCTTATCATGGTTTTCAGATGACTCGACAAGCGCGATGATATCGCGGTCAGTGACATTCTTCTTCCTGTCACAGAGATTCTTGAATTCACTGAAGAGCCTGGAGATTTCCGCATCTGTGAGCGTATAGCCAAGCTCATCGAGCTTCTTGGAGAAAGCATGCTGTCCAGAATGCTTTCCAAGAACGTAATTCGTCTTCACGACACCGACGCTCTCCGGTGTCATGATCTCATATGTCTTCGAGTTCGCCATCATGCCATGCTGATGGATTCCCGACTCATGCGCGAATGCGTTATCTCCGACGATGGCTTTGGAAGGAAAGATCCTCACGCCGGTTATAGAGGAGAGAAGACGCGCAGAGCGGCAAAGCTCCTCTGTATGGATTCCTGTCTCCGTGTCGTAGATATCAGGGCGGGTCTTCATCGCCATGACGACTTCCTCAAGCGCCGTATTACCGGCTCTCTCGCCTATTCCGCAGAGCGTGCATTCAATCTGCCTTGCTCCGGCTCTTACGCCGGCAAGGGTATTCGCTGTCGCGAGTCCAAGATCATCGTGGCAATGCATTGAGATGATTGCCTTGTCAATATTCGGAACACGATTCCTGACAGCTGTAACCATCTCTGTGATATCACCGGGGTATGAGTATCCGACGGTATCAGGAAGGTTGATCGTAGTTGCACCTTCCTTTATAGCCTCCTCAACGACACGGCACATGTAATCGATGTCCGTCCTTGTCGCATCCTCGAGAGAGAATTCGATATCAGGGCAGAGATTACGCGCATAGCGCACTGCTGTCTTGAGGCGGTCAACAGCCTCATCCCTCGTCATCCTCAGCTTGTACTGAAGATGGAGGTCCGATGTTGCGAGGAATACATGGATACGTGGCCTTCTTGCCACACGCACTGCTTCCCATGCAGCATCGATGTCTTTCTGCAGAGCGCGGGCAAGGGAGGCGACTGTCACATCATTCACAGCGCCCGCGATTGCCCTAACGCTTTCAGCATCACCGGGACTGGATATGGCGAATCCTGCCTCGATTATGTCAACCCCAAGCGTCTCGAGCTGCTTAGCTACCCTGATCTTCTCATCCAGGTTCATGCTGTAACCCGGCGCCTGCTCACCATCCCTGAGCGTGGTGTCGAAAATATAGATCCTATCCGCCATATCCTATCTCCTTTTATTTCTTCAGCCAGCTCATGAGAGATCTCAGGCGCTTTCCTGTCTTCTCAAGGAGTGACTCCTGCTCCATTCTCTTTGTTGCATTGAAGAATGGTCTGCCGACCTGGTTCTCAAGAAGCCAGTTGCGGGCGAATGTACCATTCTGGATATCCGTGAGAATGCCCTTCATCGCCTTCTTCGTCTCATCTGTAACCACTCTCGGACCTGAGACATAATCACCATACTCAGCTGTGTCAGAGCATGAGTAGCGCATGAATGTAAGTCCACCCTGATTGATGAGATCGACGATGAGCTTCATCTCATGGCAGCATTCGAAATACGCCATCTCCGGCTGATAACCAGCTTCAACGAGTGTGTCAAAACCTGCCTTGATAAGATGTGAGACACCGCCGCAGAGAACAGCCTGCTCACCGAAGAGATCCGTCTCAGTCTCCTCTTTGAAAGACGTCACAAAGATACCCGCCTTGCCAGCTCCGATTGCAGCTGCATATGCAAGCGCGACCTTCTCACTATCCCCTGATGGATCCTGGTTGACAGCGATAAGACATGGTACACCCTTTCCTTCCTGATACTGGCTTCTGACTGTGTGGCCCGGTCCTTTCGGAGCGATCATTATCACATTGACATCCTCTGGCGGAACGATCTGTCCGAAGTGGATGTTGAATCCATGCGCGAATGCAAGATACATTCCCTTCCTCAGATATGGCTCGATTGACTGATGATAGAGCTTAGCCTGCTTTTCATCGTTTACGAGAATCATGACGATATCTGCCGCCTTGACAGCGTCCTCGGTTGTCATGACCTTGAGTCCTGCTTCCTCAGCCTTCTCCCAGCTCTTTGAGCCGTTATAGAGGCCAACAATGACATCCACTCCGCTCTCATGGAGATTGAGTGCATGGGCATGGCCCTGGCTGCCGTAGCCTATGACAGCTACTTTCTTGTTCTTGATCAGTGAAAGATCCGCGTCCTTCTCGTAGTACATCGTGCTCATGGGTACCTTCCTTATAATCAGCCTTCCTCATCGGAGGCAATTTCCGAAATCGGTCTCGAACCACGTTCGAGAGCAGTTATTCCTGTCCTTACGAGCTCAACAATCCCGTATGGACGTACTAATGACAGAAATGATTCAAGTTTATCGAGGGAGCCTGTGAGCTGCATTGTCACAGTCTCCGGAGTGACATCAAGAATCTTTGCTTTGAACATCTCGCCAATGCCGGCGATTTCCGTTCTCGTGGCGTTATCGGAATGGACTTTAACAAGCATCAGCTCACGCTGAAGCGATCCCTTGTCCGTCATCTCATGGACACGGATTACATCGACAAGTTTTCCGACCTGGCGGATTATCTGCTCAACTATCTGCCTGTCACCGGTTACAACGATTGTTATACGGCTTCTCTCGGGACTTTCGGTCTCGCCTACGGAAAGAGAATCGATGTTATAGCCACGGCGGGCGAAAAGAGCGACGACACGCATCAGGACACTAGGCCTGTTATAAACGAGTATCGCGAGCGTATAGCTGTTTTTCCTCTGGTCCTCCATCGGAGCCTCCTTATAAAAAACAGCCCGGGAAAAAGCTTTTCCACGGGCCTCTCTAACAACGCCAGAATAGCTCAACCGTGGTTCAGCTTCTAATGACGAGTACAGATAGAAGGAAAGATGATATGATTGATATATTATTCATTTCATTCTCCTCCTTGAGTGTTCTTGATTTCTTATACGCCATGTGCGAGATGATTGTCAACAAATCACGAAAGAAAATTGAAAGAATATTCACATTTATGCATATTGTTTCAGTCTTTCAGAGGGACAGAGAAAACCATTCTGTCCTTCGTGAGCACAGTCTCTGGGAAAATCTCCTTAGCCTCTTTTTCAAGAAGCCTCAGCTCACGGTCTGAATAACGCGGTGAATAGTGCTGGAGACATAGCTTATGACTGTAGCTGTCACGCGCTATCATAGCGGCTTCACGCGCTGTCATGTGCTTCTTCTCTCGGGCTGTATCCCTCAGTGCGGCCTCGAACATACCCTCGCAGAAGAGTATATCAGAGTCGTGGACATAATCCGCGATACTCTCGAAATAGAGAGAGTCCGTGACATAGCTTATCTTCCGTCCATCCCTCTCCTCTCCCATGACCATATCGCTCGTGATGACACGTCCATCATCAAGAGTTACGCTCTCCCCGCTCTGAAGCTTACCCCAGAGCTTTCCCATCGGAATACCAAGAGCCTTGGCTTTATCGGGGAAGAACTCACCCTTTCTTTTCTCCTCCACAAGCGAGTAGCCATAACATGGCTTAGTGTGGATAAGAGGAAAGGCCTGGATTGAGAATCCATCGCCAGAATAGACGACACCAGGCTCTACAGCTATGAATCTGATTTCGTAATTGATGTACATATCGAGGATGCGTCTCTGCGTCTCGACATACTCCTGCAGTTTTGCTGGCCCCACGATATAAAGAGGCTCTGTGCGGTCAACCTGCGAAGAGAGCATCAGCATCCCAGGAAGTCCTGTGACATGATCAGCGTGCATATGGGAGATGAAGATAGCAGAGATCTTCTTCCATTTCAGATTGAGCATCTTCATGGAAACCTGCGTTCCTTCTCCTGAATCGAAGAGGAAGAGATCGCCATCTCTTCTCACCAGTACAGATGTAAGAAAACGCCCGGGAAGAGGCATCATGCCACTCGTTCCAAGCGAGAAAGCTTCAAGATTCACGATATGAGTCTATCTGAAACGCAGCAATCATGGAAGAAGGCGTTTCTGGCAAAGAGAGAGAAAAACAGAAAGCGCAGAGACAAGAAGCATCGCAATGAGCATAAGAGCAAGATGCGAATACGGTATTACCATCCTGAAGGATGTTATGTAGTAATCGAGAAGCGATGGGGTTGTCTTTGCAAGCAGGTTTATGAGATCCGGTGTCAGGAATGAGAGAAGCGTCCCTATGAGCATTCCCGCGAGTGCCGAGATAAATACATAAGAGAGCGTGAGACACATATAGATACCAATCATCGCTCTGCGTCCTACACCAAGCATCCTCATTGTGCTTATATCATTTCTGTCCCTGGCAATGTAATAATGAGCAGCATCGGACGAGAAGAAAGAAGCAAGAAGCGCTACAAGTATGATGATAAACGACAGAATCGCTATCGACTGGTTCACATTCATGTAAAGTGAAGAATAGATGCTCCTATAGCTTTCCGCAGGAATCCCAGCTTTCCAGAGTTCCTCGACTGTCTCTTCTGGGGCTATGCCTTCAGGAAGGAGTATTTCATATGAAACATACCCATTGATAGATGAGGAAGAGACATACACAAGATAGTGATCAAGCTGAGGATAGACTGACGCGAAGATGCCATAGACTGAGGAGAGCATCGGACGCGCTCTCTCCCCTTCCCACACAAGCAACGTCAGCCTGTCGCCAAGAGAGAGTGAAAGCTCGTCAGCTAAGGAGGATGAGATGACAATCGGATTGATTCCCTTCTCGCCATAGGCAATCTCGAGATAATCCTTTCTCATCCCATTAAGATAATCCCAGTCTATTCCTTTGAGCATAACAGCACTCTCTCCGTTTTCCGCGTACAGAAGCGCACTGCCATCCTTTGTCTCAGAAAGCTCAGATCCAGATGGGAGAAGAGAGATATCAGGCTTTGAGAGACATCTCACGCTTCCCGAGCCCATAACAGCAAGAAGACGGTCTATGCCTTCTGACATCGACATGATAAACGAAAGTGAGAATGACAAAGCTGCTGTGATGACAATAAGGATCAGGAGAGGAGACAGGGATGAAATGAAATAACGTTTCCCCATCTTCTCACCCAGCTTCCGCCTGAGATAGAGCTTCGGCGCGTCATTCATGAAGAGTGCCTCCGGAAAGGGTAAGTACCCTGTCAGCGCGCGAAGCGAAATCAGGGTTATGCGTCACAAGAAGCATTGAATGGCCTCCCTTTCTGACTGCGTCAAGGAGCATCTCCTCCACCTCCGCCGCGCTCTTCTCGTCAAGAGCTCCTGTAGGCTCGTCTGCGAATACAATATCAGGGGACGTCACAAGAGCCCTTGCAACAGATGTTCGCTGCCTCTCTCCGCCGGAAAGTGCCGAGGGTCTGTGATTCTTTCTCTCTTTGAGCCCCAGTGTATCAAGAATTTCGGAAGCTCTCTCAAAAGCCTCCCTTTTTCTCATTCCGCTTATCATAAGCGGCATCGCCGTGTTCTCCAGAGCGGAGAAATCAGCAAGGAGAAGAGAGGACTGGAAAATGAAACCAAGATTCTTCTGTCTCATCTCAGCTTTGCGCTTATCATCAAGGGCTAGGATGCTCTCTCCTCTGTAGAGGATATCACCGGAATCAGGCTGTGAAAGAAGCGCAGCAACTGCAAGTAGCGTACTCTTTCCAGAGCCGCTCCGGCCTATAACGGAGACTGTCTCCCCATCATTCAAAGACAGATTCACTGATGAAAGAATCACAAGGCTATCACCATCTGGTGATGGATATGATTTCCTTATATTCTCCAATCTGAGGATTTCAGCCACAAAGCACCTCCATTGCATCTTTTTCCCACGTCTTTCTCATCGATAGCAAGCTGAAAAGCAGAGAGAAGAGAAAGAGAATAAGGGAAAATGCGAAGAACAGGCCATAATGCATTGCTATCTCCGATTCAAGGAAATAGAAACGCGTGAAATATGACGAGGCTAAACGGAGAATCACAATAGAGAGCGCAAAGCCCCCGATAAGGGCAATAGTGATGACAAGCCACGACGAGAAGAGAACAGCGAGAAATACTTCCCCTCTTCTCATTCCCAGGACGACGGCTTCATGCATCTCTCTCTCCTTGTCACGCACAAGCACGCTGATAGATGACTTGAGCGAGACGAGTATGACGATAAAGAGAAGCGAGAGAATGACAATCATCATCGTACGCTCAATCATGAATGCGCTGTAAAGGCTATCCTCTTTCTCGCTCCAGCTTATAGCGCTGAATCCATCAGAGCGCAGAACGGAAGCCTCTTTTCCATCGACGCCTTTTATGGCGGTGAAAAGTGGTGTGTCCTGATTGCTCTCTGAAAGCGGCAGAAAGAGCATGGAAGCGGAAGTTCCGCTCAATAAATACGATCCGCTTATATTGTATTCCTGGCTCGAAGGTATAGTCCGACCGCTCTCTTTCTTCTCCAGAGAGACGATTGTCATATCCGAAAAGCCTTTAGATGCATAGATACTATATGGCACAAGGAGCGCTCTTCTGTCACCGCTCACCATGATAAGATCACCATGATAGTCATCATCTATATACCTGAGGATATATGGATTGCCGTCAGCAAGCACTTCGGTCTCTCCATAGAGGAATATATCGGCATGGGGGTAGCGGGTACGCATCTTTGCTGTCTCATCGCCTTCAACAGTAATATCGAAGCTTATAGCCCCACGGATTCCCTCAAAGCGGCCTCGCTGAAGGTAATCCATCACGCCTATAGCTGTCATGAGCACAGCCATGGAGAACATGAGCGAGAAGATTATCCTGATTGATGATGACCTGTGGCCCGAGACAGGAGAGAATGCGAAGCGTCTTGCGAGAGCGAGTATCATAAGCGCTCAACCCTCTTCACTTTCCTGCCATCGCCATCGAATACGATAAGATACTCAGGCTTGCCATCTTTGTATCTGGTTTCCTCAATCTCCTCACCGTTTCCGAAGCGTCTGCTTTTGATGAGAGTGCCGGCTCTGTATTCATCTCGCCCCACAGCTTTGCCATTCTCATAGCTTGTCCTGAACACATTCTCACCTTCAGTGACAGTCATAGTCTGAAGCACTTCACCATCATATGAGTATTCCCGGATGATGCTTCCTTCTTCATCCCTTATGAGACGCCCGTCACCATCATATGTCCGTTTCCTGCCGTTCTCATCGGTTTCTATCCAGAGTCCATCATCGCTTATCTCATACTCTTTAGGAGCCTCAAGCGACGAGGAGCGTGTCACCATCCCGTTCTCATGGTAATCGAAGCGGATGCTCTCTCCTTCGAGAGTATATACATAGAATGATGGTGAAACATATGACTCTAGATCGCCCTCGGTAGCAGCAAGCGTCCCCTGAGGTGTCTCAAGATAGTCTATGCGTCTCTTTATCTCGCCATTGACTGAAACGGAGAGAGATGAAAGACGCCCAGAGTCATCATAGAAGTAATGGTGCGTCTCACGCTCTCCATTCCTTTCCATCGTCCAGGACAGTCTCTCTCCATTCTCACCGACAAGGACAGTCTCACGGCTTTCTGGTCTTGTTATTGTGTAGCCATTCTCAAACTCCGTTTTCTCCATTATGGCTTCACCATCATGGAAAAGCGTTGTCACCCCATCTTCTGCAAGATATTCATATCCTGAGCCTGTCAAAGCAGGAATCTCTCCCAGATTCTGGCATAGCGCATTCGACGCATATGCACCTCCGAAGACAGGAATGGAAATAAGGAGCATGGGAATAATGGCTTTCATTCAATGCCCATAAGCGCTGACAGGAATTCGTCTTTGTCGAAAGGCTTTATGTCATCATAGCCTTCACCTGTGCAAACGAAGAGCACAGGAAGCCCAAGAAGCCTTCCGATCTGCAGCAGCGACCCGCCTTTCGCGGCTGAATCATATTTCGTGAGAATCACGCCATCGAGCTTCACTGCCTCATTGAACAGCATTGCCTGGGAAACGCCATTCTGCCCTGTTGTCGCGTCGATAACAATGAATTTCCTATAGCAATCATCATCAATCTTCCTAGCTTTGATGACTTTGTCCATCTTCTGGAGCTCCTTCATGAGGTTCTCCTTGTTATGCATCCTGCCAGCTGTATCAAGGAGTATGAGCTCATCGCCATGAGCCTCAGCCGATGAGATAGCATCGTAGATCACAGCCCCTGGATCCGAGCCCATCTGCTGTTTGACTATCCTCATGCCAAGTCTTGTTGCGTGGATATCGAGCTGGTCGACAGCCGCGGCACGGAATGTATCCCCTGCTGCAAGTAACACCTTATAGCCCTCACCTGAGAATCTTTTCGCCATCTTGGCAATCGTTGTTGTCTTCCCGACGCCATTGACTCCGAGAATCATATAGACATTGACTTTTCCATGCTCAGGCATTGCCTCATATGATTTGATATACCCGCTGAGAATCTCCTTCATGCGAGCTCTCAGATCCTCCGCTTCTGTTATCTTCTCACGTCTAGAAATCTCCCGAAGCTCAGTAATGATCTCATCTGTAAGACGCGCACCAAGATCTCCTTCAATAAGCGTGTCCTCAAGCTCATCAAAGAATGCGTCATCGATTTTCCTGCCTCCGAAAAGGCTCCGCAGCTTCTCACCAAAGCGTTTGAAAAGCATATACTCTCCTAAATTCCAGCTCTTGCCATCTGGAAATAATCAAACATCGAATCAAAGAGCTCAACGAGCCCGACAAAGCTGATGCCCATAAAAAGTCCCGTAGCGGGCGAAAGACCTGCCTGGGGATATATATCCTCAAGGGCTCCTGATGCAACATAACAGCCAAAAGATACAATGGTTGAAAGAAGATTGCTATAGAATCTGTCTTTCGCTTTCTCTACTATATCAACATCATCCATCCATCCGGGATAGAGCATGACCTCGATTCTATCGAGCGCCAGCCTGGATTGCACTGCATATGTCCTGAAGCTTTCACGCGTCGCCGTAAGCTGGAAAGGAAGAGGCGCTTCCGGAACAGAATGTGTATCGAGCTTAAGCCCATTGAGATAGATAGCGGCATCATATGGGCGTGGTGATACGAAAAGCCTGATAGTCCCACTCGGCTCAAGAGCGGTGGTTATCTCAGCGCCTTCCTGCGTTTCCATCTCAATCTCTTTCGTCATATATCCTGGAGCTGCGTATGAGATGTGATGCTCTCCATCTTCAAGTGCAAGATACCCTCTTACAGGAACAACAGATTCACCATCTATCGCAATCGAGACAGAGGATGGAAGATCTGCTTTCACAAGCGAGACACTGTCATCCTTGACAATAGGCTTCAGAAGCCCAGCGACTTCCAGAAACTCATCATCGGTTTCCTCTATTATGAAGAGCGTGCTTCTAAGCTCTTCGCCATCTGAATAGAGTGTCGCCTCCGTAAGCATCCCATCCTCGCTTGCGTCAGCGACAAGCAGAAGATCTATATCATCACGGAGCTTTATGAAGCGTACGGCATCCTCATCATTCTGATAGAGAAAATCCTTTTCCGCATCGGAGAGTGAAAGCGTGACGACCTCAAGCAGAAGAGGCGTACTCTCTGCCTGCGTCTCATTTTCTGCATATGCTCTCTCAGCCTGACGCGCTTCAGAAACAGCCTTTTCCTTCTCAAGCCTCTGTCGCTCTTCCCTTTTATCCTCATATAAGGCAAGGGATTGAGGCGATGTCACTTCGCCGGAGAGAAGACGCAGTGCATCCTCAAGAATACTCTGATATGGCTGGCTATCGGTGACGATAGCGGCACGAAAAGGCTCTGCCCACAGCAATGCGGGCAGAAACATCAGGAAAAGAAGAATACTAAGCTTCTTTCTGGAAATGGAGATAGCTTTCAATGAATTCATCAATGTCGCCATCCATGACTGCGCTTATGTTGCCTGTCTGGCAACCTGTGCGATGATCCTTCACAAGCGTATACGGCTGGAAGACATAGCTCCGGATCTGATTGCCCCAGGAGATATCCTTCTTGGCAATAGCATCCTTCTGATGCTCTTCCTCCCTCTTCTTCTGATAGTACTCATAGAGCCTTGAGCGGAGCATCTTGAAAGCCACGTCCTTATTCATGAACTGGCTTCTCTCGTTCTGGCACTGGACGACGATACCTGTCGCGTAGTGCGTGATTCTTACCGCACTGTCAGTCTTGTTGACGTGCTGTCCACCGGCACCTCCTGCGCGGTAAGTGTCGAGTCTGTAATCCTCAGGCTTGAGATCAATCTCGATATCATCATCGATTTCAGGAGAAGCATAGACAGAAGCAAACGATGTGTGGCGCCTCTTCGCCGCATCGAATGGGGATATTCTCACTAAGCGGTGAACACCTGCCTCCCCTTTCAGATAGCCAAAAGCATATGGACCCGCTATCTTAAGCGAGACGCTCTTGACGCCTCCTTCATCCTCCTGCATATCGAGAACCTCGCACTTGAAACCGTTGCGCTCAGCCCAGCGCGTGTACATTCTCATGAGCATCTGCGTCCAGTCAGAAGCCTCATTTCCACCGGCTCCTGAATGGATTGTAAGGAAGACATTATTCTTATCGTTCTTGCCATCGAGAAGCGTTTTCAGCCTGAGCGGTCTGAATTCAGCATCAAGCGAGTCTATCTGTCCCTGAAGCTCCTCTCTGAGACTCTCATCGTCTTCATCGGCATAAAGCTCCAGAAGCTCCTCGATATCATTGATTTCGTCAATGAGCTTCTTCCATGGATAATAGCCGTCCTTAAGCGTATTGAGATTCTGGAAAGTCTTCTCAGCCTTCTCAGGATCATTCCAGAAATCAGGAGCCTCTGTCTCCTTCTCGATAGCTTTTATCTTATCTTCAGTCCCCGCCTCTTCAAAGACGCCTCCATACAGTATAGGCTTCTTCCTTGATATCCTCGAACTTTGAGCGGTTTTCTATAAACATATTATTCCCTTTCCTTCCGGCTATCGCCTCCGCGAAGTATGAATCTGATTGTCCTGGACTCCCCCTTTCTGACATTCAGCGGGAATGAGAAGGAGAGCTTTGTATAAAGCTCGAAAGATTCATTGCCGATTGATGTATTCTGGCTCTGCCTGACTTTCTCCTCACTCACGCTGAATGGCTCAGTGGAAGAGAATGAGACTGTAAGGCCAGAGAGATTTTCAGTATATCTGACGGTCCTGACATCATCAAGGCTACCAAGCATCATCTGCCTTCGCTGGTCAGACGAGCTCAGGACCATTCCGTCAAGCGACATATAGACAAATATGACATAGCGCCCTGACATATCCTCATCCGCGATAATCGATGACTCGAGTATGAGTGTCTGGGAGCGCAGCCTGAAGTGCTTGATGAGATTCAGGTGTCCGCTGTCATATGTGAACTGGTAATCACCACGAGTGCGGGAAATGACTTCAGCATCGAAAATCTCTGAAGATAAATCGATATTCCCGCTCTCCGATTCAATGAAGTCGGAGAATGACTTGCTGAGCTCAATATGGGAAAAGCTCTTGTCAAAGGGGACTCTCGTATCGGTTATGTTTATCATGAGCGGCCTGTAGCTCAGCTCGGCTACAGCTCCGCCTTTTGGGGAGAATACAGCGGAGAGGACTTTGCTTCTTGCGCTGTAGTCATTCATGCCTATCTCTTCGTAATCATATTCGCTTCGGAGTGCCTGAGGATCTGACTCAATGAGGCGCTCCTCAGCCTCGATGATGGATTTCCAGAAATGCCTGCGCTCTGAAAAACGCATGGGAGTGCACTGGGCATCATGGATGAAAAGCGGCCCTATAGGAATATTGAATAAAAGGTATTCGGCTTCTTTCTTTGCGCTTTTGTCCTTCTTGAACTGGCTCACGGTCTCGCTCAATGCTATGTAGCGATTGAGAAGATATCTGAAATTCTCATTTCTGACGAAGATATCATTAAAAGAGTGAAGACCCTGGGCATAGGCATCCCTGCCATACCATCCGCTATCGAGATACCCTGGACGCTCGCATGGGATATCTGAGACGAGAACAGAATCGCCGCGCTCAGAGAAGAGACGGAGGAGCATCTGGCTGAGATTGTCATCATCACCGCTTCTGGCGCTTCCTTCAAGCATCTGGTCGATATTGAAGAATATGAGGCTGTTATCTGAGGATGAGATAACAGAGACAAGACCTGCCTCCAGCTCTGCAAGCGATATCTCACCTTGCGCGTAACGGGACACAAGCTGAGCAGCTTCGTCGGAGATAATCCTCATCTCTGCACGTTTTCCAAGCTCGTTCATCACGAATGATGACGACTCAAGACGCTCTCTGGTTGTCGCCCTGTATGAAGATATGACAACACTGCTTATGCCTGTGTTCCGCAGGCTATGAATGAAAATCGGAGCCCATATCTGGCCATAGAAGAAGCATGACGAAGCCTTCACGCCATAATATTTCCTGATCAGTGTCGTCATCTTCTCAATCTGCAGAGATCTGTCTTTCGGTGGATTGAGAGAGAGTATTGCCTGACTGTACGCACCTGTGACAAGCTCCAGATCCGAGCGCTTTGCCAGTGCAGATACAAGCATATTCATTTCAGGACAGTATTGGGAAAGATACTTCATCATCGCCACGCTCTGATACATCGAAAGTCTCTTTCCCGGATTGTTATACATGAAGGAAAGCACTGGTTTATATACAATGCTCAGCATCCTCTCGAACACCTGAGAGGGAGAAGATGCTGAAACCTCTGTATACATACCGAATGCTATGGACATCTGTTACCTTCTTACTATGCACTTCTGCGGACAGATGGCAGCGGCATCTGCAGCGTTCGTCTGCTCCTTGGAGAAATCATTCACAGAAAGGAATGACTCAACCGTAAATGGACTGTTCTCGACTTTTGTCTGACACATGCGGCAGCCTATGCATCCGTTCTGGCATATCTTCCTGACCTTTCCGCCTGGCTCATGGTTGTTGCACGCGCAGATGTACTCAGCGCTGTACGGCACAAGCTTGATTACATTATTCGGACAGACAGCAACACATTTGCCGCATGAGATGCATTTGTCTTTATCGACAGTTATATTGCCCTTCTCATCCTTTGATATGGCCTGAACAGGACAGACGGAGATGCATGAGCCGAGATGAAGACAGCCTGATTTGCAAAGCGACGGGCCTCCCTGCAGAAGCGCAGCAGCGTTGCAGTCTGACATACCTTTGTACTTATAGTCCGCACCTGTCGCCTCGCTGTTTCCCCTACAGAAGACATAAGCGACCATCTTCTCCTTCGCTTCAACTTTTATTCCAAGAATCTCACCCATCTTCTGGGCAAGAGCGGCGCCTCCAGGGGAACATAGTCCAGCCTCAGCTGTTCCCTTGAATACAGCTTCAGCATAAGCACTGCAGCCGGCAAAGCCACAGCCGCCGCAGTTGGCACCAGGCATGGACTCCTCCAATGCAACAAGCTTGGGATCCTTCTCGATTGCAAGTTTCTTATCCGCGATGCTCAGTCCCAGACCAAGCACGAGAGCGAGAATACCGATAACAAGAAAAGCAATGATAATACTCATGGAAGCCTCCTCACACCAATCCGAGATTCGTCAGCAGACTCTTGTCGAACATCATGAATGCAAGAGCCATGAGACCTGCTGAGATGAATGCGATAGGAACGCCCCTGAAGACTTTCCTGACTGGAGTCATATCGAGCTTTTCGCGGATATTGCTCATCAAGATAATTGCCATCGTGAAGCCTAGACCTGCGGAAAGTCCCGCGAGGAAGCTTTCAAGAAGGTTGTATCCGTTGTCGATGTTTATGATTGCGATACCAAGAACAGCACAGTTCGTTGTGATAAGCGGAAGGTAGATGCCAAGCGCCTTGTACAGTCCAGGGCTCATCTTCCTTATCACCATCTCGACAAGCTGCACAAGCGCCGCGATGACGAGAATGAATGCAATCGTCCTAAGATACTCAAGCCCGAAGGGTGCAAGCAGAAGCGTATGCACCGCCCAGCACACAACCGATGCGATAGCTGTAACGAATGTTACCGCTACTCCCATTCCGATTGCGCTCTCGCTGTTCTTGGAGACACCGATGAATGGACATAGGCCAAGGAATTGGACGAGGATGAAGTTCTGTACGAAAATATATGTTATTACGATACCAAGATAGCTCATGCCTTCTTCCCCCTTTCGCTCTTCCACTGGAAGAATGCCTTGAGATAGCCCATCAAGAGCAGAGCGCCTGCCGCGAGCGCCACAACGCGCACTGGAGACTCTGACAATCCGGGGATTGTTATCGTTCCGCTGAAGGAGCCGATTGGGAACAGCGTAATCTTGCCAGCTCCGAATATCTCTCTGATAAGAGCGATGAACGAGAGGGACATCGTGAACCCGATTCCCATTCCGATACCATCAAGAGCGCTATCAAGGACACCGTTCTTGCCCGCAAAGGCCTCAGCGCGTCCCAATATGATGCAGTTAACGACAATCAGAGGCAAATACACACCCAGAGCTTCATAGATTGAAGGCACAAAAGCGTGCATCACCATCTCCACGACTGTAACGAACGATGCGATGATGACGATATATGACGGGATTCTTATTGAATCCGGTATGACTTTCCTCAGAAGGGAAATGAAGATATTCGAGCATGTGAGAACGAATATGACAGCAACACCCATTCCCAACGCATTCGATACCTGTGTGGATACCGAGAGTGTCGGACACATTCCCAGCATGATTATGAATGTAGGATTTTCCTTGAAAAGCCCTTTTGTTAATTCCTTCATGTGGCTCATGCTTCACCTCCAAGACTCTTCACGTAATCCGAGCCGGCTTTCAGTGCCGATGTCACGCCGCTGAATGTAATCGAGGCGCCCGATACAGCAGCGCTGTCAGTATCACTGAGCTCGGATTTTGAAAGCGGTATGGGAGAATCCCCTCCAAGACCTGTGAACATCTCCATGTACCACGACTCTTCCGCTTTCTTGCCTATGCCCGGCGTCTCCGAATTCGTCGACATCTTCGCCGCGATGATGCTTCCATCGGGATTGTACGAAGCGATGACATCCATCGGTCCGCCATAGCCATTGGCAGTAAGGCCAAGGATGTAGCCTTTAAGCTCACCGCTCTCATCAGTGAGCGGAATAAGGTAGCTCACGCTCTCCCCATTTCCTTCTGTTTCCTCTCCGATGGTGTAGCCTGCGCTCACCGCCTCAAGGGCAAGAAGCCTATCGCTTTCATTGTTCGCCGCGATAAGAGGCGCAGTAATCTGGTTAACGAATGCGCATAGAGCTGTGCATACGGCGGAGATTGCAAAGAGCGTGAACGCGGTTTTCAGATAACGGGTCATGCCTTCACCTCCTTCTTCTCCTTCTTGACAGCACCGAAGCGCTTCGGCTTCACGAATCTCTCGATAGTCGGAGTGACGATGTTCATGAGAATTATAGCAAGAGACACACCTTCAGGGAGTGAGCCGAAATATCTGATAAGGAATGTGAAGAAACCACATCCTAAAGCGAATATGATCTCGCCTTTCGGAGTTGTCGGAGTCGTTACCCAGTCTGTTGCCATGAAGAATGCTCCGAGCATAAGGCCACCGGAAAAGAGCGGAAGGAATATCTCACCATGGAATACACCTCTGCCATATGGCACACCACCGAAAACCCATGAAAGGATTGCAAATGATGCAAGATAGACAACAGGAATACGCCATGTGATGATCTTCGTTGCAAGAAGGAAGATTCCTCCTGCGAGAAGAAGCAATGCCGAGACCTCTCCTATGCATCCACCCATATTCCCGAAGAACGCGTCAATCGCGTATGGGGATATCCCTGTCGCACTGGATAGAGAGTCTGCAAATGCGGAGACAGGAAGGCCAGCTGCTGAAAGAAGCTCTGAGCTTGTTCCCACAGCACCAGCTGCAGAAGCGGCTTTAAGCGCTGAAAGCGGTGTGGCGGACGACAGCGCGTCGAGAGCCATCCACCTCACTGGCGTGAAAGTACTCATCTGCGATGTGAATGAGAAGAAGACGAATACTCTTCCAGCAAGAGCCGGATTCATCCAGTTGCAGCCAAGGCCTCCGAACGTCCACTTTACGACAGCCATCGCGAAAGCAGAGGCAATCACAGGGATATAAAGAGGTACTGATGGCGGCATATTCATACCGACAAGAAGTCCTGTAACGACAGCTGAGAAATCCTTGAGAGTGAACTCCTTTGAGACAAGCCCAAGAAGATACTCCGTAAGCACGCTTGCAGCAATCGAAACCAGAAGCACCAGAAGCGCGCTTATGCCAAATGCCCATACGCCCCAAAGAGCTGAAGGTATAAGGGCGATTATCACGAAAAGCATCGCTTTATCGGTTCGCAGTGCTCCATGTATATGGGGACTTGTTCGCACGATTCTCATTTCTTTTTCCTCCCCATCTTCTTTCCTAGCTTGAAGCCTTGGACTAAAGGCAGATGCGACGGACAGGTATAAGCACAGCATCCGCACTCCTTGCAATCCATGAGGCCAAGATCCATCGCCGCCTGATAATTCCCATACTTGATGTTCCTGAACATCTTATTCGGCTGAAGACCCATAGGACAGTGCTGGACGCATTTGCCGCATAGCACGCAGGGAGCTGAGAAATCATCAGCAGAAAGCGGGAGTGACAGAAGTCCGCCTGAGCCTTTTACCATCGGAGTGGCGGAATCAGAGACATCAAATCCCATCATCGGCCCTCCTGCGACAAGCTCCGCAGAGTCATCTTTTTCCCCTCCGCAGAACGCGATGAGGTCTGAGAACTTCGTACCAATAGGAGCAATTATATTCTTAGGCTCGTTTATGCCTTCGCCTGAGACTGTAATCACGCGCTCAATCAGAGGCTTATGATATACAGCCGCCTCATAAAGCGCATAGCATGTGCCGAGATTGCACACGACAGCACCCACATCAAGAGGAAGCATGCCAGATGGCACTTCCTTCCCTATCGTCGCCTTTATAAGCTGCTTCTCATCGCCCTGAGGATATTTTGTCTTCAGAGGCATGACAGCTATAGGATAACCAAATCCGGATATCCTGGCCTCGAGAAGCGAGACAGCATCCATTTTGTTCGCCTCGATGCCAATGATAATGCGCCTTGGATTCACAGCCTTGGCCGCTATCATCACGCCTTCAAGCACCTCATCAGGTTTTTCAATCATCAGACGGTAATCAGAAGTGAGATATGGCTCGCATTCAACGCCGTTGATGATGAGGGCCTCAACTTCCTTTCCCATCGGGATAGTAACCTTCACAGCTGTCGGGAATGTTGCACCGCCCATACCGACAATACCCATCTTCCTGATCAGATCGACAATCTCTGATGATGAGAGGCTCTTCCAATCGTGCTTCTCCTCAAATGGATTGCTCTGCTCTGGGCTGCATTCTATAACCGCGGCATCCGCGACAGCGCCAGAGGCTACACGCACTTTGATTATATCTTTTACAACACCATCAACAGGGCTATGTACAGAAGCTGAGATATAACCGGCCTCCTCGCCTATGACCTCACCTTTCTTAACCTCATCGCCCTTCTTCTTAACCAGCAAGGCAGGTGCCCCGAGATGCTGCGACATGGAAACAACTATCTCATGAGGAAGCGGAAGCCTTTCCAGCTTCTTGTCCTTCGATAGAGCCTTCTTGTCATCAGGGTGCACTCCACCACGTCTGAAAGTGGCAAGCTTATTCAAGTCATTAACTCCTTCTCAATGTCTTTGATTCTATACCTAATGAATCTATATCTCAATAAAGAAACAGCAAAGAAGCAAAGCTATCCAGATAGGTCCGGGACGCTGTAGAATGAAAGCGTGAGAGAAAGAATCGTCCATCCCATCAATCCTGTATACGACAGCAATTCCCGGATTCTCATACTTGGCTCCTTCCCTTCAGTGAAATCGAGAGAGGAAGGATTCTTCTATGGCAACAGGCAGAACAGATTCTGGCGGGTGCTTTCTGCGCTTCTCGCTCAGCCTGTCCCCGAAAGCATTGATGAGAAGAAGGCGCTTCTTCTCAGACATGGCATCGCGCTATGGGATGTCATCGGCGAGTGCACTATAGAAGGCTCCGATGACGCATCGATTGAGGAAGCTATGCCAAACAGTATAAAAGCCCTCATAGACAACTCATCTGTAAAAGCTATATTCACGAATGGAAAGACAGCGTCAAAGCTGTACAGGAAACTGGTTTTCCCGACGACAGGAATCATGGACACGCCGCTTCCGTCCACATCCCCTCGTAATGCATCATGGACACTGGAAAAGCTCATCGGAAGATGGGAATGCATCCTTGAAAGCCTGGGATGACACAAAGGAATGCTTTCATTACAATCGCGGCATGACAGAAATCAAAACAATATGGAAAGGTGTGATCCTTTCTCTTCTGATAGCAATACCTTCATATATCCTCGGCCTGGAGTTTCCGATCATAGGCGGTCCTGTCATAGCGATCATACTCGGCATGGTCATCGCAGTATTCTTCAAAGACCAGGGAAGCTTCGCGCCCGGCATCAAGTTCACGTCGAAGAAGATACTGCAATGGGCAGTAATCCTTCTTGGCTTTGGCATGAATCTCTCAGTCGTTGCAGAGACGGGGATGCAGTCGCTTCCGATTATCCTGTCTACTATCACGGTATCACTCCTGACAGCATATCTTCTGTCAAAAGCACTGAGGATAAAGGGCAATACAGCAACGCTTATCGGTGTCGGCTCCTCGATATGCGGCGGCTCTGCAATCGCAGCGACAGCACCAGTAATAGGCGCGGATGATGAAGAGGTCGCGCAGGCGATAAGCGTCATATTCTTCTTCAATGTCCTCGCCGCAATCATATTCCCGATTCTCGGAAGCGCTATCGGATTCAGCACCACAGATGGCACCCCTTTCGGAATCTTTGCCGGAACTGCTGTAAATGACACCTCATCCGTAACAGCATGCGCCTCCACATGGGACAGCATGTGGAATCTCGGAAGCGCCACCCTCGATAAAGCCGTGACCGTAAAGCTCACAAGAACACTCGCAATAATCCCCATAACGCTCGCTCTGGCATTCATAAGAACAGGAAAGAATGGGAGAAGCGAAGGGAAAGTATCTCTCAGGAAGATATTCCCATTCTTCATCCTCTACTTCATTCTGGCCTCGTTTATCACAACGATAGCCATGGCCTGTGGCGTGGATGAATCGGTATTCGCACCATTCAAGACACTCTCAAAATTCATGATTGTCCTTGCTATGGGAGCTATCGGGCTCAATACAGATATCGTGAAGCTGGTAAAAACTGGCGGGAAACCGCTTGTCTTAGGGCTCTCATGCTGGATTCTCATAACTCTTACATCACTTCTGATGCAACACCTCATGCACCTTATATGATTTGATGCTATAATGCCCCTATGAACCGGATATTCCAGTTCGCATTCTCAAAACTCAAAGGTGTGAAGGTCTACGCGCTTGTAGGCCGCTCAGGCACGGGGAAAAGCTATCACTCGAAGCTTGTTGCGGCTAAATACAGGATTGACCTCATCATCGATGATGGCCTTCTCATAAAAGGTGACAGGATTCTCGCGGGACATAGCGCAAAAAGGGATCCGAACTTCATCGCAGCAGTCCGCACTGCTGTCTTCGATGATGATGACCATCGTGATGAGATAATGAATGCGCTGCAGAAAGAGCGATACAAGAAAATACTCATCATCGGGACATCAGAAAAGATGGCCTCCAAGATCGCAAAGCGTCTTGAGCTTCCGGAACCGGAGAAAATCATACATATCGAGGACATAGCAACGGAAGAGGAAATCGAGACAGCTATGAGAATCAGATACACCGAGGGAAAGCATGTCATCCCCGTTCCATCGATTGAAGTCACCCGCTCCGCCCCGCAGATTGTCTACGACTCAATGAAAGTCTTTCTCGGCCAGAAAGGCCACATGAAGAAGAATCAGACATACGAGAAGACAATCGTACGTCCTGAATTCTCCCGCCCGGATAAGGAAGAGATGTCAGATGCGGTACTTTCACAGATGGTAAAGCATGCCATCGGGGAATATGATCCGGTGATGAAGGTGAAGAAAGTCAGGAGCGTCCGCAACAGCGATTCATCATACTCGATAAGCGTCACGCTGCAGCTTCCGGCACGCCATTACATGAGCACGACAATCTCAGATCTGCAGGAATATATCTCAGATTGCATCGAGCGCTATGGCGGCGTGATGGTCAGGAAAACCAATATAGAAATAGAGGAATGGGGCTAGAGATCGTGCTCTTCCGCGAGTGTCTTCGGAGGTTCAGCGCTCTGTACTCTTGCTCCGGTTTTCCTTCTGCGCTTTCTCTTCTTCTTTGCAGGTGCGCCTGAAAGCTCCTCTTCCGCTGCTCTCTTGCGTCCAAGATTATTAGGCTTCTTATGCGGAGCCCTTCTCTCAGCACTCCGTATCCTTCTGCCTCTTCTGATTCCCATCTCCGATAGGATGATATCAACAGCTTTCTCAAGCTCATAATTCGGAGGTGTCAGAGGGGCAATGAGAATCTTTATCTGCCTGAAGCACTCATGGAATACCTCATCCGGAGTCATGCTCTCTATGTCGCTGAAGACAAGAAGCGGCTTCACAAGGGCATATATGAGCTTTTCCTTGCTGACGTTTCCGCCGTTCTCCCTTGCTTCTTTCACTTCCGCATCAAGTTCTCCAAGGGAATCTGATACAGAATCAAGAGCTGCGTACTGTGACCAGCATGGAAGTATGAATGGCAAGAGACCATATCTTCTGAGATTCATGAGGATATCATACGAAGAGCCAGAGGAAAGAATCTTCGCAACTTCCTCAGTAAGACGCGAAGTCGAGCAATTCTGTATCTTCTCTGCATTCTTCTTTATCGCTTTCTTCACATCATGCTTAAGCTGGAAGCCAGTAGTCACCTGATACTTCAGCGCCCTGATCATACGCACAGGATCTTCGGAGAATGAATATGAAAGCGGGATAAGGGAGCGGATGACACGCTTCCTGAAATCAGGGAGGGCATCGCAGAAATCGAGAAGCTGACCATTTGCCGGATTGTAATAAAGGCTGTTTATAGAGAAATCACGGCGTCTGGCATCCTGCTCTATTGTGCCGAAGACATTATTGCGGCCATCCTCGAAATTCTCCTCATCGGAGCGGAATGTCGTGACTTCGATGATTTTCCCGCCGAAAAACAGGTGGACAATGCGAAAGCGCCTGCCGATGATGCGGGCATTCCAGAAAAGCCTCTGGACCTGACGAGGAGAAAGAGATGTGGCAATGTCGAAATCCTTGGGCTTACGACCAAGAATAAGATCCCTTATCGCTCCTCCTACGATATAGGCTTCCCCACCGCTCTGCTGGATCTTTCTTATAGCCCAGAGCGCATCCTTATCTATATCGCCAGATGAGATATGGTGTTCTTTCTCTGTATATATCTTCGCAACGGGGATGCTTCTCCCCTTTCCATCATTTCTGTACCTTATGAACACAACGATACTTTAGACAAAAAGACGCAAGAACTTCAAGAATACTCCAGGATGAAGTATCCATCGCTGGAAATCGAAGGTGTTCACGGATTGGAATATTCCCACTCAATTGTTTTATCGTTACATACACTATCTGTGGTATTACAGAATCTCAGATAACCGCCATATATCTCATCAGTCTCACTAGTCTCAGACGTTTCAAGAACTTTTGGGGTCAAATCAGGGTCAAGCTTTATCATGCAGGAGAAGTTCAATCATCAATACTTTTACAAACTCTCCAACAACCACTCTTTGAATTTCCTTCTCTACTTATATAACCGTATTCTTTCAGCCACGAGATGTCCCGATCAACAGTGCGTCGTGTAACTGCCATAATCAATGCCAGTTCAGCAATTGAAATAGAAGCATTTGCCGATATCAGTTCCAACAGTCTTTTACGTCTGTCATGTGCATTCAAGGGAAGGTTCTCCTTGTAACTATCAACGACATCAACGACATTATCAACGACATCAACGACATCTGCATTTTGTGAACTGGTATTACTGTGTCTTCCATACAATTGCCCAACAAGTAGCATGTATTTCTCTGAAGGTTTCAGAACAAGGGAAATACTTTTCTCATAGACCTTGTATTCTGGTTCCGGATTTCCATCTGCCTTGCACGCATTCAGCATCTTCGGAATTCCCGTGCCGAACTTCTCTACGAACCCCGCATATTTGAAGGCATTCGAGATGAGCGGATTGATATGCATCGAGTCGTGATTCTCCATTGTCCAACCTGAGGGAAGAACAGATCTGTTACTTATTTCCATCTTCAAATCAAAAACCTTTATTGTGATAGGCTGACATGCCGACCAGTCATTGTGCATCAATGCATTGTAGACACCCTCTCTGACAGCCACATCAGGATATGGCTGGGTCTCATGTCTTGTCGTCTTGTCATATGAGATGAGATTGTATTTGTAGTTCGTATTCAGAGATCTGATGATTGCCTTGCAAAGTACCATCAAAGATCCTTTTATCTCATCCTGATAAAGGATGTCGGCCTCGCTTGCAAAGCGTCCGATCTGTACATACGAACCAGGAAAAACCTTGTACGGCCTTGCATGGAAAAGCAAAACGGCAGCTCTTGTAAGTTTTCCATCTTCAATCAGTTCAAGCTCCTTGAGGATGGAAAGTCTGTCATCAAGATTCACACCGGACAATATGTTTGCCTTTGTCGCCTCTTCTCTGAATATTCTGAAGCTTTCCTCGTCCAAGTCATCAACACTGATACCATCAACTGTGTAGGCATCCCAAGAGAGATTGCCGCGGCTAAGAACAGACTGACGGAAAGAATCCCCTTTCATCGTCTGAAGTGTCGTACCAATCTTGATATAAGGAACTCCCTTGTAATCCAGAACAACCTTGCTCTTGGGTATGACAATTTCGATGTACCTCTTTTCACCATCTCTCAGAAGATTGACCTCGGCATCATACATGCCGAATGCACTGACTATGGCATTAGGTATATCTTCCATGAGCTTCTTGCTATTGGTTAGTCCAAGAACTTCTCCATCGTCCCTGACGCCAATATACATCTTACCGCCTTTTGCATTTGCAAAGCCGCAAACCCATTTCAGGAGCTCTGTACTGTTCCATGATTCCTTGAATTCTATGTTCTGATCTTCTTCGTCATATATTCTCATTTTCATCCACCCAATAACATCAATTCTCTCTATTGATTTTTACAGGCATAAGCCTATATCCAAGAGCAGCTAGAATATTCCATATTGTCAGGAATGACGGATTCCCCTCTTCCGACAATGCCTTATAAAGTCCTGCCCGTGTCATGCCTGCTTCTCTTGCCGTCTTTGCCATTCCATTTGCTCGTGCAGCCTCGAAAATGGCTTGTATTATAACTGCGGAATCCACAGATTCCATTATTCCATCAGAGCAATTTGCTCGGATTATTTCTGCAAAAGAATCCAATGCTTGAAAAGTAACAGATTCACTCATATTCAGAGTGTATTCTATAGTTTACACACGGTCAAGAAGAAATAGATATGCACACCAGTTGTATCGAACTTGTTCTGTTAAAATTACCAATTTGACAGGATAAACCTAAGATAATTACGATAACTGATATAAAACAGAAAACCGCATAATACAACTCGTTGTATTACAACGGTTCTTAAGTAAAGTAAGAATAACATATTATCGAATATGAATACCATCCTCGGGTATTTATTGACAGTATTTCTAATGTTATATAACATCTGTTATAGCAGGACAGCAAAATGCCACCAGTACAGAAAACAGGAAAGGATGAAATCATCAATGTTGCATTTGACATCGTAAGAAAAGAAGGCTTCGGCAATCTGAAC
>CALXKJ010000001.1 GCA_944388955.1 uncultured Spirochaetaceae bacterium | reverse complement strand
GTGTGCAAGACGATAGACAAGGCTTCAAGGAAAGGGAACAGATACATATGCAGGCATTGCGGCAATAATATGCATGCCGATACGAATGCCGCCATCAACATCCGCGACAACTACATCACCCGGGTCCAGAAACACGGGCAGGCTGCAGTCAATCAGCCGCATGGATGGAGTGCCACAGGCAGACCGGAAGCGGAACCCGTGGAGAAAACGCTCACGTCCAAGCCTTCAGGCTTGCCTGAAGGTCGTTGACGCAATTTGCGATGGGCTTATCCAACTACCACTGAATCATGGACATTGCAAAGTAAAGTCTTTAGTAATGACGTAGCCCTGTCAAACACTCAAGCCAGCTCGACTGATCTGCAGAGAATGGCAACCACAGATTCTCATGATTTCTTTCTTAATCAATTGCACACTTTTTTCTATACGCTGGTTTTATATGGCTGAAGTTCCTTTAATTATTTTCATTTGATAATAATCATGATTTTTTCCAGCTTTCGAGCGTCTTATGAGCTGCATCTTCCATCTCGATAGCCTTTTCAAGTTCTCCAAAGCGTACTGCAACAACAGATGCTTCCTGTTTCTCAACCATGTAGAATGCAAGGTATGAGGCGCTCTCATCTTCCTTATCCTCTCCGGGAAGAGAAGCAACAAAATCATCAGTTGCAATAATGATATCAAATCCTTCAGTAATGAGTGCGAGAGCACAGGACGCGTGAGCAACAATCCTGTCACCCTCTCTGAGATATGAAATGAGTTTCTTTATCCCCGACTCCGTATCATGTCTCCCTTTGATTACTCTGATCTGTTTTCCTGAATAATAATCCAAGAAGGATGCGATATAACGATTACCATTCTCATAGATTCCCACGTATCTCATGTTTTCAGGGAAGCATATGAAATCCCTGAAGAGAAGATATAATCTAATATATTATATATCATACCATATTTGGCTTTATATTATAAATATCAACATATTATAACACATAAGGAATATATAGATGCATGGAATACAATAAAGAAATATTCACGCGCCTCGGCATCTCATATCTAAAGCCCTATCAGGAACTCATAATCTCCTCCGTTCTGGATGGAATCACGGGGGAAAGGAAAATAAATATACTTGGGTGTCTCCCAACAGGGAGCGGTAAGACGCTCTGCTTCATGTACCCGATATTAGCATTGAAAAAACGGACGGTGCTTATCTATCCCATTCTTTCGCTCATGAATGACCAGGCAAGAAGATTTGAGAAGGCGGGTATTCCATTCGTTATTCTACGCGGAGGACTTGATAACACAGAAAAACAGAGAATCAGGAGAGAAATCATAAGGAATGAATATATTGCCATCATCACGAATGTAGAGACGCTTCTTTCCATACTGAAGAGAGATGGCCTTAGCTTCCTTAGAGATAAAACAGAGATGATAGTCATCGACGAAGCACACACAGCGGTGACATGGGGAGAGACATTCCGGGAATCCTATCTGCATCTACCGGAGATTATTGAAGCGATAAATCCGAAAATCGCAATGGCCTTCACGGCAACTATGGATAAAGAAATAGAGAAAGGGATCATTAAGTATGTATTCCAATCCACTCATCCTTATATTGTCCATGAAAGCCTTGATCGGGAGAACATCTTCTATCATTCAGTAAAGAGCCTCTGCAAACGGCAGGAGATAATCAGAATATTATCTGATGAATCAAAACGCCCAGCGATAATCTTCACCCGCTCAAGAGCAGAAGCCGAGGAGACAGCTTCATCCCTAAGGAAGTATTTCGACATCAAGTACTATCATGCTGGGCTATCGAGAGAAGAAAGGAAAGAGAGGGAGGATTGGTTCTCATCATCTGAAGATGGTGTACTATCTGCAACGAAAGCATACGGAATGGGTGTGGATAAAGGAAACATAAGGACAGTCATCCATACAAATCTTCCAGAGAGCGCTTCTGACTTCCTGCAGGAGGCTGGACGAGGAGGAAGGGATGGAAGGCGCATGGATTCATATGTCCTCTGGTATCAGAAAGAGGACACTCCCCTATCCACGATTTTCAAAGGCGACAAATGCATACGTGCATCCCTTTTGAAAGCGATGAATGAAATTCCCGAATACGAGAATTGTCTTGCATGCAGCAATTGCCAGAAAGAGAATAAAGAGCGCGCTGGAGAGAAAGAGATACTCTCATTCATCAGGCATCACCCATTTATCAAATATGAGTCCGCGGCAGCTTCACTTACATCACGCCATGTATTCTTCCGCTCAACACGGCTTCCGGGATGGTCAAAACAGGAAGTGGAGATGGCATTGAGATACCTTGTGGATGAAGGCAGAATAAGGATTGCAATCAACAGGCTTCTTCCTGGAAATAAATAAGCATCAGGGAATCTGCAAGCTATACCGGTTGAGAATCAGAGAAACATCACAAGATAATGAGGAATCGTAAGCTTCTCACCTTCCCTTCCGATATTCCCATCGACAAGCTTATATCCCGTTCCAGGATGATACTTTTTGATAAACTGATTCAGCGAGTAAGATGCTCCGTTTTTCGCTTTCACTTCAACAGGTATTATCACAGCGTCCCTGTCGATGAGAAATTCTATCTCCTGCTCGCTTTCACCTTTCTTATAATAAAAGAGCTTATGGCCATTCTTCACCAGCTGCTCAGCAATCAGATTTTCGTAAATCGCCCCTTTAACAGTGGAATCAAGAGATTTATTAACTACTGCCGCTTTCATGCTGAAACCATACATCGCACAAAGAAGCCCTGTATCATTGACATAGACCTTGAAGTAACTGTCATCATCATAAGCACTCAATGGGAATTGCGGCGTTGGCACATTCCTGCATACATTCACCAGCGCAGCATCGCACAGCCATTGCACACTTGATGAATATTTCCGGGAATCGATAGCGACACGGCTGTTACTGCTTGTCAGCGTCTGCACGACATGCCCTACAACTATGAGTATGATTCCAATCACTCTCAGAAGGTCAATTCCTACGTTTCTCTTCCCCCTATCTGCATTTTATTAGTATCCATTTTGCTTCCCACAAGTCAAAGATAAAGTCCCTCTGAAAGGGACTTCTGAAGCTTTTATATATTAAGCCGCCTGTCGGATTCGAACCAACGACCCCGAGATTACAAGTCACGTGCTCTGGCCAGCTGAGCTAAGGCGGCATTGTCAACGGCGATACAGTAAATCAAATGCGGCATATGCGTCAATACCCTTTTTGCAAAAAGAATGAATATTGTCATATGCCGCATTCTCAGCTTATCTGAGCTTCATCGAAATGACATGCTCATTCTCCTTTCCTGGAGCGAGATGGATGAAATCCTCTCTTTCAGAAATATCAACAAGAGAATGATCCAGGCCTGGAAGTATCCACCAAGGCTCAATACAGACAAATGGAGCATCGCGCTTGACGCTGTGCCAGACTGCACACCATGGAGCGCCTTTGTATTCGACTTCAACACTCTTACTGCCTTTGCTGCTTCTGATGATAGCTCTTGTGCCTGTTCCTTTGAGAACGACTGCATCATCATCAAAAAGATTGTGGCGAAGCTTCATAACGCCATTCTCGACAGTATCGGTATCACCATACTTGCCGCTATCGAGATAGTTCTCAGTGAAAATACGTCTCTGGATCTTTCCAGCTTCAGGGAAATAAACTTCATAGTCCTCAAATGAAAGGCCCTCATCGAGTGGAACATTGAAACCCGGATGTCCACCGAAACCATAAAGCATCTCATCATTTCCGGTATTCTTTACATGAGCTATCTCATCCAGTCCTTCATCGGTAAGGCGGTATGTGACTATGAACTCGAAATCAAAAGGATACATTGCCCTTCTCTCGTCATCGCTTACAATACGGAAAGAGACCTCATCCCCCTTATTCTCTACGACTTCAAACTCAGCCTGCTGGCAGAAACCATGGAGTGTCATATCATAGGTCTTGCCTTTGTACTGATACTTTCCATCTGAAAGTCTTCCTACGAATGGGAAAAGAACAGGAGCATGCTTTTTCCAGTAAGTTTCGTCACCATCCCAGAGATATTCTGTGTTATTCACCTTTGAATAAATACGATTAAGCTGAGCGCCAAGCGTGTTGATCTCAGCAATGAATTTTCCGTTCTCGATTTTCTCAATCATTATTGATTCTCCTTTTTCATATATTCAGGGCGAAGCGAGGCTGCATCTCTTAGATAGGCCATCCTCGCCTCTCTTTCCTTTTTATGGTTCACTAGTATCATCACGCGGATAGCGAAAGGAAGGCCGCCTGCAATATCAGCCTCCTGCACGCAGAAAAGCGGAGTAAGGGTGCCAAAGCCTGAACGCCGGCATGCGGCAGCCGCATTTCTTGTCCTTAAATCCCTTGTCTGCGAAAAGAGGATGAATGCCGCATCGGCATCGCTTATGCCATTCTCCTTGTAGAGAGTATCCATGAGCTCCCTTACAGCCTCATCGATTTCCGCGGGCGAATCATGCTCAACTGTTGTCGCGCCACGAAGGGCATATACATTTTCTTCCATCAGATATTACCTCCATATGAGAATCCTGAAAGAATGAACATATTCAGTATATCCAGGATTATTGATATGACGAAATATATGGCAAGTCTCAGCATCGTCATGAAAAGCGGCTCGAGACAGGCCACATGCGTGTAGAATATCTGGTAAACAGATGCGAGGATGAGCCATATTCCCTCAAGGAAGATAGTCCAACCCAGAATCATCTGCGCCATTGTCACGAAAGAGACGAGAATCTCGCTTACAGGAAAATACAGGAACAGCACAAACAGCAGCGCGAAGAAGAAGTACAGCGCCAAGAGGTATGAATGTATGCGAGATGAGAATGCAAGTATCCTTCTGAAAGCAAGCATATGCTTATTCTATCATCTCGATTGTATATCAGGAACAGCTGAAATTGAGACTGAGCTGAAATCTTCCGGATTAAAGCGTATGAAAGCCTTTCCGTTAGAATGAATTGTGGCTTTATTTCCTTCCATTCTATTTGAAAGCGATATGAAAAGCGGTGAAAGCTCATCCCCTTTGATATTCCATTTCAAGCCTGCAGTGAAGACAGACGAGGATGAAAGAGGAAATATCGACAAAGGCATACCGTCAGGAGCCTCGATTATCACTTCACCGGAAAATGACACGACTGTATCAGAGCGCATATACCATATCGATGGCGGGGTGTAACGTCTGAAGACTGTGAAAAGCGAGAGCGTGTGATCTATGCGCCCTTCACCTCCACCTATAAGATCGTATTCAGATGAGTGCATGATCGCGAGCTCGGCATCTGTCTCATCTTTGTCCGCGGGACATGGGTTATAGCCTTTTCCTATAAGTTCAGCTCTGAGTGATGTGGAATCAAAATCACCAACGATTACATCGGGCCTGATACCAAGGCGGAGCGCTGTATCATATCCGGAATCAGCGGCTATGACAGTACGATAGGAATGGATATCAATATCTACGGAATCAGGCGCAAGACCACCTATTATTATCAAGTCCTTCATGCATGCTATAATAACCCCGGAGGCTTTTGAATGAAAGATACAGGATTCTCAGCAGCTGATATCCTCCTGCCAAGGAAAGGTATCGATATGGAGAAATGGGCAGTCGTCGCCTGCGACCAGTACACATCGGAAAGGGATTACTGGGAAAAGGCGGATAGCTTCGTCGCCTCGTCCCCTTCAACCCTGAGGATGATTCTTCCGGAGTGCTACCTCGAGGATGATGACAAAGAAGAAAGAATCAGGAAAGCGGATGAAACAATGAATGAATATCTTGAGAGCGATGTGTTCACGCTATATCCAGATTCATTCATCCTTGTAAAGCGCGACACTGAATCAGGGACGCGATACGGTCTTGTAGGCAAATTGGATCTTGAAAAATATGACTATTCTCCGGATTCACTCTCTCCTATAAGAGCAACAGAGGGAACGATTCTCTCCAGAATCCCGCCAAGGAAGGAAATAAGGAAGAACGCGCTTCTTGAGATTCCTCATATCATGGTGCTCATCTCTGATGAGAAGAGAAGTGTGATAGAGACGCTTTCTGAAAGAAGGAGTGAATTGGAGAAAATCTATGATTCCCCTCTAATGCTCGGAGGTGGACATATCGAAGGTTATCTTGTCTCAAAGGAAGAGGACAAGGAATGCATCTACAAAGCACTTGAAGAACTTGAGAAAGAGCTGGATAAATCCAATCCACTGCTTTACGCGATGGGTGATGGCAACCACAGCCTCGCTTCAGCAAAAAGCCTCTGGGAGGATGTGAAGAAGACGCTTCCTGATGATGAGAAGGATACTCATCCGATGCGTTACGCGTTATGCGAGATAGAGAATATCTTCGATCCCGGACTGATGTTCGAGCCAATCCACCGTGCTTTCTTCGATATCTCATACGAGACATTCATGGAGATACTCTCGAATCATGCAGAAGAAATCTTGGCAAGAAATGCAGATTCACTTGATGAGGCAATAAGAAGCATAAACAGCACAAAGCAGAGCTTTGCTTTAGTCACAGGCAGCGAAATAAGCATCGTGACAATGAGAGGAACTGCAAAGGAAATGCCAGCGTGGACAATCCAGAGCGTCATCGATGAGATGCTTGATACCAATAAGGGACGTGTGGATTATATCCACGGCATCGACACTGTAATGAAGCTTTCTGAAAATGGTGCGCTTGGCGTCATACTTCCAGATATCTCAAAAGAGACGTTCTTCCTTTCAATACTCCGTGATAAAGCATTCCCGAGAAAGACATTCTCCATCGGACATGCCAACGAGAAACGCTACTACGTGGAAGCAAGACGGATCAGAAAGTGAATTTATATGCTCCTTCCCTGACGATTCTGTAAGGAGATGACGTGGCATCGATTATTGTCGATGCCATGCCCCCATGGACTGATGGATTATCGACAATGAAATCGACAGAAGACTCAAAAACCGGAAGGATATCGCTGAATGTAAGCATGCTCTTCTCTCCAGATATATTCACAGATGTCGAGTAAATCGGCCCTGAGATGGGAAGCAACCGAAGAAGATATGGATCGGATGGACATCTGACAGCGCTTGTGACACCATCCTCTCTCTGCAGAATGGCTGTAAAAGGCGCTGGCCATCTGGATACGATATCCTCGGGGACTATCAGAGAACTATCAATAAGCTGTGATTTATCCATAAGCGTGATAAAGGATTTTGATGCGGGACGCCTTTTGATTTCATAAAGTCTTTCCGCTATGCGTTCATCAGCTCGGCCACAAAGCCCATAGATTGTATCACAAGGGAAAATCCCGACCTCACCTCTTCTGAGTCGCTCTCCGACCTCCTCCGCGCTTGCCATTGAATATGGAAGAATATCAGCCACAAAACACCTCCAGAAGCTTTATTTAACGCAGTGAATTGGCAAAACACCTACAATTTCCTTGTAAACATGATATTGCACTGATATAATAACACAAAAGTGTAACAGCGAACACGCTCGGAGGATTTATGGCCACAGCCTCTAAAACTGCAAAGCTTGTAATAACAAGCGTCGTAATCTCGATAATCGTTCTGGCAGTTTTCTCACTGCTATTCATCAGATTCATCGTTCCTGCTTACCAGATAACGGAAGACCAGATTTATTCTGTGCTGACAAAGCTCTTTCCAGTGCTTATCGGGCTTATCCTCATACAGATAGGCGTGATGGTAGCGAAGAAAGGAGAGCCGGAATACAAGGATACAATCGATAAGCTATCGCCAAACGCATATGACAGCGCTCTCTATACAGAGCCAAAGGATGATCCGATGCGCCGTGGCGAAGTCAGAGCCGCTGTATTTGACACAGCGAAAGCTGATGCACCTAAGACAGAAACAATACGTGAGGTAATACGTGAAGTACCTGTTGAGGTGGTAAAAGAAGTTCCTGTAGAAGTCGTAAAGGAAGTTCCTGTTGAGACAATCAGGGAAGTCCAGGTACCTGTCGAGGTGGTGAAGGAAGTACCGGTTGAGAAAATCCGTGAGGTTCCTGTCGAAGTAATAAAGACAATTCCTGTCGAGAAGGTTGTTGAGAAAGTCGTCATAAGGGAAGTGCCGATTGAAGTCATAAAGGAAGTCGAGAAGGAAGTACCTGTCGAAGTCGAGGTTGAGAAGGAAGTTCCTGTTGCAGCTGAGCCTGAGCCGATTTATTACGGCTTCCATGATGCGCTCCGCGTCGAGACTGAGGCTGCGCTTGATGAAGGCTATGACCTCTCCCTCGTGGCCATCAAGGAGAGAGATGGGCTTACAGCTGAGACCATTGAAGCTGAATTCGGCGAGGATACACTTGTGTTTGATGAGAATGGCTGCTTCTTCGCTATCCTTCCGCTCTACAGCAAAGAGGAAGCTGCAGAAGCTACGGAAGAGCTTTCACCAAGAAACGTTGTATCGCTTGAAGGACGTAAGCTTGAGCCAGAGCAGTTCATAAGCGAGGCTATGAAGTTCTGACAGAAGGACAGAAGAATCAAGAGGGGCTGCTTTTAAAGTGGCCCTTTTAATTTTCCAAAATAAGCAAAACACGAATTGATTTCTGCCTTGCTAACAATAGTTTTATAAGGCTTGGAATAATACTATGCAAATGAAGCAGATGCCCCCTTCTCTCCATATACCGGTTTCCATGAAGATTAATGATTTCAAGAAAGCTTTGCGGATAAAGCACAACACTGAAATCCATGCTGCGCCAAAAGTCGATTTGCATTTATATGATTTCCCCATTCCAAAGCTCATCCAGAAACTGCTTCCAGGGAACAATCTCAATACCGTCATCCGTTATCTGGGCGTATTCCTCATTGCATACAAGGATATACCGAGAGCAGAGCCCCTCTTCCTTAAGTGCCTTGAGTCCTTTGAGATCCCTTGCAGTATGACGGCGAGTTGTTTTTGTCTCTATGGCAATCTTCTCCATGAGTATGAAATCAACCTCGAATCCAGAAATGCTCCGCCAATAGCATATTGGGGTGATGTTGAGCTTCGGCCTTGACCTGTAGCCGATATACGCTCTCATCTCCATAGCCATATATGTCTCGAAGAATTTCCCGTATTCAGTACTCCCTGTCTCTACCTTATCAAAACCGAGAAGCTGCCGTATAACACCGAGGTCGAACATATAGAATTTCGAGGAGGCATAGGCCTTGCGTTTCTTCGTCTTGGTGTATGCCGGAACCTCAAATGCGATGAGCGTGTCATAGAGTATCTGGAACCAGCTCATGACAGCAGAACGGCTTACCCCAACCTCCTTTGAAATGTTCTCATAGTTAAGCATCTCGCTGTTGCCAAGTGCTGCGACTTCCAAGAACCTCTCGAACGATGGCAGGCTCCTGACAAGCCCTTCAGCCTGTATCTCCTCATTGAGATAAAGCTGCACATAATCGAAGAGATCCGCATCAGGATTATCTGAAAGATACATCGATGGAATAAGCCCTGTCCTGAAAATCGAATTAAGTTCCGTTTCATCACTCTTGATTTCAGGCCATACGAGAGGAAACATCTCTCTTCTACCGGCTCTGCCCCCAAGAAGATTCGTTCCCTGCTCCCTGAGCCTTCTTGCGCTGGAACCTGTCAGAAGAAATCTGATGTCTGTGGATTCAATCAGGTTGTGTACCTCATCAAGAAGGAATGGAAGCTTCTGTATTTCATCAACAACGACAATACCACTATCGATTCCTTCCCTACGCAGCATGCCTGCAAACAAAGCAGGATCATCCTGCAGTGCCTTCACTAGCTTCTTGTCCAGAAGGTTGAAACGGTAACGGACACCATCAAGCTCTTCTCTTATCCATGACGTCTTACCTGTCTGCCTAGGGCCAAAAAGAAACTGTGACTTCCTTTCTAGGTCACGACTGATATCCAACACTCTTTTTATGTATCTCATGAAGACAGTCTAAACTGGAAATTCATTGCCATCAATCAAATTTCATGAAATATGACTTTTAAAAAGTTGAATTTCATGAAATTTACATCATACATCATTGCTGGAGAATATCTTCATATACTCAACTAGCATAAAAACACGGTTTCTCTTTCCACCTGTAATCTCAGAAAGGATTCCATCCTCTACCAGTAAATTCACAGCTGAATTGACATTCGGAATACTTATTCCCGTAATTTCAGAAAGCAATGCAACAGAAGATATCGGTCGTGAATACATTTCCCTGATTATTGCGCCGATTGCCATATGCATCCTTTTCTTTCCTGCAATGTACTGGTTATATTCATCGACCAGATGCATAACACTGTTGAAAGTCTTCTTTGCTTTGCGTGCGGTAGCAATGGAAGCCCTGAGGAAAAAACAGATCCATCTTTCCATATCATTGTTAACTCTTGCGTCCTGTAATGACGAATAGTATTCACTGCGATGTGTTTCAAAATAATCACTGATATAGAAGCATGGTTTACTAAGGATATCTTTAGCAAGAAGATACAGAGGTATCATCAGCCGCCCAATGCGTCCATTACCATCAAGGAATGGGTGTATTGTCTCAAACTGATAATGCATAATCGCTAAGCGTATCAGAATAGGAAGGTTGTCATTACGATTAGCAAACTTATCAAAATCCTCCATTGCAGAATCGAGATCAGCGATGGAAGGTGGCACATATAGTGCGTCAGATGGTTTACTCCCGCCAATGAAGTTCTGCGATCTTCTGAATTCGCCTGGAGTCTTATGTTCTACCCTAACACCCTGGAGAAGAATCTGATGGAGCTCTCTGAGAAAACGACTGCTGAAAGGAAAATCATCATCGATAATCCTTTTCACCCCATAATCCATTGCCCTGATATAATTTTCTATTTCCTGGACATCATCTCGCTTTTCAGAGATGAGATTTTCTTTAGGAAGCATATCCTCTTCAATAGAGGTTTTCGTTCCTTCAATCCTGTTTGATTTGTTTGCCTCAACTCTTATATGCATCCTAATATATATATCCAAGTCCGGGATAAGTTCTGAATATGCACTCAACGCACCAATTTCCCGATCTGCCTGAGAAAGAAGCTCGTTGATTTCTGGAGATGACCATATCCATGAATCATTGATTGGGGACGGAATAAAAGAGAGGAAATCACCATTATTCCTATATCTTCCTGAAATAAAATTCTCGACTGTAATCATGCATACACCTTATTTATTGTTTTTCAGAAATAATAGTAATATAGCCCTGTGTTATTATCAATAGTTCGTATTATTCAATAATAAGATAAGTATGTATTATTCAATTTTATCAATTTTTGGTAATTATAAACCCATGTAGTCTAGTCTCGGACTTAGACTATTGCCAAGCTTGGCTCTTTCTCTGACATTATCATGTTTTAACACGAAGTCCGCATATCACAATGAAAAAAAAGGTGTAAACAAATCCGCAAAAGGCACTTCTTCCTGTTTTATGCAATAAAACTTGCCTTTAAAATTTATTTTTGTATAATTTAATTGGAGTTGATTAGTAAAAAGCTAATAAAACTAGTTAAAGAGGCGTACAATGCTTATAAACTTTTCAACAAGGAATTTTAAATCAATAAAAGATGATATGCTGCTGAATCTTACAGCGACAAAGCGATTCGATATCAAAAACACTATTTCTGCTGAAAAATATGGCATGCATGTTTTACCTATTACAGGAATATATGGTGCTAACGGAAGCGGGAAATCAAACCTTGTCTCTGCAATCGAATTCATGAAGCAGAAGATCTCAGCAGGAGACAGCCTTTCAGCGACTCCATTCCGTTTTGGGAAAGATGAAGATACAAGTCCCTCAAACTTCTCCATGCTCTTCATCGATGAAAACAATCTTATGTATCATTATGGATTCTCAATAAATGGAAATGAGATAGAAGAAGAATGGCTAAGCTGCTATTACACAAAACGGGAGACTACCCTTTTCACACGGATAAAGACAGATGACAATTCCTTTGAATATTATTTTGGAAACAAATTCATAAAACAGACAAAGGAAGGAAGAAAATATCTTGATTTCATAACATTGGACTTGGCATCAAAGAAGCTTCTTCTGACTGAACTAGCTGTGAAGAAAGCCAATCAATTCTGCCAGGATGTATATAACTGGTTTGATAAAAACCTCATTGTTATGCGTCCTGATTATGGATGCCCCGGAGGACGGCTAGCAATAATCCTTAATGAGGAATTCAGAAAGGATGTCTCCGATATCCTCAAGAAGATTGATTTCGATTTTGCCTCTCTCGATGTAATCTCCAGAGAAGTCGATAAAACATATCTTCTTAACAACGTATATTCAGCCACAGATAGCAAAGAGGCAATAGAAAACAGCATTGACAGCAAAACAGGAGGAATATGGTTTTCAGCAACAAGGAACTTCAGGATATACAGGCAGGCGGATGATGGTCGGCTATGGGAAGATGAACTGATAATCAAACACAACAGAGCTGATGGGCAAAAGGCTATATTGTCAGTAGCTGAAGCCTCAAGCGGTTTCAGGCGCATGCTGGATCTTGTTCTGATTGTTCTTGATATCAACAAGGACAGGACATATGTAATAGATGAAATCGAGCAAAGCCTTCATACATTGATTTCAAAAGCACTGATATCGATGTCAATTGACAACAGCATAAACAAAAAGCTGAATTCCCAGCTGGTATTCATAACGCATGACACAAATCTGCTTGATACAGATATCCTTAGAAAGGATGAGATACAGTTCATGGAAAAGAACAGGAATGATTCCTCTTCTTATATAACCAATTATGCTGAGTTCAGAACATCCCCTGGACAGAATGCTGAGAAAGGTTATCTCAGCGGCAGGTTCGGTGCAATACCGTTTATACAAGCGAATCTGGAGCAGAAATGAGAAAACTCAAAAGCAAACCCCAGATTCAGATCAATGGAGCAAAGAAAGTTCATAGAGCTGCCTCCCTTTTCATCATCGCATGCGAAGGAGAGAAAACAGAAGCACAGTATATGGGATTCGAATTTCTTCGAAACTCGCGAGTAAAACTGCATATCATTCCATCCTCTGGTGGTTTATCAGCACCAGAATACATATTCAGCAACCTGAAGGAATATGCAGAAACTCTAAGTCTAGAATCCGGGGACCAGCTCTGGCTATTGTTTGATGCTGATAGATGGCCATACGAAACAAAATCAAGCAAGTACAGAACAAGAAGGTAAAAGGACATATCGTCAATCTGGCAGTGAGCAATCCATGTTTTGAACTTTTTCTCTATCTTCATTATTCGGAAATGCCTAAAGCTGAAATCGTCAGCGCGGCTGCAATGATTTCAATGCTACGGGAAATCAGAGGAGGAGAATATTCCAAGACAAACCTACAGGAAGGAGATTATCGTTCCAATGTGAATATCGCTATAGATAGAGCAAAGGAAACAAGACATGGCAGCAATGGGATTCCAATCAATCCCGGCACAGATGCTGGAAAGCTGATTAATATTATCTTGCAAATGGAGCCTAAAAGAGAGCGGAATGAATAATCACTCCTTTGCGACATTGATAATGCTATTGCAGAGGATTCAGCAAATCCTTCTCTAGCAGTCCAAGAGCTGTCAGATTATCATTAATTCTCAGAATACTTTGCTCGTTCATCAGATTATCCTGCCCCATTGGATTAAGTTCCCCATACCAGCTGATGCACTTATCAACAACAAGATAATTCAAAGGAGCATCGTCAAACACAATCCCTACTGAGAACTTTGCTATAAAATCCATGATATACCGATATTTATCATCTGCCATAGAGCGGATAACAATACTTGTATGCACACCTCTTTTGTTAGCCTCATCCATCGCGAAAAGAATATTGCGGCTTACATCACTGATAGCGATAAAAGATGCGGATAGGACAACTTCCTTTTTTGCTGAGGAAATATCCACAACCATAGGCTCAAGATAATCAATGCCGCTATATACAACCTTCGCATCTGGAATATTGCTATCAGAGCCCTGAACATAGCCAAGTTTCTTATAGATGGATATTCTCTGCGAGAACATCCTCCTGAAAATCGGTATTCGGTAATCAACATAGTCAAATATCCTCACGCTATGTTTTCCCGCAGCTCTTCTGAGGAGTCTTCCAGCACATTGCTCTACAATCCGAGGCTGTTTGAAAGGTGCTACAAGGAAAAGAGTATCAAGATCGGGAATGTCCACTCCCTCACCAAGCAATTTATCAGTGGCAATCAGGACCTCTGGCTGTGGATTACCACGCAAATGATCAAGCACAGAAGCAATATCCTTGCTCTTCATTCTCCCGTCGAGAACAATACTTGGAATCGAATACTTAGAAAGACAATCATGCAGTAGACTATTCTGCTCCAGCCTTCTGCTAAGTACCAGAATCTTGCCACCTTCTCTATATGCAGCAGCTATATCATCAGAAATCTTATCTGCACGAATTACATCGGAAGAAATTACAGACAATGCTTCTGAAAAGTCATTACCAGAATATGTTGTATTGACAAAACAAGGCATGAATTGCTGCATGATTCCATTTTCGTATGCAAGCTGGGCAGATGAGAATGAGAAAACGACAGGACCACATTCCGCATAGACGATTTTCTCGAGCTTATCGGCCCTTTTTGGCGTTGCTGAAAGGCCAAGAACATACTTTGGATTGAGATTCCGAAGCACATCTCGCATTGTCACAGCAGCTATGTGATGACATTCATCAACAATGACAAATCCATAATGGAAACCAGCGGATCCATCCTCAATTCTTGAAGCTATGCTTTGCAGCGTCACAACATCTATCACACCTGATAGCTTATCATGACCACCACCGAGGCTACCTGGAACAGAGCGATTTCTGCCTTTAGGGGTCTTAACAGTACACCTGGTGAAAATCTTCATCTCCTTCTTTATCACATCAATCCACTGCTCTAAGAGTGTCTTCGAGCTGACGATTATCAAAGTTGATTCGTGTCGGATTGCCGCAATCGCTAGTGCCGTAAGAGTTTTTCCAAAACCAGGGGCACATTCCATAATCCCAATATCATCCTTAAGGACAGCATTCAGTGCTTCATGCTGCCTCGAGTAAAGTGACTTGTGAAGCTCAGCTTTGAATTCCGTATTACATTCACGATAATCCTCAATGCTGTACTGTATTCCGTAATTTTCAAGCATCATCCGTATAGATTTGAATAATCCACGCGGGAGCTTCATAACACGCTCATTCTCCTCATGTAGAGGAATATGCGATGGGATAGATCCGCTATATCCATCATGAGTGGCTACATATCGATAATATTCCGGGTTGGAAATAGTAGCCATCCTTCGGAAAGCTTCCTGCGCTTTTGCCGAAAGCACATGCTTATCAAGAGTTACCCCGCAAGAGAGATAGAGAATAAGATTTCCCCTGATATCATCAGGAGTGATTTTTGGGATGCGTCTTATCCAGCCAGGATTCAAATCCTCTGAAGAGAGCTGAATAACCTCTTTTGATGAGATATTCTTCAGTATTGTATTGATTTCATACTCCGACAGTTTGTGAACTCGCCTCAGATATGAAAGCTGCTCAGGCAAAGGCAAAGGATTTCCGTCTTCATCAAGGAAGACGGTACGCCCATCATTAGCCGCGGAGGCCACGAGAGGAAGAAGAATCAGATTGCCTATCCCGCCTTTTGACAACTTGTCCTGGGATGGAAAAAGTCTGTCATAAGAAGACATACTGAGACCGGGATACCTTTCTCTAGCACAATCAATGACAGCAAAAGCAAGTGCCCTAGCTTTGGATGCAGGAATGTCTTTATCAAAGAAGACCCACAGATGGGCACCATTTCCACTGCAGCTTCTCTCCCAAAGCATCGGAATACCAATAGCACGTGCTGTTTTCAGAAGACATCTTGATTCCCTTTCCCAGTCAGCAGAATCGAGATCGATTGCGATAAAGCGTGTCATATTCCCTTCTTTCAGAGGATAAATACCAACTGCACCGAATTGTGTCATATGCTTGTTTGAGAAATTTCTGCGAAAGATCTCGGAAGCTGTAAGCTTACCTCTCTCGAATAGCTGACAATCTTTGCAGAGATACCCAGCACCTTTGTTGTCAGCTCGGGGACATCCTTCCTTCAGGAAATTCCCGCATGCAGGGTAATACCCGACACCTTTCTTTGATTTCGACCATTCTCGCGAGGCAAAAACATCACGTCTAGGAGAGAACAAATCCAGCATGAACTCAGCTTTCTCAATACCACTCGAGAAATCTTCCGTCGCATCAGAATCCATCAAAGGAGGAGGAATCGCTTCATCAGCATTCAGGGCGTCGAGTACTGATTGCAATGAAGCCCTTTTCTTCATGAGAGAATCGAGTTCACTCTGAAGTTTCTGTATTTTATCTTCTAACCCATCCAGACAATTATGAAGCTCTATCTCAGATATTGAGTGAGCATCATCATCTTTCAGCATCATGCTATTTATGAATAATGATTCATTGCTATTCATTGTCTTAATAGTGAAATCAGCTCCACAAGATTTGTACCTATGGTCGCGCGATCTATAAGACTACTGATATTCATATCGAAATACTTCGCCTGGTCAACAGCATAATCCACTTTTGGCAGATATTCACGTTTGAATGTACTCTCCGGTATGTTTTTTGAATGCCCCGCTATTCTCAATACGGCATCGCTGACAAACGAATGTTTATTAGACACTTTAGGATTTTTCCGAATAGCTTCAAGCTTATCAGCAAACGTTGCTTTAATATCACACAAATGAAGCAGTAGCCAGAACTCAAAGCATGGTGATGTAATAAAAAGCCGATAGCCTTTTTCATTGCATATCGTAAATATATCATTCAGTTGCTCTGCACTATGATTGCCAGAGTCCCGATCTACCACAAGACAGAATTCATCCTGCTGCTTATCACAATCAGAAATGAATTTCAGATAAGCAATATCAAGGCTTTTCCCTCGCATCTTGCTTTGGAAATCATCGACAATAGAAGGCGGTATACTCTCTGGGTTTGTAAGGAAATTCCTGACAAACGCCACATCATATCCAGATGGAAGAAGGCCTTCAAATCTTGAAACATCAGCACCATTATCGTGAAGATCCACAAACTCTTCCAACAATGAGAGAACAGACTGAGGATCACTTTTCGTGTCAGAATTAGCTCTGCGTATCACTTCTACCCTGACCATAGCATTTATACCAAGCTGAGCTCTGAATTTGTCTATATGCTTGAAGTAATCAATCTCAGTAGCATTCCCTTCCACAGAAAGAAATACTATGCGAAGCGGCTTTACCTTAGCGTCATCATCAATACGGGTGAATAAATCTGAAGAACGAAGTCTATATGGATTACTCATTATCATTCTCCAGCTGTCCAAAGCAAGGAATTGAGCCGAAGCGACCAAGAAGATAATCTTTGATTAGTTTCTTATCAAACCTGATCTGGAATTTATTGAGTGAGTACATTTCTGAAGCACCGGTTTCTGTTTCTTTATAAACGAACCATATTTCATCCTGTCTGACAATATCCAGATCCATGATATTGACATCATGGAGTGTAGCAATGAGCTGGATATTCATTTTACCTGTATTAGCGTAGAACAGCTCCAGATATCTGATTATCAGCTTGGTATGGAAACTGCGATCAATCTCGTCAATCAAGATGACACCAGAACCCGTAATGTTTGTCACAAATGGCAGCAAATCAAACAAGCGTCTGGTACCGTCTGATTCATCTTTGTAAGAAAACAGCTCTGCTGGATTACCATGATTCATCATCTGCTTGAGTGCAACCAATTGATTGTTCCGCATCACAAATGAATAAAGATCATCTCCAAGAATAACATTTGCACCATGTCTGCCTTTCTTTACGAAATTCTCAACTTTAGCAAAGAAGTCTTCTCTAGCCTGCTCTGGAGCATAATCAAGGATTTTATCTATTGGCTGTTCTGCAACAGAAAATGATTTTATACCAGTATCCAGTGATTGCAGCAAAGAATGAAAATGCTTATCGGAAGCAATATTTGTAAATGCGTTAGGTCCTAGATGCATATCAGGAAAAATGACAACCAGCTTCTGGAACCATTTCCAAACATCTTTGAAAGCCTTGAATTCAGGATTATTGATTGTTTCCTTCTCTGCAATTTCACAAAGAAATGTCTTTGATTTTTTAATATCCTCGCTATAAATCCGGAAACGATACCTATTGTCTTCACTGAATTCCAGATCTGTATTTATATTTGTTTTGCCATTTTTATATTCACGCTCGAAAACACATGTCTCCGAGCTGCCATGTATCTTATAGAGCCATTCTGAGATAATGGTTGCATCCCGATATGAGAATGCAAATCCATAAGAGTAAAAACTGCCATTTGCATAAATATCAAACTGAAACATCCCAGGTTTTTCAGCCCAAGCAGAATCTAGACGGAAGTATTTTCTTTCAACACTTCCAATACCATTGAAAATCATATTACGGGCAGCACTGACAGCTTTTACGAAATTTGACTTTCCAGAGGCATTAGCTCCAAATATAAAGCTTCCCTTAAGGATACGCTTATCAGCGATATCAGCAACATGATCTGGATGCCTTGTATGTTTTGCGGCAACCATTGAAAACACTTGTTTATCTTTAAAAGACAGAAAATTCTCGACAGCAAACCGGATAAGCATAAAAGTACTCCTTAATAATAATATGTGATAATTTCACATATTATTCAACAATTTAATCAACTAAGTGTAGTACTACTCCCTATATCCAATGAATTTTTCACCATATAGCAATAATTCATACAAGCGTAGTTTATAACAAATTTAAGATTTATCACCCCCAACAATTTATGCAACAAACCCTGCATTCTATACATTTTGTATCAATTTTAATAAATTAATTGAAATATTGATAAAATGAACTATACTACTATCTGGGGTAAAAAAAATGACTGAATATACCACCAACATGGACAAATCATGGGTGCGGATCACATCTATTGAAATCAGAGATCTGAAGAATATTGAATTTGGTACTATTTCCTTTACTTCCAGGAAGGAAACATTCAATTCAAGTGTACTTGGGCTATATGGGCAGAATGGCTCAGGCAAGACTGCTTTAATAAACGCAATAGATATCTTAAGAATGCTATTGAAAGGTGAAAGTCTTCCAGAGCAGGCTGTTTACCTTATAAGGAATGACAGTCCTTATGCCCATCTGAAATTCTGTTTTGAAATCCACTCACCTGATTCTGTTTATATGGTGGAATATTCATTTGTTTTAAAGAAGGAAAACAAAGAAAACACAAAAGAATATATTCCAGTCATCAAAAATGAAGTACTGAAACTTGCGATATCATCTGAAGATGGAAACCAGAGACTGACAACGCTTATAAACACTTCAGGGGAAGACGTGTTCACACCATCATCAAAGTTTGAAGAACTGATAGGCTTCAAAGACAAGAAAACAGTTATAGACATGATGGTTGCTAAACAGCTGACTCACAAACAATCACAATCATTTGTCTTCTCGAAATCATTACGTACAGCAATCGCAAATAAAAAGGAAGCCACACCGATTATAACAAGGACTCTGAATGTAATTAATCGGCTTTCATTTTTCGGTGCAATCGAACTTGTTGTAAGCACCCCAAAAGACACATCCATTCTTGATTCCGGGGAAATGAATTTTTATCTCTTCGGTGAAACAGAAAAGGGATTTATGAACGGAATGATAATGCTTAGGACTAATAATCCATGCAGAGTAAATGCTCAGGCATTTCCTATTGTAAAGAAAGCTATAGACAGCATGAATATCGTCATAAAAGAAATTATACCTAGCGTGCAGCTTGAACTGTATGATTACGGGGAGGAAATCGGGCCGGAGGGAATACCATTCAATAGAGTGCAGTTACTGGTGAATAGAGGCGAGAGCAGATTCCCCCTATTCTATGAATCTGAGGGCATAAAAAAGATTGTATCGATACTTACACTGTTGATAGGCTGTTTCAACCGTCGCTCATGCACAATAGCAATCGATGAGCTTGATTCAGGCATTTTCGAGTATCTACTTGGTGAAATGCTGAAAATCATCAGTGAACAGGGAAAGGGCCAGCTTATTTTCACATCGCATAATTTACGTCCATTGGAAACACTGGATAAAACTTCAATCGCTTTTACGACAGTAAACCCGAAGAATCGTTACACCCGCATAAAGAACATAATGACAAACAACAATCTTAGGGACTGTTATTATCGGGAGATTTCCACAGGTGCTGGAGATGATGCTCTATATGACTACACAAATAATGCAAAGCTTGCTTTCGCAATGAGGAAGGCTGGAGGCTGTCTTTGAGCTTGGAACGTAAATAACACACAGAAAAGATATTCACAAATCTGTCAATCCTTTTCAAAAAAGATATGATAGATAGCGAAGCTCAATTTGAAGCTAATCAACGAGGACATAGATGAGAATCATAATCACAGGTGGAGCAGGTTTCATTGGATCAAATTTCATTTACTATATGCTCTCCAAGCATCCAGAAGATGAAATCATATGCATTGATTCACTGACATATGCAGGGAATCTAGATGTTCTATCTCCTATTATGGATAAAATCCAATTCTATAAAGCTGATATCCGTGACAAGGATGAGATATTCAGGATATTCAAGGATATCTGTCCTGATATCGTTGTCAACTTCGCTGCTGAAAGCCATGTAGACAGATCTATCGATAACCCCGCTGTATTTTTAGAGACAAATTTCATTGGTACATCAGTGCTTCTTGATGCATTCCGTGAATATGGAAGGATAAGATTCCATCAGATATCAACAGATGAAGTATACGGGGATTTACCTCTTGATAGAAAGGATCTCAAGTTCACAGAATCCTCGCCACTCCATCCAAGCTCACCATACAGCGCATCAAAAGCATCGGCAGATTTGCTTGTGCTTTCATATCACAGGACATATGGGCTTAATGTGACAATCTCACGATGCTCAAACAACTTCGGTCCATATCAGAATGAAGAGAAACTCATTCCAAAGACCATAAAGCTTGCTTCTGAAGACAAGCCGATACCAATCTATGGCAATGGACTCAATATCAGGGACTGGATATACGTGGAAGATCACTGCCGTGCTGTTGATACAATCATACGGAATTTTAAAAACGGGGAAATATACAACATCGGCAATAACACAGAGATAAGCAACATAGAATTAGTAAAACTCATCCTATCTATAATGAATAAACCTGATTCACTCATAACCTTCACGGAAGACCGTAAAGGTCATGATCTCAGGTATGCTATAGATAATTCGAAGATTATCAATGAATTTGGTTTCAAACCTGAAAATTCCTTTATTGATAATCTCAAAAATACAATAAAATTTTACTTATACGGGAGACTATAAAGATGCATTACGATTTAGCTATATGTGGAACAGGTTTATTTGGAGCAGTCGTCGCCAATGAAGCGATGAAGAAAGGCAAGAAAGTAATTCTCATAGACAAACGCTCCCATATCGGAGGAAACATATATACAGAGAAGAAGGATAATATCGACATCCATAAATATGGTGCTCATATATTCCATACCTCTGATAAGAGAATCTGGGACTATATCAACAGCTTTGCGACATTCAACAACTTCATCAACTCCCCTATCGCGAACTACAAAGGAAAGCTTTATCCGATGCCTTTCAACATGAACACCTTCTATGCTATGTGGGGAACAGTGACACCAGAAGAAGCAGAGAAGAAAATCAATGAAGAGAAAGCTGAAATAAAAGGCACACCAAACAATCTTGAGGAACAGGCTATCAGCCTGGTTGGAAGGACAATCTACGAGACACTAGTAAAAGGCTACACGGAAAAACAATGGGGACGAGATGCAAAAGAGCTTCCACCAGAGATAATCAAACGTCTTCCTGTTCGTCTCACATTCAATAACAATTATTTTTCAGATAAGTATCAAGGAATACCAGAGAATGGATACACAGAAATCATTGAGAAAATGCTTTCTGGTGCTGATATTGTCCTCAATACTGATTTCCTTTATGAAAAAGATAAATGGAAGCAGAATGCAGATCTAATACTCTACACAGGCTGCCTTGATGCCTACTTCAACTACTCAGAAGGAAAGCTTCAGTATCGTTCGGAAATCTTCGAGGAAATAAGACTAGAAGAGGAAAACCATCAAGGCGTAGCTGTCATGAATTACACAGACAGAGAAACACCATGGACAAGGATAATCGAACACAAGCATTTCACAGGTGTCTCCTCTCCTGTCACCTGGATAAGCCGTGAATACCCTGTAGACTATGAAAAGACAGGTGAGCCTTTCTATCCGATAAATGATGAAGCGAACACAGCACTCTATGCAAAATACAGAAAGCTAGCAGATAACGAGAAGAATCTCGTAATCGGTGGCAGGCTTGCAGAATACAGATACTATGATATGGACAAAACCATAGCAGCTGCATTGGAGACAGCGAAGAGGATACTGTAATCAACGCTTAAGAGATGCGGCATCTGCAACTATCATCGCAGCAAGCTTCTCTGCACTATATTCAATTGGAATGGCATTGAAGTTGTCTTCCATGGCAGACAGAATCCCTGGTTGCTCATAAGCATCCAGGACAATCTTCAATGCTTCTTCATGATTATCAGAAGCATTCCAACCGACACCATGACCAACGACGTACTCTGCAGAGGGAAGAACTGTATAGACAAGCTCTGTAATCAGGAAAGGCCTATGGGCATACATAGCTTCAACTATTGTATTGATACCAGCTCTTCCAGCTACGATATCAGAAGCTGCAAGATATTCGTTCACATTACTAACAAATCCAGGAACATATACCTTTGTATTTACTGCATGAGAATGCGAGATAATTTCATTGATGCGCTTAGTCATCTTCTTATTCATTCCACCAATGACAGCAATCTGCATAGGTTTATCTTCCTTCAGGAGACCTCGGAGAAGCGAAAGAGAGCCAATACCTTCTCCTCCGAGATTTAATTGAAGGGTAAATAGATTCGGATCAAGACCAATCTTCGCTCTTGCTTCTTCTTTTGTAAGATGCACTCCCTCCGCCACATTTTTCTGTAATGGGAAGGGTGATACAACTACGCTATCTGGACGCTGCCCCATTTTGAGCACACGTTCCGCACCTTCTTCGGTAGAAATATAAAATCTGCGGAGCTTATCGCATATTGTAGCAACAGGAGCTGTAAAAACATCGGTTGCAAAGTAATATACAGGTATATCAACAGAGGCACTACAAAGCATCTCTGAAAGAATAGTACTGGCATATGGATGCGTTGCAAAAATGAAATCGGGGCGAAATTCCTCAATCCTTGAAAGAAGCGTTTTTGTACAGTATTTCTTTGCCATATTCACAGCAAATTGCATTCCATTGGAATCAGCATCATTATGCTTTGAAAGCTTCTTTTCCAATCCTGGCATTTTGAGCATAGTACGCCAATATTTCTTATTGATTTTACCGATCTTCTCTATCTTCAGATAAGAAAAAAACTCATCAAGGCGTGCATCAATATCCATCTCCTGCAAAGCTTCCATCACAGCATTTGCGGGAACATAATGTCCTTTACCACCATCAACATAAATACATAGACTGTTCATACGATAAACTAATTGGCTCCCAAGTTTTAATCAAAACTTTCCTTTATTTCTTCCCAATCGCTTTCAGATATATGGATTTCACTTAATTGTGAAATAATCTGTTCTTGAAGTTTATCTGGAGGAAGGTATTTTCTAAAAACATAGCAATGTTTAAAAAATTCAAGCTCGCTGAAATCTCTATTTAACATATCTCTTATCATTCCTTCAGCTTTTTCAATGAACCGTTTTTCCTGTTTCATTAAACAAGCAGCAATTGTAGTAAAGTTAGTTTCAGAAGATGATGCCATTTCGTTTATATTTTTTTCAGAAGTTAATTTTTCTTTATCTCCTTGTTTGGCCAAATAATAATTTATTGCAAGTGTTCCAGTATATTTATCAAAAAATTTTTCTAAATAACCCTTACAGAAATCCTTGGCTTCATCAAATTTCTTCTGCATCAATAAAGCGTGTGAATAACCAACAATATCGCCATAGTTATCAGAATTTTCTGAAATTTTATCCCAAAAATGTTTTTCAATTTCAATATAATTCCCTTTAGCTGTTAAGATTGCTTCTTCAAAAAAATTATAATCTAATCCATATTTTTTTATTATCTCCTCTGCTTCCATCCAAGCATCAAGATCTAGATAAATACCAACTAATACTTTTGCAACATTTTTGTCGGATGTCCGATCAAGCATTTTCCGCAAACAAGTAATTGCAATCTGTGGATTACGTAAATTTTGGTAAATTAATTTTGCTTTTTGTATCCCTGATTCTATCTCATTCCATTTAAACTTGTGTTTGCAATATTTAATTATTTCACTATACTTATTTTCTTTACAAGCAAATAATATTTTCAATGTTTCATACTTAAACTCATTTTCTCTTGAATCAATTTTATGTGCATCAATAAACGCAACAATATCTTTATAATTCTTCTTTTCTGAAGAAAATAGCAAAGAAGCATATCGTTTAATTACAGGAAAAGCGTAAGGGGTAAGTTCGAAATAATACATAACGTATTCTTTGCATTTGGTATAATTATTATCTTTTTTTGAATATTCAAATAAATAGTCAAAAAGTATCTGCCAAGCTTTATTGTATACGGATTTATTTACATCATTACTTTTTTCTAATAGCGACACAATACTAGGATTTGGATTCAATACGTATTTATCAACATATTCTATACATGCAGAATCCCTCTCTTTTAATATCTCTGCTTTTTCATTCAAAAGACTGATAGAACTAGGCAAAAACTCCAACCCTCTATCTACAAGTTTTAGTTTTTTTTCAATTTTCTCCTCACATAAACATGCATTAAGATAATTATTTTCTGAATATGGCTCCTTTGAAATCAATTTCTCTATTACTTTCAAAGCTTCGTTATCATCCTTTAGTAGATGTAAACATTCAGCCTTTAGACTCAACAAAGACTCTTCGTCCTTTTCTGATAATTCTTGGTCTAGTTTATTATCAATTTCTGTTAACGCATATTTATATTCACCCTGCAGCATATGCAAAGCTATCTTCATATATTTTTTAGAAGTAGTTTTACTATTTGAAATAAACTCATCAGCGTTTGGTTCATTAAATTTCTCCTGTCTTAACTGTTGCAAAATATATTCAATATTTTCTGAATTGCTATCTACGCTTGTATATAAGCGTAATATCTTATCTTTAACATCGTCAGATGCCTTCAATACAGGGGTTTTATCAAGTTTAAAACCTAGATAAACATATAAATCCAAAAGAAATTCATCAAATCCATCAATCTCAACAAGATAGGACTTATCCTTAAGTTTCGAACGATTGAAGAAAGATTCAACCTTCTCTGATACTTGTTCTCCTTTCTTTATACACCAAAAGATGCCATTCGGACAGTTATTTTCATCCTCTGCAATTTTGTCCAAGGCCTTCATTATAGAATCATCACTTCCTGAATATCCAACAACAATTAAACCCCGTTCCTTTACAATAGTTTCAAGATTATTAATATTTGTAGAAGATAATTCTTGTGTTTCATTTTCAGTAATTTTCATTTTCCCATATAGATAATCACCATGAAGTTTAAATATTTTTATTCGTGAAATACTTGTAACAGATGGAGCCATATTTGAATCATAAAAAACAAATGGCTTGCGACGTTGCTTGTTATCATATATGTAAAACGATTCGTTTAATAAATCATCAAAATTAGTTGTAAAGAAAGCGTCTATGTAATTTTCTTTTGCTATTTCAACTAAAGCAGCATACCCTATTGAAGGGCAAACATTTTCCGCATCAATTTGATTCTCAATAAATATTACACGTTGCTGTTCCAATGGGTAACGTAATTCAAAATAATATGAATAAGGATTTTCTGTACTTGGAGGAATCAGGTCGTTCTCGTTTAGGTAACTGTCAATTTCACATTTGCTCTCAGCTCCCTTTCCAAGTTTTTCTTCATATATTTCTTCTTTCCATTCTTCTACCAACTGCCCAGCACTTTTAATTCCAGAAGCTACAGAACATCCTGCTCCCAGCAACATCGCAAAATTAGGAACTCTTCCCGATCTATTCTTTATAAATCGAAACAAGTCCGTCATTTGTATTTTTTTTGCTCCACTTTCCATATTACTATTTAAACTCCGCTTCTTTTCTCGGAATATTATACTATTAAATAATAACATATTTATTCAGACAAAAACGAATCTGATGGATGTTACCATTCGTTCGCCAAGAAAAGATTTATTCGATTTTCTCCTTACTGATTGTTCATAGGATGATAAGACCTGTATAAGTAAGGGAAAGGTCTCAGTCACTATCAGAACTTGGTCTTTCTGATATACGCGGATTAGTTACCTGCTGGTCAACTGTCTTGGACTTGTTTGTGGCTCTCATTGACTGAAAAAGATTGGTTTCAACAAACATACAATATGAAAAACTTGCCTATAATACATATGATTGCTTGTGGGACATTCATGGACCGTACAGATTACCGAACAATGATACAGATGCTCGAGAAGTTTGAGATGAGGAAGGATTCTCCTATGATTCGTACAGCGCGGCTTCAAGCTATAACATAAAAGGAGAATTACAGGAGTCTAAGGTGACATTGGAAGAAAGCATACATCAAGCCGCAGCACCAGTAAGACTCCACATTGAAAAGCAATTCCATCAGGTATTCCATACAGCTGGTGCACAGCAGACCAGCTGGTTTCTAATGCATATTTGATCTTTCATTACTGCAGACAACGCTCGAACTATGCATACAGGAAGCTCTAAGAGCGGAGGGGTCCTCTTTGCTACCCAGTACTCAAGGCTGATGATACGAAGAGGAAAGAACAGGGCGAAAATGGCAGTTGCAAATTCATTGTTCATCGCAATCCACTATATCGTGAGAGATCATATCCTGTTCAAAGATCGCGGAGAGGGGTACTATAACAAATTCAATACCGAAAACAAGATAAACATATACATCAAGAAACCGGAGAAGCTTGGTGTGAATGTCCATATAGAAGCTGCGCCTGCTCTTGCATAGAAAAAGAAACAGCAGGCCGTTTCTGCGTATGATTCCTGCTGCCCAGTTGGAAACAAGTGACCTTTATACCGCTGTATGTTCATGTCCTTAGTACTAAACTCAGAACGAAGTCTCATAAAAATATTGCAGAAACACTGTTTTTTACACTAATATTCAATTGGTATTTTACCAAGCTAAATTGTAAATAAAAGACTATATAATTAAATTATATAAAATTGCTTTGGATGTCGTTTATGAGAATTGGAATACTTACATTTCATCGTTCTGATAATTATGGTTCAGTCCTTCAAGCATTTGCTTTATGTGAATATCTTCGAGGTATTGGACAAGAAGCAGAGATAGTCAACTATGAATATTGGTACGATTGTAGACAATACATGGTTTTACGGTTGTATTCTTATTATTATTTCCCCGTCATTAAAACTGATATTCTCTCGCTGAAGATGCATCTTAGAAGAAGAAAAAACTTCAAAAGTTTCCGAAACAATTATTTACATATATCCAGTAAAAAGATAATCCATACAAGAACACTCAAATCTTTAAATAAGAAATATGATGCTTTTATTGCTGGTAGTGATCAAATCTGGAATTTCACAATCTTAAATAATAAAATTAACAAAGCTTTCTTCTTGCAATTCGCAGAGAAAAGTAAATTAAAAATTGCATATGCTGTAAGTATGGGTGATAATCCTATCCCTGTAAAACTATTAAAGTCTTTTAAATCAGCAATTAAAGATTTTAATCTGATTAGTTTTAGGGAAAATTCAACGAAGCAATATATAGAATCTATATTTCCAGAAATGAATTTTTGTACGGCATGTGACCCTGTTTTCTTGCACAAGAAAGAGTTTTATATAAAAACTTTTAAAATTATAAAATGCAAACAAGATACAAAATATATTTTTTTATATATTCTTGGAGGTCTAAAACGAAATTTAGATTGGATTAAATTATCAATTAATTTTGCAATTCAGAACAAATATGCTGTGTATTATATACTCGACAAGAAGGATATGGTTTCCAGCTTATTAAAAGGATGCTATGATGTCTCAGGGACTTCACCTACCAACTTCCTCTCACTCCTAATGAATGCCAATTTTGTAATGTCAAATTCATTTCATGCCACCGCATTTTCAATTATTTTTAATATACCATTTGTCGTATTTGGCAGAAATGGTTCAAACTTTAGAATGAAAAACTTATTATCTTATTTAAACATGGAACAATTGTTTATTGATTTAACTAAACTTACCAGCCCCAAAGAAAACCCACTTTACTACGCCATGTTATATAACAAAAATATAGACTACAATAAAGTAAATAATTTTATTGAAAAAATGTGTTATAAATCACAAAATTTATTTTCACTACTGGATAGTAAAAAATGAACTTGAATTCCCCAAAATTAGCTTCAATTGAAAACTGTACAGGATGTTTATCCTGTTATAACATCTGCCCTACATCAGCAATTTATATAGTAAAAAATAAGGAAGGCTTCATACAACCAAAAATCAACTCAACAAAATGTATTTCGTGCTTCAAATGTTCTTCTTCATGCCCAGAAATGAATGACAAAGAACAAAATAAAATTCCCATCAAATCATATGCCGGTTGTGGAAAGAATAAAATAATTGAGAATTCTGCATCTGGTGGTATTTTTGCAACATTAGCTAAGAATATTATTAGCAATGGAGGCACTGTTTACGGTGTAACACTAAAAATTATAAACAACATACCAGAAGTATATCATACACGAATTTCAAATATTGATAATATTAAAGATATACAAGGTTCAAAATATGTCCAGAGTTTTATTGGTAAAATCTATATTGAAGTCAAGAAAGATCTAGACAACGGAAAAACTGTTCTCTTTTCTGGAACGCCTTGTCAAATAGCCGGATTAAAGTCCTTCCTAAACAAAGAATATAAAAATCTTTATACAGTGGATCTTATTTGTCATGGAGTACCATCAATAGAAATGTTTTCAAAGTATTTAATTTATTTATCAAAAAAATATGGAGAATCATTATCTTCTTTTATTTTTCGTAGCAAATGCAATGGCTGGGGCCCTCTTATTGCAACAGTTACAACGGAAAGTGGAATAAAAAAAATAATAAATTATAGAAATTCCGTATACTTGAGTTTGTTTTTAAAAGGGTATATTTACAGAGATTCATGTTATAATTGCAAATATGCCAATTTAGTTAGAATCGGAGATATTACAATCGGAGATTATTGGGGTGTAGAAAAAGAAGAACCAACTATTCTTAAAAATAAATTATCCAAAGAAGAAGGAATTTCATGTATTCTTATAAACTCAAGAAAAGGTATCAAATTACTTCAAGACTTTGGGAAAGATATTATTATCGCCGAATCCAAGCTAATCAAAATCGCAACAAATAATTCTCAACTTATAAAACCTGTAAATAATTACATTCACAAAAAAAAGAGAATTATCGGTCTGAATAAAGTTCTAGGGATAAGACTTTTTAATATTTTATATAAATTTCATCTTCCACTTTAAAGCTTGAATGACCAGAACTTACAAATCATTTTCAGCATGATATGTTTGCAAATATTAACCTTTGATATAGTATTTTAATATGGCAAAAATCAAAGTAGAAAAATCTCTCTTTGTAAGAATATTTGAAGTGATAATAAGATTCATACTCAAGTTCAGGATCTTTGTATTGATTGCAATTGCAGCTGTTACTGTATTTTTCATATATGAACTTTTTTCTCTTCAAATAGATGCGAATATCTTTAGCTTTACTTCAGGTGTTCCACCTGCTGAGTTTGTATATACACCATCAAAGGCTCCAAATGAAGAGCCTTTAAAGTATTTACTACCAGAGGATTTTGTTGAATTCTCTCCTCCAGAATATGGATTCAATGAACGTCCGGAAAGTGAAAAATTACATACTGTTATTCCTGATAACATGATAACAGGAAACAAACCTGCAAGATATCCAGATGGTTTTGTAGTTATTTTCTCATCATCCTTGCTGTATACACCAGAAGTTCTTAATCTGCTTTCCGATGTAATGTCAGAGCTGGAATCTTTAGATATAGTTGGTCCATGTCTTTCTCCTTTTGATTTTGTAACAGTTGAAAAAAGAGGAACAAGACTTTCAATAACACCTATCTCCCCTATTTCAGATGGAGAAATATGGACAGAAGAAAGTGCTGCTATATTCAAAGAGCGGCTACTCAATGATGAGATGGCAAGAAACTACCTTTACAGTGAAGATGGCAACACAATAATGCTTTATTATAGAACAGCAAGCTATAACCAAAGCCAACAGGATGTATTGAACGCCATCATAGATCCGCTTAGAGATTATGGACGCGTAGCCATCAATGGTGGAAGCACAATCATAAACAGGGTCACTTATTATATATTCAAAGATCTCGGCGTTCTTCTGTCACTTTGCTTCTTGGTTATTCTTCTTGTTTACTATCTTTCATATAAATCACTTAGGGCTGTCATTGTTCCATCATCCCTTTCAATCATAGGAATCATATGGACACTTGGAATGATGAGCCAATTAGGCTTTAAGCTTACTATTGTTTCAATATTAACCCCTTGCTTGGTACTAACCCTTGGTTCGTCTTATTCCGTGCATATGCTGTCGGAGTATTTTACAGAAGCAAAAGATCCTGAAAAAGCTGTATTGGGATATGCACGAATATCAAAGACAATTCTTTCAGCTTGTCTAACAACTGTGGTTGGTTTCTTATCGATGCTGGTTTGCCATACACCGATGTTCAAGGAATTCGGATTATCCGTTTCTATTGGCATTGGCTTCTGTGCAATCCTTGCCATTCTTTATCTACCGTCTATCCTTTCGCTTCTTCCACAACCAAAGGAAAAGAAAGTTAATCAGATTGCAAATGGCAGAATACTTGGCGGTTTTATTAACTTTGTTGGAATTACAGTAACTAAATTCTGGGGTGTTGTTCTGCTTGTCACAGCTATCTTAATCGCTTTATTTGCATATACCCATGACAAAGTACCTTTCAACTCGAATTATGTGGATTATTTCCCGCAAAATGATCAGTTTGTTCTTGATACAAAATTCTTTGCCCAGACAATGGGAGGAACAGATCCATATTATATGCAGATTGTTGCGCCAGATAATGAACCGGGATTTTTCCTCAAATCTGAAAATATCAAGAAAGTTTATGATTTTGAAAATACTGTTATGGAATCCTGTCCCGATATAGTGCAGAGCCTCTCGTTACCACAATATGTAGGATTCCTGAATAAAGTGTATTCAGGAACAAATGAGATTCCTGAAAATGATGGGCTCATAAACTTCCTTTATAGAATCCTGCAGATGATGAAATCATATATCGGCTCGGATGTACTCGATATAATCGTAAATGAGGATGCTTCATCCATAACATTGGCAATGCGGAATTATGATGCATATGAGCAGAATCTGCAAACTACAGAAAGTGCAAGAAGAGTCGAGAATACACTGAATTACTATAGATATATGCTTCCAGAAGGAACAACTTCCAAGATTTACTGTGGGGCATCAACATCAATCAAAGCGAATGATATGATTGTTGCGGATCAGAACCTTGCGACAAAGATTTCCACAATCTGTATCGTAATAATAGCCTCTATAACGTTATTCTCTGTATTCAGAGGATGCGTATCTATTGTGCCAGTTCTTGTTGGCATTATGTTCAACTATATATTCATGTATTTTACTGGAATACCTTTTGATCTTGTTACTATTGGATTCTCTTCAATAACCTTTGGTGCCGGAATTGATGATGCATTGCATTTCCTTTTAAGATACCGATACAACAAAGTGAATCAGCCTAAAAAACGGATTGAAGACATTATCTTGCAGACACTCAATGAAACAGGCCGTCCAATCATACTCACAACAGTATCCATCGTAGCAGGTATGTGTGTGCTGATATTTGGCTCTTTCACACCAATCAAATACTTCGGACTATTCATGGCAGTTGCTCTGACAATTGCAATGCTTGCAACGCTCTTTGTATTGCCTGTTGTTATGATAGTTTCGAATAAAATCAAAAATATGTTCCTAAAGAAACCCACAAAATGATATTCTACCCACGAAATTTTGCCAGGAGTATATTCATGAAACGATTAGCAATAATCATCCTAATCTCCTTTTCTCTTTTTCAGTTAACGGCCAACAACCTTCAACAAATATATACAACTAGAGATACGGTATACAAAAGAGTGGAGGCCTTGTGCAGTCAAGCTGGGGTTATTGGACCCTCTTCATTCTCACCCATTCCTGCAAGAGCTTTGATTATTGCACTTGACCGAATCGACACCAATCGGCTCTCTGCAACAGAAGCGGAAGAATATAAAGAGTTATATTCCATACTTACCGAACAAGAATATCTAATAAAAGAAGATTACTTTTCTATGGATTTGAATGCTGGTGTAAATCTTGGCCTCAATATAGCTGATTATTCCGATTTCAATTACGGAAATACAAATTCAGACATTCCTTTACCGGATCATAGAGAAGATACGCTCATTCCTTATCGCTATGAAGATGCTTTAATTTCTACTGGTCTCAACATGAATTTTGGTGATTATATCTATCTGGAAGCCACTATTGACTTGAAAAACAAAAACCAGCAGATGTTTGAAAGCACATCAGGATGGATTTATTCTCCTTTCATTCCAGAGCAGAAAAAATTCCTTGCAGGCCCTGCAACAGAATGGCCATATCGTGCAGGAGCAAGCATAGGCAACAATTATTTCAATTTCATTCTTGGTAGATTTCCCCATAGCATCGGCAATGGGATAACAGGCAATCTTCTTGTTGGTGACAATTTCAATTACCAGGAGATTTCCAATATTTCTTTAATGAGCAACTTCTTTACTTACAATATATCCATTACAAGATTTGACCAGCAGGAAACATATGCAGACAATCCGAATTACACAAAATTCTCAAAAAACGAGTTTGACGGAATGCAGCAATTCCGTGTATTGCATCGTTTTGATTTCAATATAGTAGATAAAGCACGCTTTGCAATTAATCTTGCTACAATTTACAATTCGCATTACGGTTTTGATTTACGCTTTTTCTATCCATTCGTTCTCAGCCATAATTACTACAACTATACAAATAGCTTAAACAAGCAGCCATATGATGAAGCAAATAACATAATGTCCTTTGAAATAGAATGGAATATTACAAAAGGATTAAAAGCTACAGCTCAGATTGCAATTGACCAATTCCAGATGTTTTGGGAAGACAAGACATCAATCCCTGCAGCATATGGAATACTCACTAATTTGAAATATATAACAAATTTAGGAGATGGTAATCTTACTTCATGGTTTGAATTCGTCTATACAAACCCATATCTTTATCTGAATGGGAAAAGAGATAGCAATGATAATATTATAGATTACAATCTCGATTACATTGTCGGGTACAGAATGCATTACATGGATGATGTAGGGTTTTCTGGCTACGGTTATGGCCCGGATTCCATTGTATTTTCTATTGGGGCCTCATACATTGACTCAGACGATAAATTCGAAATCGGTGGAAATATTCTCTACCGAATACATGGATCGAAAGGTCTGAAAATCAATGCATCCAATGATGCAAACACTATAATTGATATGTCTGATGCTATAATAGAGCAAAATCCAGACGAATATATGAATAATACAGTTACACCTTCAGGTGGATGGAAGACTGCTGAACATCTGCTGAAATTTGCTGTTTACGGAGCATATAATTTCAACTTCAACAACTGGGGTATTCTCTCTGCATATTCAGCCGTCGGATTTAATACATATTTCAATTACAACCATACGTCTAAGATTGAATTCCAGCCGCAACTACTGATAGGAGCAAAATGGAAATACTAGATTGGCTTGCTTCTCTATAAATGTTAAAGTCTGGTAAGAAATTTGTTGGAAGTAGAATGGCAAACAACACAAACGAATATAGATTCAAAAGCTCAACAAGAAATGCTACAACAGCCGCTATCACCCAAATCTTAATGGGAGTAATCAGTTTTATAGAACGAATGGTTTTTAACCAATGTTTCATAGAAGATTACCTTGGATTCTATAGTCTTTTTAGAAATATTATTTCAGTACTTTCTGTTGCTGAGCTTGGATTATCTGTAGCGATTTCATATTCTCTTTATGCACCATTCGCAAATGATGACTATGACGAAGTAAACGCTATCCTCGCCTTTTACCGCAAGGTCTATAGAACGGTTGGTACTATAATACTTATAGCAGGTTCAATCTTTTCATTATTTATAAAATATCTCGTCAAAACTGATGTTCCAATATCTTCTGTAACCTCTTACTTTTTTGTTTTTCTTCTCAGTACAGTTTTCGAATATTATTTCTTTTATAAATCCATTCTTTTTTCCGCAGATCAGAAAAACTATATTCCAACATTACTGACCAATGCCTGCTGGGCTGTTATGTATTGTATTCAGATTGCTGTTTCTATTTTTACTCACAGCTTTATGATCTATTCTCTATGCATTTTCGCTTTTACTACGATACGTTGTGTAATTGTTAATATACTTGCAAACAGAGAATATACTTTTTTAAAATCAAAACCACACAAACTAAGTGTAAACAGCAAAAAGAAAATTCTGCAGAATGTAAAAGGCTTAATCGTAACACGAATAGGAACACAGATATCAAACTCAACCAATGGAATTCTTATAAGCGCAATAGTTGGGTCATCTATTTTGGGTCTTTATTCAAATTACCAAATGATAACATCTGGACTACTTGGCTTTGTTAGTATCCTTCCCAATGCTATCACTGCCTCATTAGGAAATATTGGAGCATGTGAGGGAGATGATAATGTTGCTGAAAGTTATAAGTATATCGATATCACCTACTACTTAATCTATGGAATGATATCAATCATACTTGCCAACATTATCAATCCAATAATCTCAATCTTTTTCGGTGCTGACCGTTGTCTACCTTTCAGCTCTGCTGTATTAATTTGTATTTTCTTTTATCTTCGAAATCTAAAAACTCTTTTTTATACATATAAGTCATCGTTAGGGCTATATTGGTATGACCGAAAGCGTCCTCTCATAACCGGACTAACTGATCTAATTCTATCTTTCATATTAGGGAAATTTTTTGGATTCAACGGTATTATCCTCGGTACAATAATAGCGTATACAGCAATTGATTTATGGGTTGAACCATATGTCATTTTCAAATGGGGATTTCATCGGAGCGCAAAGAAGACAATTGCAGTTTTACAAATCCGTCTTGTATTCATAGTCTTTATGATGTTATTGACTTCATATGTTACAAGTTTAATACCAGGAAGCGGGATTATAAATCTCATGTTACGATTTATGGCAGCAAGTCTACTTACATTTATGATTTTCTTCAGTATTTATTTCCGAAATAAATATGTTAGAAATTCTATTACTACAATAGAAAGATATATATTGAGGAAAAGGAATAATAAGCAATAATTAATTAGTAGGAGCCGAAAATGAATATCGCTATCATTATCGCTGGTGGTACTGGAACTAGAATGGGAATGGATATTCCAAAGCAATTCATAACTATTGATAGCAAACCTATCCTGATTTATACAATGGAGTGTTTTCAGAATCATCCGATGATTGATGGCATACAACTTGTCTGCCTTGATGGGTGGCAGGAAACGGCAGAACGATATGCTAAACAGTTTGGAATATCAAAGCTCAGGGAAATAGTAACAGGCGGAACGACTGGTCAGGAATCCATAAGGAATGGTGTGTATAGTCTGCGTGAAACATGCACTGACAACGACATAGCAATCATTCATGACGGAATACGTCCTCTAGTAGATGAAAGTGTGCTTTCTGATGTAATTATAAAATGTCAGAAATATGGAAATGCTGTTACTTCCCTCCCCTACAATGAGCAGATTTTCATTGTTGATGATGAATACTCAACAACGAAATATATCCCACGAGAAACATTAAGGAGAGTTTCAACCCCGCAAGCTTACAAGTATGGTTTGCTTTATGAAAAATATAATGAAGCTTTTGAGAATAAAATTGGAATCTACGGCTCATCATATACAAATACAATGATGGTTGACCTTGGTGTAAGACTTTATTTTGCTGCAGGCTCAGATAAGAATATAAAACTAACCACAAAAGATGATCTTGAAATATTCCGAAGCTACATATATTCAAAAAAGGAAAAATAAACATGCAATCACGGTTAAATAATGAACTTTATTTGGAAGATATCAAGATAATTGAGAATAAGCTGAATCTGTCGGACTTGCGAGATAAAACAATTATGATATCTGGAGCAACAGGCATGATTGGTACATTCCTGATAGATTTATTAATGCATGCCAATACTTCAGAAGATAGAAATATCAAGCTCATAGCTCTTGGAAGAAATAAAGAAAAAGGATTTACCAGATTCTCGGAATATTTTGCGTCACCATTCTTTAAGTTCTATGAATGTGATATCACAAAACCACTTTCAATCGAAGAAAAAACTGATTACATAATCCATGCAGCTAGCACCACTCATCCACTAGCCTATTCTACGGAGCCAATAGGAACTATAACATCCAATGTTCTAGGTACAATCAATCTCTTAGATTATGGTATAGCTCACAACATGAAACGATTTGTCTATACATCATCTGTAGAAGTATATGGTGAAAATAGGGGGGATGTGGATCGATTTGATGAAACTTACTGTGGATACATCAATTCCAACACCCTAAGAGCTGGATACCCTGAAAGCAAAAGACTCTGTGAAGCATTATGCCAAGCATATAAAAAACAATATGGAATTGAAGTGGTTATCCCTAGGCTAGCCAGATCATTCGGTCCCACCATGCAAATGAGTGATTCTAAAGCCATAGCCCAATTCATTAAAAAGGGCTTGGCAGGTGAAAACATAGTTTTGAAAAGCAAAGGCAATCAACTATATACATATACATATACACCAGATGCTGTATCTGGTATTCTCGCTTGTCTGATGCACGGCAAAAACGGGGAAGCATATAATATTGCATCAGAAAAAAACGAAATAACATTAAAAAATTTAGCAGAAATGATAGCAAGAGAATGCAATGTCAAAGTCATTTATGACATTCCTAGTGAAATAGAAAAAGCTGGTTATTCAACTGCGACAAAAGCAATTATGACCGCGGGAAAGCTAAAGATGGATATAAAATGGGAAGCTGTATTTCATCTTGATGAAAGCATTTCAGAAACATTGCGAATCATTAATGGGCTGTTTTAATGAATTTTTATTTGGAGAAGATCTCTTATGCAGATTAGAAGTGGAGAACGATTAACCATAAGAGAGCAACAATTAGTAATGCTCGATATAATGAAAAAACTGCATGATTTTTTGGTATATCACAATATTCGATATATCTTACTTTATGGAACGCTTCTTGGTGCAATACGACATAAAGGTTTTATTCCCTGGGATAATGATATGGATATTGGTATTCCTCGCCCAGATTATGATAGATTACTTGCATTACTTAATAGTGGTAACAAAATCGCTCCTCATTATTATCACCTCAATTACCAAGTTGACGAGCTATTCCATTATCAAATTACACGTATATGTGATGATCGGACGATAGTAAAACCTGAATATATAAGAGATCAACCCAAAAGGATGGGGGTATGGGTAGATATATTTCCAATCGATGGAGTTCCTCCCAAGACTATTCCCGGTGTTTTCCGGCGAATGCGCCTATTTATTAATAAAAAGATACAGATTGCAGACATATATTCAATCAGAGGTAAAAAGAACTTAGCAAACCGGATTGGTAATCTTATATGCCGCATTTTTCCCAATCAACAAGCAAGAAATTACAAAATTGATAAGATTCTTAGAAAAACATCTTTTGATTCAGCCACTTTCGTTGGTGATGTAGAAGACAAAAATGAAAACATTATTTTCTTAAAATCAGAAGATTTTGTTTCTCCTGTTTTATTACCATTTGAAGATGCATATTTCTACTGTCCCCAAAACTGGGATAAATATTTAAAACGAGCTTATGGTAATTACATGCAATTACCTCCAATTGAAAAACGAATGATACACAATACAGATTGCAAATGGATTTGACTTAATAGAAATCCAAAGGACCGGGGAGTTTAATTCGTTTTGTGGACATTCCCTCTTAGTTAACAGGAAGGAGGGTAATAATCTGCAGCTGAGACACAAACTGTCATCCTTTACCAGCTATCAAAAATCTAGATGCATACAAAGACGCTGACAACGAATACCACTGGCAGTGCCTTTCCTCTCAGTTGATCAATTGATTAAAAATCTATCGGTTGCATTCTGTTGTCATCAATGCGAATTGTATAATAATAAATTTTGCAATTCTAGAACCGCGTCCTTAATATCATAACCACCGGCTTTAATTTGTTTCACGGCTTCAAACCTATCATGTTTATTATCGATATTCGAAAAAACAACCTCTGCCCATTCTCTGTCACTCTTCCTTAATTCAATTTGTTTAGTCCAATCTGTTAAAATAGCTGATTTAGGGACGCAATCAGAAATAAAGACAAACAAACCTGAACATTCTGCTTCGATTGCTGCAATACCCAATCCTTCAAAGAGGCTTGGAAAAATAAAAAAATCCATTGCCGAATAATAGGCAAAAACATCATTTATATTGCCTATAAATTTCACAAAGGGACTTAGATTCAAAGAAGAAACCGAATCTTCAATCTCGCTCTTTAATGGACCATCTCCTATAAGAAGCAAATATGACTCAGGATACATTGAATGAAATTCATTGAAAATTGATATTATTTTTTTATGGTTTTTCATTTCACAGAAGCGACCAACATGACCCAAGACAATTGCGCTATCAGGAATATTCCAAAAATGCCGAACTCGCTCTCTGTGAGACTCATTAAATTTAAATAAGGAAATATCAATTCCATTTTTGATAATGATAGTTTGCTTTAATTTCGTTTTCGGAAATAACCATTTTGCAGCTTCTGGGCTGCATGCAACATAATCAGTAACAGAAATGTACATTATTTGTTTAAAAATCCAGTGAATTATTGGGTTAATTCCACCTTCAGTAAATGAATTATGAGAATGGAGTATTCTGCGTGGAACACCAGCCAATTTTGCTAATAAAAGCCATATTGAACGTCCTGAAAAGCAAGTATCAATATATACTGTATCATAATGATTGTGTTTTAAGTATTCATAAAATGTTGATAGGTGTGTTCTTGTATTATAAATATTACTTAATTGAGAGCTGTGTACAATAATACTTCCAAGATCCTTGAAACGATTCTCAAAAACGCCAACTTCATCAGAAATCAGGAACCAATCAAAAACGAATTTATCCTTCAATAAACATGCAAAATTATATTCAACAATTGCATCTCCCGCATATGACAAAGTATTTTTAACATGCAAAATGTGTCTACGATTCATAGCAACTATTATTTTTCTATCAATTATAAATTGCAAGAACAGCATGAACTATCTTGTTATTTCTCATTGAACGTTATATTCATAAAATAATGCTTTGCTCGCTTATCAGGAGGAGGTGGAGTCATATAATCACCATAGAACCGTTTCAATATTTCCTCAACTTTTCCCGGTAACATTATAGTTCTGCCTTCAAACTCTCCTATCTTGGCAGGGATATAAACAGCCGCTTCAAAAGTCTCTACATTATATGAATGAATACCAGAGGCTATAACCCAATAATTAGAAGGAATCTTTCGCTGTACAATCTTATCGAAATGATTAATCCAGCTTTCCAATGGAATAATTCCAAGTATTTTTCCAATAACATATCCTGCATAAGCAACGAACTTTGTACTGAATTTACAGTTCCTGAACCCCGTATGCATAAATAAGTCATATTGCCTTGAATAACTGATAACATATAAAAGATTTCTTATTGTCATGAAACGTAAATTCTGAATATGCCTCACCAATTTATAATTTGAAGCATAATCAATCGGGAAAATATCAACACAAAACCCAGAGCAGCCTTTCTTTGTTAGCAGATCAGTCATCACTGTATTTGTCATTTTTATCTTGATAAATACATGATTTCCAACAAGACGAGAATTCGGCGCCTCTATGAAATACTTACCTTTGTAGAAATCCACAAAATCAGAAAGTAGAATATTACAGTCTTTCCTTGGCATACTGAAATCAACATCTTCATCCCAAGGGATAAACCCTTTGTGCCTAATTACACCTAATGCGGTTCCACCAGAAGCATACAATGTTAAATTCTTAATGCGACAAAACTCAAGAATATCATCAATCATTCCAAGTAATATCTGATGCATTTTCTTCATTTCTTCGTCTGTGAATTGATGAAATTTCTCGGGATTTGCATCTATAAAATCTTTCAAGATATCCATGAATTATTCCTTTGTTAATACACTATAGAGTGTATCACACCCTTTGGATTTTTCTTTATACTTTCTATGCCAATCTAATTTTGAAAACAGACATTCGGTAGTCAACTCTTTAAATTCAGTTTCATTATATGGTTGGTCAAGCATTTCTTTTAACTCATAAATCCGTTTGCTCATCATAGGCAATGAATCTATCTCCTCTCTGACATCTGGGAAAAATTGCTTGCCGATATAAATTAAATAATCCATCATTAGGTAATCCACTATCACATCATGGTCTTTCCAATATTCAATAAAGGAATCCTTTATAAAAGAAGTTAGTTTTGAGTGAGGTTTGCTTCCGACGATAAATGCATGGTAATCATCATGTTGGACATAACCGGTTTTAGCTTTCTCTGTATGCCATATATAATAATTGTAATTGAAAATATCTTCTGGTATTGAATAGCCTGTATAAATTGTCGAATCGAGCCATAGCCCACCATATTTTTCTAGTAGCATATATCTTATCAAATCAGAGAGATTTGCAAATGATATATAACCTTTTTCATGCTTTTCCAAAACATACGCGGGAATATCAATATATGATGAACAATTTTCTTTTGTTATCAAATGCACATTAGCCCCATTAGCATTTCTTCTAGTGCTTTCGACACATGCTTTAATCAACGGTGGCATATTTCCTTCTCCTTGCCACCATAATAACCATATGTTCCTAGATGGATTTAAATTGTTACCATCAATCTCTGGTTTAAATTCATATTTTTTTATTATGGAATCGAGTTCTTTATTTAGATAAGAGAGCACAATATCATGCTTTTTCAATGATTCTTCATAAAAAAATTTATTCGGCCAATATAAATAAAGAAAACCAAATAAAGTATGGAAATTAAGCTTCCAAGAAATATTATGCCCTACTCTGAACCAATTTCTTATATGCCAAGAAGCACCCATTCGATTATTTTATTCTCCAATATCCATTTATTAATCTCATCATCTTTATTATAAAAAAAGTAATAAAAGTAGATTTTGACTTAAGCATCAATCTTGCAATTTTTTCATGAGGCTCAAAAAGATGTTTCATATATATAAAATTCATAACATCACTTTGCAAAAGAAATTTCTTAAAATTACAATCAATATCTTTATAATTCAAATTACAGATAGAAGCACGTTTCAAGAAAAAATTGAAATTGGAGATAATATACGAAGCATATAAATTATCCAGATTTTGATCTGAGAATTTCTGAATTTGTACCATTAATGCAGGACATATTATTCTTAAACCATTTACAAAATTGTATAAACTGTTCTTTGTGGTACTTGACAGGGAATTCGCTTTTGTCCACCATGTATAAAACGCCTTGTTGACCATTTTGATATGATTACATTGTGATAGATATTGAATAGAAAAATAAGCATCTTCACCATTTTTAATTTCTCGATCAAATCTTATTTTGTTGTCTAGAATAATTTTTTTTCTGTACAATCCACAGGTAATCATAACCAACCAATTACACGAGACTGATTTCAGTTTTATCAGACCTGACATAAAAAGATAAAAAGCTTCTTTTTGATTTATTGTCCTAACTACATTATCGCTATAGTCGTATATTAATGAGCCAGATTCCTCAACCCTTTTGAAACTATAATGAATCAAATCATATGAATTCTTGTCAGTATAATTCAGTGAATCAGAGAAAGTGTTTGAGTCAATATAATCATCAGAATCCACAAAAGTTATCCATCCATCCGTATCATTTGACAGTGCAATATCTATTCCTCGATTTCTCGTGTACGATACACCATGATTTTGTTGAGAATAAATCTGTAATCTCGAATCTGATATACCATTTCTTAATACCTCTAGAGAGTTATCAGTTGAGCCATCATCAATCACTATAACTTCAATATTTTTGTATGTTTGATTGAGAACACTACTGACACAGCGTAAGATACGATCTTCGCAATTATATAATGGTATAATAACTGAAACGAGCTTTTCTTGAGACATTTTATTAAATTCCTAAGAAAATCTTAATGTAAAAAGGATGGTTTAACAATCAACTATAGTATCTTTATGCTTTTCATCTTATATTGCCACGCACGTGAGCTATCTGGATTGTCATTCATCATGAAGATTATAATTCCAACACAATGATGTTTTTTTATTGTTGTCTGAATGCATTTCAGCTGTTAATATTCCATCAGTGAGTTAGGCGGGAGATTAGTTGAATGAATATTGCCTTCGGTTTTGACATATTCTATCCAGAGACAAATGGTGTAATTACAACAACTATCAATCTCGCAAGAAACCTTATTGAAAATGGTCATAAGGTATGGTTCTTTGTCCCTAAGGATAAAGGCTTTACAGAGAATAGAATCGAGAATGGTATCAATATCGTTCATGTCAAAGCTATTTCTTCCTGGATATACAAAGGGATAAAGCTTCTTCCTATTTATGGCAATTATCTTATGCCATATCTGAAGAAATACCGTATTGATGTCGTGCATAATACATCTCCATGGCTTATGGGCATGGCACTTAATCATGCGGCAAGGAAACTCGGAATCCCATCGCTTGCCACGCATCACACGCTCATTGATAACCCTATTTATATAAGGTATGCGTTAAAGAGCATGAAACTTGCATATGCGGCTCAGGATGCAATATGGACAGTTGTCTTCAATCCTTTCTTCCGTCTTACATGGATGGTAACAGCTCCGAATGAAAGCACATGTAAGCAGCTGAGATTCAGACAGCCAGATCTTGAAGTTAGATATGTATCCAATGGCATTGATATATCAAGATTCAGTGATTCATTTCCACAAAGGCCGATTCCAGCTGCAATAAATCCTGCATGGCTTGGAAAGAGGAGCCTTTTGTATGTCGGACGTCTGGGATATGAAAAAGCTGTTGATGTCACAATGAGGGCTTTTGCAATCTGCCATGAAAAGAATCCGGATGCACACCTTATCATCATTGGGCAGGGACCAGCAGAAGCGGCGCTTATAAAGTTACGTGAAGAACTCGGACTTGAAGATTCAATCCACATAACTGGCATGATTCCAAATGATGATATCATCGGCTCAAGAATACTTTCAAAGGTTTCCGCGTTTGTCACCGCTTCCCTATCGGAGAATCAGGCGATGACTGTTATTGAGGCTCTTTGCTCAGGTGCTCCTGTAATTGCGGCAAATGTATATAACATGCATGCTCTTTTTGACGAAACAGAAGGATGGTTCTTCGAAGGCAACAATGAAGTCTCACTTGCAGAATGCATGGATCATGTACTCAACAATCCTGATGAACGCGATGAGAAAGCAGCTGCTGCCAAGAAGAGTATCGAGCGCTTTGACGGAAAGCGTGTTGCAAAGGAATTCGAAGGAATCTACCAGGAACTTCTTGAATGGAAGAATGCGGGATATTCAGTACCACGAGTCAAGCAATACTGAAGAATTAGAGATCAACAAATGGTTGAATCAGTTTTTTGAACTATTTTCTCATATAATCATCCAAGATAAACCTACTGCACCTTGTACGTCAGTTCGGAAAACATTTATCTGGTTATGATAATTCCATTTGAAAGATGTATATAATCCTGCTGTGACCTTAAGGTTATCCAGAATTGAATAAGAACCTCCAAGCTTTATAAGAAAAGTATGTTCAACTATTCCTGATGGTGTAGTCGGATCTTCACCATCACGGTTATTCATCTCTCGCCAGTTTTCTTTACCGTACTCACCATGCGCCATATAAAGGACATCTGCTGATGCTGACCAGTTTTCATAAACTGAGAATTCACTACCTGCGGCAATTACTATGGCATTAGGACCATATTGATAACCGCTATAACTTATCTCAGCAGGACTACCACCACCAAAGTTATAGCCAACAATATGATCAAGCATATACATGTCATCATCATTCCAGGTTTTGTAATTGAGATAGAGATATGGTGATGTATATGCAACTTCAATATAGGAATCAATGTAGCCATCTCCTAACTGCGTTATATACTTCATATTGGCAAGAACTCCAAATGCCGATGGAACCGTCGAACTCTTTTCAACAGGCAGTCTGAATTGATCTATAAGTATCTGGGCCGTCGTCAGGAATCCAGGATAAAATGCATACTCAAGCTCAAAACCCATTACGTTATTTACTTCATCACGGTTATTAGGAGTCCAAACGATTGATTCACTGTTATTGCACCAGTTATGGACTATCATCATTGGATTGATCATACGGAAATCAAATGGTGAATCTGTCAGCATATGAGCACCAATATTCACTGCTATTCTGAACTTATTAAACAGATTCAGATCAAAACGATGAATCAATCTATTCTGATGCAGACCATCAAATTTGAAAGCTGAGTTTTCCTCTACATTGTCGAAGTGTGTAAGAGAAAGATAATAGGAAAAGATATCTGAGAAAAATGACATCTTCATAATTTCCTGAAAGGAGAAATTATCACCAATCACAAGATTACCAGTAACACCATTGCCGAATGACTGACGAGTGCGTCCAATATAGAAATTCATGAAATCATTGCCTAATGAAAGACCAGCTTTTGTTGGTTGGTAATTTAGCAAGCTGAAGTTATGCTTATCGTTTGAATTCATCAAAAAAGACCATTCTCCATCGTAAGTTGGGGCTATCAAAAAACTGAAATTCGTGAAGCTATAGTGATTATCCCCCTGTATAACATTTCCGTCAGAATCAAATGCAAAACCTCTCCAAGCATCCTTATACATATAATCCATTTCTAAATAAGCGATATCACCAAATGAAGCAGAAAGCCCTGCATAAAAGAAAGGAATCCTATCTCTATACGGGATAAAGAATTCTTCAACAGGCGTATCTTTAAGATGACTGAATCCATAAAATTCAGTTCCTATAAAAATCCGAGGATCAACATTTATGTTTTTAGCCGAGAAGAAAACTTGCTCGGAGGAATTTGAAAGCTTATTCACAAGATAATCATATTCAGCCTTTTGGGAAGCTGTTAGCTGATTATATTCAAGTCTTTCAAGAGCATTCATAATTTCAGCGCCTGTTGAAGGGAAAACAGGTGCTGGTCCCAAATGTCCTGTCATAATACAGAGTCTATTAGCGCGAATCCATACTTCATCTGTACTGAGATATGTCTTCTGATAATTTACAGATGCGCCAAACTGCAAGCAGACAAGAAAAACAAAAGAAACGATAAATACTCTCTTTTTCATATTGGTTAAGTATTGTAACTCAAACTTTGCACATAGGGAAATCAACTCATAAACAACAAATGGACACACAAAATATATAAAATAGATTTCCTATCATAAGTAATAAGGAAGATGTTTCCAACTATCGTCCATGCCTATTAAATCAAGAAATAATCTCTATATAGGGATTGAAGAATACCTTCTCAGTCTTTAGCTTACTCAAAGGGTTTTCAGATATCTTAAAAGCAGAAATCCAGTAAAATGCAGAAAAACAAGTATATTTTGCCTCACTACAATGTAATTATTTATAATGTAAATAATTCACAAGAAATTTGCAATTTTTATGAGCGAATATTGGCTATTAGATGCAACTTTTATGAGGGAATATCTGGGATTTGATGCAAGTTTTATGAGGGAATACATCAGAATGACATCGTGAAATATGCACCGATTTGGTAGTCAAAACCGCCTTCTGTCCACTCTGGTGCAAGATAATCATAATAAGCCGATGCGAATACACGGAAGATTCCCATGATATAAAGATCTGCTCTCGCACCTACTGTTCCATAGAATCTCACTTCCGTGGTTTCTGAATTGCTGTTAAGAAGCTTTCCTGCGGCAAGTGCGTTCTCGATATAGAGTGTTACTGTAGGATAAGTCCCTACAGTAAAGAACTCAGGCCCTGTCACTGTAAGGGAAAATCTTACATCTGTCGTGAATGGACGTGGAGGAATAGCTTTGTTTCTGACTTTCACAGTCATCGCGTGCTGGGGAATTGAGTCACCAAAAAGAAGCTGGCATGCAAGATAAAAATCCATGTAGATTGAGAAAAGATTGAAATCTGAATCTTCCTGAAGCTGCTGTATGAATGTGTGTTTGTAATCTGTAGTGTAAAGTATCTTGCAATAATCAATCCGGGAGCCTGTATTGGCAATTCCTTTCATCAGCTCTGACGTATTGAGAAGCCACCATGGTGCTACTGTTATGTCAAAAGTGAAGTTATAGCCTTCCGGTATCAGATAATGACTGAGCATATTGTTGAATGTAAGGCCAAGAGAGAAGGAATTCGTGAGGGAATACTTGCTTCCATTGAGTTCTGGTACTCCGATTGACACTATTCCTTCTGGAAAATAATTCTCATCCTTGAAAAAGCCTTCATACGCACCTTCTTGGATATTCTTAAGTGATGGAAATGCCTGCTCCCATCTCATGCCGAAGAAGACATCAAGGACGAGAAAGTCCGGTCGGCCAGGTTCAGGGTTATCTACAAGACCCTGCGAGAAGCCCGCCTTACCATCTGAGAATACAACTGTGTATTGTTTCTGCTCATCAATTCCTATGATGCCTCCGTCAGATGGCCACTGACGCAGTGTTCTCTGTGTCATACCAGCTTCCACTCTTACAACAGCTCTCGATTTGAGATTCGGGAAGAAATCGAGATTATCGATTCCGAATTCTCCCCAGAAGCTGACAGGAAAGAGATTAAGCGCGAAATCGGTAAGATATGATGCGTTGACGATACTTGAGAAATACACTTCCTCCGCGGGAAGCATGAACATCGCTGTGATGAATATGATGATGACAGCTATCGTCCGTCGCATATATGCATACTACCATCTGCCTCCTTTTTTTGGTATAGTGCCTGCATTATGGAATACAAGGTACCGGAAAACCCTTCTCAAAACCGGAATGGCAGCTTCACGCCGCTTGTGGCTGTTACTGGCATTCTGGTCACTCTTTATCTCACAGCGAATCTCATGGCTGTGAAGATCATCACAATCGGAAGCCTCTCGCTCTTCGACGCGGGGACTATCACATTCCCATTTGCATATATGCTTGGTGATGTACTAGCTGAAGTATGGGGATACAAAACAGCGAAGAAAGTCATCATACTGACATTCATATGCAACGCGATGCTTGTCATATTCACTTCAATCGGTGTCATTCTCCCCTATCCTGACTACATGGCTGAAACACAGAATGCTTATAAGACGATATACACTTATGTACCGCGTATTGTGATTTCATCCCTTATTTCATTCCTGGCAGGAGAACTGATGAACGCGAAGGTCCTCGTACTTATCAAAGAGAGACAGAAAGATGGAAAGAGGCTCTGGGTGAGAACAATCACTTCATCTGCAGTCGGATATCTCTTCGATACAGTCTTTTTTGTGCTCATTGCCTTCACAGGAACAGCACCATTTTCAGATCTTCTGTCGATGATAATCGTCCAGTACGTGGCGAAGCTTGTGATCGAGGCTGTTGCAGGGACACCGCTTGCCTATGCGGCTATCGGTTACCTGAAGAGGAGGAATGATGGAGCTTGTTAGATACAGCAGGATTGATGAAGGACTGAAAAGGGAGTTCCTTCTTCTTCAGGGAACAGGATGCAAGTGGAGAAAATGCACATTCTGCGACTATTATGCAGATGTGAGCACAGAGCCATTTGCTGTCAACAAGCCTATTCTGGAGAGTGTCACGGGAATCTATCATACCCTAGACATCATAAACTCCGGCTCTGCAATGGAATTCGATGAGAAGACCATTGCTCTTATTGCCGAGACTGTAGAAAAGAAAGGAATCACGGATCTCTGGTTCGAAGCGCACTGGATGTATAGAAATGAGTTACAAGCATTTTCCGAGCATTTCCCATGCCGCGTGCATTACAGGACTGGAGTTGAATCATTCAATCCAGAGCTGAGGATGAAATGGAAGAAAGGTATAGGAAGAGATGTAACTCCAGATATGATAAGAGCCTACTTCGATGGAGTGTGCCTTCTTGTTGGTCTCAAAGGCCAGACGAAGGAAGATATCATCACATCAGTTGAGATTGCTGAAGAGTATTTTGATTATTACTCAGTCAATCTCTTCTGTCCGAATTCATCTTCAGAAGAGAGGGATGATGAGCTTTCCAGAGTCTTCCTGACTGAGCTTGTACCGCTTTTCAGGAAGAGCAGAAAAGCTGAGATTCTCATCGAGAACACCGACCTTGGAGTCGGCTGAGAAGCTGTTTTCAATTGACAGATATTATATATAGATGCTAATTTTCACCATAGGCTGCATTTCTTCTGCAGCCTTATATAACACACTGAAAGAGGTTCAGGATGCCATCAGATAATGATGCAAAAGGCGCAGTCTTCCCCTCCGGAAAGGAGAAGAAGGCAAAGGATAAGAAAAACCGCAAATCCATCGGCTGGATTATCGGAGTAATCGTTCTTATTCTCATCTCAGTAACATTCGTACTGCCAGTGACAGTATTCAGTACATCGGATGTACCAAAGGTCGTATTCGGAAGCTATAATGGCGAGGACATCGTATACGAGCCGACTTATGATAATTATTTTGCAAATCAGCTCTCAGCACTTGCCCAGACATATGGCATAACAGAGCAGAATGCAATGCAGGTCTACTCACAGGCTTTCTACAGCACAGTGCTTAAGACAGCGCTTTCGGAGATGGCAAAGACTGCTGGAATCATCACGACAGATAGAAGCGTAAGTGAAGCGCTTGTCTCAAGCGGCGCGTTCAACAACGCAGATGGTAAATTCGACAGAAGCCTTTATGACAATGCTCCGAAGATGCAGATTGAAGCGATTAGGAACCAGATTAAGGACACGCTTCCTGCACAGACTGTACTTAATGACATCACGACAGTGAAGACATCGGATGCCGAGAATGAATTTGTATCCGCACTCAACGACAGCTATCGCTCATTCGAATATATTGTTGTTGATTACAATGCATACCCGGATGCTGATGCAGCAGCATATGCTTCTGCTAACCCCGCCCCGTTCATGACAATGGATCTTTCTGTAATCACAGTGCCTTCAGAGACAAATGCAGCTGATGTAGCCGCAGCTCTCTCTTCTGGCAACACAACATTCGAAGATGCTGTTGCTGCGAATTCAACAGATTCTTATAAGAGCAGCAATGGAAGCATGGGAGCTGTGATGTATCACAATCTTGAGAGCATGCTCATGAACAAAGAAGATGCCGCTGTGGTCTTCTCAACAGCTGAAGGTACGCTCACAGAGCCTATCCAGGGTTATGCCGGATGGATGATTTTCCGTGCTGACAGCGCATCACGCGAGGCAGATACTGCTGATGAGACCGTTCTTGCTGATATAAAGAGATATATTTCACTCAACGATGCAGAGACGATGAATGCTTATATCGCAACAGCAGCTGAGGGCATATACACTGAAGCTCTCTCTGATTTCCAGAAGGCAGCTGAAGATGCCGGTACAGAAGTCATTGCAGTTGGACCTTCTGCTTACAACCCTTCAAATGCTTCATTCATCATCGGTCTAAGCCAGATGGACGCACGCGGTCTGCTCTCTTCTGCCGCTATTACAGATGAGACTTTCCATGAAAGTCTTTTCAAAGCAGAAGAAGGCACCGTCACAGAGCCTCATCAGATTGGCTCCTCATATGTAATTGCAAGGTCTGTAGCCTCAGAGGATTCAAATGAACTCCTTGCTTCATACATGGATTCATTCTATACATCTTACTCATCAGAGCTTGCATTGCAGGATGTGCAGACATCTGTCATGGCTTCAGATGGATTCGTGAACAATTTCTTCTCAGTATTCCTTAGCGAAATCATGGGAATCGGAAACAACTGAGAAAACATAATTCAGGCTTGAAAGGCGGCAGAGGTGCCGCCTTTCTGCTTTCCTGGTATCCTGCTATAATCACGACATGGATGAAATCAGGGAGTCTCTTCCCCTTTTTGATAAATCAGGCATGACAGTAAATGAAGGATGGGCACGTCATCCTTATTGGACTTACCCAATGCCTGAGAAGCGTATGAGGCTACGCCGTAATGGCTGGGATAGATACTCAATCACAGATACGGAGAAATCCATCACATTGAGTGCGACATATGCGGTTATCGCGCATGAGGGTATATATTCCATCACCTATCTTGATTACATCAAATCCTACTCCAATGCTATTTCATCAACAAAGATCCTCAATCGCCTTTCCGATACAGATGTGATTGACTCACCGTTATCCGATGGAGGACTCTCCTTTTTCGATTCATCAATGGTCATATCATTTGTAAGAAAAAGCACAGATAGCTATATGCTCGTTACAGCCCCTGCCATGCCCTACTACGAAGGAATCGGGATAAAACTCGATGCAACAATCCACGGATACGATGGCGGAGAGTGTCTTTCTTCAGTACTATCACTCAAGCAGAATGGCAGAGGATTCATCTACTCTATCAAGGAAGCTGCATTACCAGCATCCGGCAATTTCTTCTTCTCTGATAGGATAACCCCAATGAAAGGAATAGCATTCAGAGAATTTATACGAAGCAGTGGCAAAAGCAGAGGTGTTGTAACATCAATCTCCATAAATGCAGTGACTGCATGCGGGAACATAGGCATTACAATCAATGACGGAGATGGTATAATGAATGCCGTGTTCTCAAATGGACAATTCAGGAAAATAGGAAAATGCAATCTAAGGCATTCTGAAAATAAATGGATTGTTGACGATGAAGAGAACACAGTCAGTCTTTCGATGAATGATGACACAGCCTTTCCTATTCCAGATTACAAAGGAAACGACAGAATCGGAAGCAAAGGAATTGCGGGAATCTTCACTGGTACCGTAATGCTGAACGATGGCAGAATTGCTATAATCGATAAAGGCTTCGGTGAGATTTTCCAGGTAGTCTGGAAAGAAGCAAAGTAAAAGGGGTTTTATGAAAAAAAGAGATATACTCTCCTATCTTCTTCTCGGGGTGCTCCTATTCATAGCATTCACATTCCTATGGAATTACAAGACAACGCTTCCATGGATAACAGAAAAAGCATCCGCTGTCCTTATCCCGCTCTTCAGCGGCATATGCATAGCTTTTGTAATGAATATCCCTGCAAGTTTCTTTGAGAAGCATATTTCCTCATCAAAGAAGAAGTTCATTGCCTCACATAGCAGGGTCATCTCTATTTTCCTCTCGATATTATTCCTCGTTCTATTCCTTGCACTTATCATAGGACTTGTAGTACCAGAACTTATAAAAGCGATTTCCCTTATTGTTTCATCATTGAGAAACTTTGCAACCGATGAGCATTTCTGGAATGAAGTCGAGATTGAATCCATCCCTATCCTGAATAAGATTTTCGATAGTGCAGATACTGGGATACTCACCATAGCAGATGCAATCGAGAGCAAGATCAATGAATGGACGCCATCCATAGTCTCATTCACGCTTTCGACCATCCAGAGTTTCATCGGAGCTATAGTTACATTCTTCGTGTCATTCGTCTTTGGTGTGTATTTCCTCGCGAACAAGGAAAAGCTGCAGCGACATATAACAAAGTTCTGCTCACTCTTCCTGAAGGAAACAAAGCTTGAGAGACTTAAGCATACAGCTCATGTAAGTTACGTCTCATTCTCAAGATTCATTATTGCGCAGGTTACAGAAGCGATTATAATCGGTCTCCTCTGCTTTGCCGGAATGCTTATCTTCCGTTTCCCATACGCACCAGCTATATCTGCGCTGACAGGTGCCATGGCGCTCATTCCAATATATGGAGCTGTAATCGGAGCGCTTATCGGAGCATTTCTGATAGCTGTCGTCAATCCCTGGAAAGGCTTATTCTTCCTTATCTTCATATTTGTATTGCAGCAGCTTGAAGGCGATTTCATCTACCCGAAAGTCGTAGGCACTTCAACAGGTGTACCTACTGTATATGTCTTTACGGCAGTAACACTAGGCGGTGCATTATTCGGTCTGCCTGGTATGCTCTTTTCTGTACCTATATTCTCTATTGCATATACTCTTTTGAAGGAAGCATATCACAGAAAACAATCATTGCTGGATTCTGATGAAAAAGCATGACAAAATAGCTTCAAAGCTATTTACACAGCATCCTAGAAAATGCTAGTATAGCAAAGCACACGGGCGGTTAACTCAGCGGGAGAGTGTCACGTTGACATCGTGGAAGTCGGCAGTTCGATCCTGCCATCGCCCACTAAGGCATCTTGTTACTGGATAAGTAATGAGGTGCCTTTTTTGTTTATGCTTGCAAATGTTTTGATCCGTCGGGTAGCATCTATCATATTAGGAGAATCATAAGAAAATGCTGTTTCAGAAAATCCAGAATAAACTGAAGGAAATCAATCATATCGATTTCAAGCTGGAAAAAGATATTCAGAAACTGCTGGAAAATAATCTCGAAGCCGTATTCGGATTAGAATTCCTTGAGACAGAATTTCCTTTGAAGGATATGCGGTTTGATACAGTTGCGTATGATGAAGAGAATGCAGCATTTGTCATTATCGAATATAAGAAAGTTCGTAATACAAGTCTTGTGGATCAGGGATATGCTTATCTCCATACCGTTCTTGACCGTAAGGCAGAATTGGTTCTTCTTTACAACAAGGTAAGGAATGATAGAAAACAAGTTTCAGATTTCAGCTGGGATATGACAAGGATTTATTTCGTATCACCATATTTCAGCAAATTCCAGCTTGCTGCTACAGGCTTTGCGAATATGCCTTTCAAGCTTTTTGAGATTCAGCAATATGATGGAGGCTTGATAGAAATCAGCGAGATAGAAAACAAAACGGAGACAGAGTTTGAGTCATCAACACAGGATAAGGTAATAGAGTCCGTGAATAAGGAAGTTAAGGTCTGGACTTTCGATGATTATTGCAAGAAGACAAATCCTAACGATGATGTATTGGAACTATACTCCCATCTTGTTGATAGTGTGTCAGATATTGCTTCATTCTCTATTGATTATAAAAAAGTCTATATCGCATTCAAAGCAAAACATACGAATGTTTTTGATTGTGCTTTCACTAAGAAAAAGCTGAAGATATGGCTCAACCTTAGATGGAATGAGCTGGGAGATATTCCTTCGGAACTGCATGTAATGGATGTCTCGAATATAGGGCATCATGGTAATGGAGATTATCAGTTTGATATCTCAACAGATGCTGAGCTTGAAATGCTTGTTCCTTTGATTCGGAAAACATATGAGAAGAAGACAGTCCAAAGCTGATTTGGGGATAATAAATGGAAGATAGAGTAATCGAATACAAGCGTGAACTGACAAAGGATATCGAAGGGCTTGAGAGAAGTCGTTTCTTTTCTCAACACAAATGGTGGAGAGCTTCTTATTGGAGTGAACAATGATGGAACAGTATACGGCGTTGATGATGTCGATGCTGTCCAGACAAAGATTGCACAGCGTTTAGATTCAAATATAAAGCCATCCTGCCTCGGTCTTTTTGATATCCATGTAGAGAGACGTGAAGATAAGCGTATTATCAAAGTCGTTGTGTCTGCTGGATCTGAGCGTCCATATTATCTTACGAAGTACGGTATGACATCGAAAGGCTGCTATTACCGAGTTGGCGCTTCATGCCGTCAGATGCCAGAAAGCAAGATAATGAATCTGTATAAAAAGCGTGTGCTAAGAACGATAGCGAATATAGAATCCCCTGATCAGGATCTGACATTCCAGGTACTTGAGATCTATTACAGGAATCATGGACTTACGCTTACAGATCAATTTGCGAAGAATCTCGATTTCCTTACTCCTGATGGAAAATACAACTTCGTTGCTTACCTTTTCTCAGATAACAATCATCTAACTTTCAAGGTTGCCAAATATGCAGGAACAGATAAATGTAATCTCATCGAAAGTTCTTAATATGGCTTTGGGTGCCTATTGCAGACTGCAGATAGGATTATTGATCGTCTGCATGTAGAGAACAGAACATGGACAAGAATTACTTCAAAGTATCGTATTGAGAGGCATATGTTTGAGCCTGTCCCCGTAAGGGAAGCAGTCATCAATATGCTCGTCCATAACGATTACACACATGGCTATACTCCTGCTGCTGAGCTCTTTTCAGACAGGCTTGAGTTGACCTCTCATGGAGGACTTCCGAAGGATTATCTGAAGATATGTTCTTCAAAGGAGTCAGCAGGCCTCGCAACAGGGAGATAATGAGAATCTTCCATGATGTTGACATGGTTGAGCAGCTTGGCTCTGGAATGAACAGAATCCTGCAATATTATGACAAAGGTATCTTCGAAATCTATGAGGATACCATCAAGGTTGTTTTCAGGTTTGCAATGTCTGTAGATGATGCCATTCCAAATGGTTCAGAAACGACTCGTGAACAGTTCAAGAATAGTTCAGAAATAGTTCAAGACGCATCGAATAGTTCAAAAATTAGTTCAAGAAAGAAAGTTTCAAAGGAAACCATAAAAGCTGCTATTGTTTCTTATCTTAGAAATAATCCGAAGGCAACATATCAGGAAATCGGCGAAAATTTTGAAATGAAACGAACAACAGTCTTTAATTATCTTAATGAACTAGTGGAGGATAGAATAATAGAACGAATAGGCAATAATAGGAGCGGATACTGGAAAGTCCTTTGATGTATTAGCAAATGCGAACGCACTGTATTCGTATTATGTGTGATATTCTGATTACTGTATAGCATTGTTTGAAGTAGCTTGTGATTACGTAGGGATCATGCCTGAAAGAAAAAGCGGGCAGGAATGCATATGATGAGTACAATAAAGAAACTGACCATAGAGGAAGTTAAAGCCATGCCTCCTCTTACCAATGAGGAGAAGAAGATAATAATAGAAGCAAAACCTGTTGAAAGTGATGATTGTCCTTTTATGACAAAAGAAAATCTGGAAGGATTCAGACACTGGAGCAAGGCTGATGATAAAGACATCAGACGAGGATCAACGTAATCCTTAGAAAAGAGATTATATACGCCCATTGGGTATCGAAAATAGTGCAATGACAACCACGTGAACGCACTGCGTTCACACCCATTATTTTCTGAATTCTGAATGATTCAGTCTGGTAGCACATTTGGTAGCAGGTCTGGTATACGAGCTTTTCTGTTTTCATTGGCGTTAGAAAGCATCACAGTAAGCTATGATTACAGCATCGGAAGGTGTCGCCAGCAGCGAGAACCAGTCTTAATCGTCTAAGCATATAGTGACTACATTGGTCATCGAGAAATCTTCCCTATAAAACAATATCCCACTTGACGAGTACATAATTATAGTGTACCAATTGATTGTGAAATACAAGGTCGCAATGACAAAAGCATCTTCAAAGAATGCTCAGAAACTCGGACGCAAGGAAAAGCTTATACTTGCTCGACTTCTGATGGATATAGAAGAGAGTGGGCCTATGCAACCGAAGTATTCGAATTTCAGTAAACTAGGGAAGGATAAATACCACTGCCATCTGAGCTATCACCATGTGGCATGCTGGTACAACGAGAACGGTACTTATAAGGTAGAGGTGTATTATGTTGGTAGTCGTGAATCAGCCCCATATTAATAATTTCACAATCCAGGGTACTATCTCTGATAAGGATCTCAGATTCCTCAAGAATCACTTCGGAGAGAGCCTTACCGTAAAGTATGATGATGACCTTGTTGATTTCCATGATACGGATTGGTTCAAGGAAGTGGAGCCGGAGCTTACTCCAGCTTCCAATCTTGCTTTCTACCGCAAGCTCATGAAGATGACACAATCTGAGCTTGGAGAGAAGCTTGGAGTCAGTAAGCAGGTGGTTTCCGACATGGAGCATGAGAGGAGATCAATCAGCAAGACGACAGCAAAGGAGCTTGCAAAAATCTTCAATGTGAGTGTAGAGCGCTTCATCTGAGATTCTACGGTATTATGACAAAGGCATCCTCGAAATCTATAAGGATACCATCAAGGTGTTTTTCAAGTTCGTAATGTCTGTAGACGAAGTCATTCCGAGTGGTTCTGAAACAACTCGTGAACAGTCTGCAGACTGATAAACAATCAGTAAATCAGTTTCAAAAGAAGCTATGAAAAGCAGATATTATTTCATTTCTCTGGAATAGCCATACAGCTTTTTCAACAATATTATATGTCTTCCGCATCTTCATAGCGTTTAGGAATTCCGATGGTGTACAGATGCCGACATCATCAACATTTCTAAGTGATAGGAGATCATCATCTCCTGATACGATATACATGCATTCCGCATCGAGTGCGCAGGAGGTGAATTTGTCATCATCAGAGTCTCTGCATATGCTGATTTCGGATGAAGGAATAATTACTTTGAACAGTTTGAAGACTTCATCAATAAGCCGCTGCTTCAGCCTTGATGGATACTTCTTTGTCATTCTCTCGATGACATCATTATATTCATTCCATATTTGGCTAATATATACGCGTCATTCTGTTTTGAAATGACGGATTGAAGAACTTGGAGAGGAAGACCTCCGAAGAATACAGCAGAGATATAAATACGTTCGTACCTATTACAATCTTCATGCGAGTTCTTTCCTTGCTTTTCTGGATTCGTTTATTGCTGCATTGATATCCTCTTCTGTAAGTCCTTCTTTTTCCGCATATTCCCTAGCTTTTGCTAGTAGCGCTGAAAGCTTATCCTCTGATGGAAGCTCAACAGGCTTCAGGATGATGTTCTCACCGTCTGAGTAAATGACAAGCTGGCTTCCTTCCTTTATTGACAAGGCTTTACGATAACTTACTGGAATAGCAATCTGTCCTTTTGAAGAAACTGATACAAGCTGCATAGCCATGGTTAAACTCCCTTATGTAAGAATTTCTTACATCTATAATATACCATATTCATTCAATGATTGCCAGCTCATGGTTCACCCTACCCGAAATCAGCTTGAAGCCTGTCTGATTGATTTGATCAGATTTCAGAGTCGCCAACAGATGACAGACAGTGGCTTCTGATCCTGTAGCGGGAGAGCAATCTTCCAAAACCGCTGCATGAAAGGAGGTGAAAGAAATGATGCTTGTGACATTCGGGCAGCCGGAACTACAGCCTGGAAAACTCCGGGATGTTGATGTGATCATCACAGGACTTGATGAAACGCTTCCTTCACATCTTGATGTCTCGGCATTGTTTGATGAGTTTGTTATATGGCTATCTGGATCAGAAAACAATGAAGAGCCTATTGTTTTTGCAGCGGAAGCTCATGCCAGACTGGTTTCAATACATCCATTCAAGGATGGTAATGGAAGAGTCTCAAGGCTTGTGATGAACACAATTCTTCTTCAGCATGGTTATCTTCCTGTATCGATTCCGCCAATCTTCAGGCATGATTATTTATCTGCATTACAGCGGTATCATCTTTGAGAGGGAAAGCTGGATAGCTTCATTGATTTCATCGCAAAGACAGAATAGCAGACACAGAAAGATTTCATGAGACTCATCCGGATTTCTTTTGGCAAGAACTGAGATGTCTTGCTTTTTTTCTTTCTCTTCACAATCTTCGATGAATATCTGCACCTCTTCTTCCTGTACTTTCTTCGCAGGGAGTAAAGCCGTTTACAGGTTCTGCTTTAAGACGCTTTGATATGTGAGTTCTTCCCCATCTTCACCGCTTGAGGAAAAACAAAGGAAACAGTAGAATGCTTTTGTTGGACAAAGACGTCTATCTCTAAGGGGATAGGCGTCTTTTCTTTTTCCGGGAGGAATCATGGAAAGAAAATATATCTTCGTCACAGGCGGTGTTGTTTCAGGACTTGGCAAAGGCGTGAGCGCTGCAAGCCTTGGTCTTCTGCTGAAAGAGAGAGGACTCAAGGTCGCGGCTCAGAAATTAGATCCGTATCTGAATGTGGATCCGGGAACAATGAGCCCATACCAGCATGGAGAGGTGTTTGTCACGGAAGATGGGGCCGAGACAGATCTGGATCTGGGGCATTACGAAAGATTCATCGACGAGAATCTGAACAAGATGTCAAATCTGACTAGTGGAAAGGTTTTCTGGAATATACTGACAAGGGAAAGACGAGGAGAGTATCTCGGAAAGACTGTCCAGATAATCCCTCATGTCACCGATGAAATAAAACGGGCCATATACTCACTTGGTGAGATGACAGAAGCCGATGTTGTCATTACCGAAATCGGAGGAACAATTGGTGATATAGAAAGCCAGCCTTTTCTGGAAGCCGCAAGACAGCTCAGAACTGAAGTGGGAATCGGGAATTCGATGTTCATACATGTCGTTCTCGTGCCTTATCTCCAATGCAGCGGCGAGTACAAGACAAAACCGGCACAGCATTCGGTGCATGAGCTTCAGGGAATGGGAATAATGCCAGATTGCATAATCGCGCGTTCTGACAAGCCTTTGGAAGATTCCCTCCTGTCAAAGATTGCCATGTTCTGCAATGTCGAAAGACGTGCTGTAATCGGCAATGAGAATATCAGTCCAATATATGCTCTGCCACGGCTGCTTCACGAACGTGGCTTCGATGAATATGTCATCTCCAGACTCTCACTGGAATGCAATGAATGCAATCTTGAAGCATGGGATAAAGCTGTAGAGCGAATGACTCGCAGCAAAACGGAAAAAGTCAGGATTGCCATATGCGGTAAATATGTAAAACTCCATGATGCGTATCTTTCAATCAATGAAGCGCTTTCACATGCCGCAAGCTGGAATGATGCAGACCTGGAGCTTTCATTCATAGACACAGAGGACGTGGAGAAAGAAGGCGCGGATAAATTCCTTAAAGATGCAGATGGCATTCTTGTTCCGGGTGGTTTCGGCTCAAGGGGAATCGAGGGAATGATACAATGCGCCCGTTACGCTCGTGAGCATGATATCCCTTACCTCGGGATATGCCTTGGAATGCAGATTGCTGTAATCGAAGCGGCACGCTCCCTAGCAGGACTTGCAAATGCCAATTCCCGTGAATTCGATTCAAATGGCAGTGAGTGCGTTATCGATATCATGGATGAGCAGAGGAACATAGCGGCAAAAGGCGGTACGATGCGGCTAGGAGCCTACCCTTGCAGGATTCAGACAGGGACGCGGCTTTATAAGCTGTATGGACAGAATATCGTGCAGGAGCGGCATAGACATCGCTATGAAGTATCTCCCCTATTCAGAAACAGGATTGCTGAAAGCGGTATTGTCTTCAGCGGTGTAAGCCCAGATGGGAAGCTTGTTGAAGCGATGGAGAATCCAGCTTGCCATTTCTTCGTGGCGGTGCAGTCTCATCCTGAATTCAAAAGCCGTCCTAACAGAGTCCATCCTCTTTTTGACGGCTTCATAAAAGCTTCACTCCGATGATGATAAGCAGGCATGTACCCCAAAAGTGCATACCTGCTTTCTTTCACTCACCGCTTTTGCCGTAATTCGAGAGAACACGCGCAGAAGGGTCATTTACATTGCAGCCTGGCCAAGTGCTATTAGGCATCCAGAAACCGGGAATCATTCTGTACTGCCCGGGATAGAATCTCTCAAAGATTTCCCTGTACAGAAGTGATTCTGGTGTGAATGGCCGGCCCTGCTCTGGATACTTCATATATTCCGCTTCAAGATCCCGTCCCTCAAAATATCTCTCTGCATAAGCCTTAAGGTCATCAACCATGCTATGCCCCACTGCATCACTGAATGCGGCCTTTTCCCTCCAGAGAATATCATCAGGAAGCCATGTACCATCATCAAAAGCCTTGCGGAGAAGATATTTCCCATGACCTGTTCGGTTCATCTTCATCTCCGGATCTATGGAAAGGACATAAGATGCGAAATCAAGATCGCCGAAGGGGACTCTGGCCTCAATGCTGTTATCTGCAATGCACCTGTCCGCTCTCAGGACATCATACGCATAAAGCTCTCTCACCCTCTTCTGGCTTTCCTTCTCAAACGCGTCGGAATCCGGAGCAAAATCTGTATATTTATAACCGAAAAGCTCATCTGATACCTCCCCTGTAAGAAGCACCCTCACATCTGTATGCCGATGAATATATCTGCATAGGAGGTACATGCCGATGCTTGCCCTGATAGTCGTTATATCATATGTCGCCAATGACTCTATGACCTCGGGGAGAATGGAAATCACATCATCCTCCGTCATCGTCACATTCGTGTGCATAGCACCGAGAAATGAGGCTGTACGCTCTGCGTACTTTGAGTCGATAGGATCTTTATCCATACCGATGGAGAATGTGCGTATAGGCTTATCAAGCAATCTGGATGCGATAGAGCAGACAAGGGAGCTATCCAGCCCTCCTGAAAGAAGAAATGCTACAGGCGCATCTGAATCAAGCCGCTTCTCAACAGCTTTGATAAGCTTATCCCTTATATTCCTCGTGACATCATCAAGTGATCCATAAGCATATGAATCCACCCGCGAGATATCCCGATAGCATACGAATTCACCATGCATGTAATAATGCCCTGGAGGGAAGGGAAACACATCGTGGCAGAATGACGTGAGAAGACATGCCTCGCTTGCGAATGCAATACGTCCGTCACAATCGTAACCGAAGAACAATGGTCTGATACCTATAGGGTCACGCGCCGCGATGAGACCATCTTCCTTGTCATAGATTACAGTTGCGAATTCCGCATCAAGCTTTGAAAACATCTTTTCCCTGTATTTATCCCAGAGATAAAGAATGGTTTCGCAGTCAGAATCAGAGGAGAAGGCATATCCATCATTCTCCAGCTGCCTTCTTATGTCCCTGAATCCGTAAATCTCCCCATTTGTTATGCTATACATGCCTTTGTACTCGAATGGCTGCATGCCACGCTCATCAAGGCCCATAATCGAAAGCCGCTGGAACGCAAGGAAGAGATTCTTCTCTGGTGAGATGATACGCTCAGCATCGGGTCCCCTTCTCTCAGTCTTCTCAAGGATTCTTCTTATCTGGGGAATGCTGATAGCTTTCCCGCTATAGGCAAAAACTGTACACATAAACACCTCAGACCGCAGCGTATAGCTGGCTATATGATTTCGATTTATCCGCTTCAATAGCGATGAATCCACCCTCAAGGCAACGCTCAGGCGGAATAGAGAATCTCGAAGCGAAGTCCGTGACTATCGGGCGGATAATCCTTTCTCTCTCATCATCCCCGACAGTACGTTTTATAAGCTTATCGGAAAGATTGAGGGGCTCTTTATCTGTCCTGAGATAGATTGTCCCCGCGTACATGCCATTACCGCAGAAATAACCTGTGATACGCTTGTCTTCATATCCAAGCCCCAGAACGATGATAATACCTCCCGCGAGATACTCTCCAAGAAATGAACCGGCTCTGCCGCCTATGACGAGAATGCTCTTTTTATCCTCATATGCCTTCATATGGACACCTGCTCTATAGCCTGCATCACCGAGAACATAGACACGTCCACCGCGCATTCCATAGGCAAGGGCATCGCCTGCGGAGCCATTCACGGCAAGAAGACCTGCATTCATCGTGTCGGCAGCGGCATCCTGCACATTGCCATCGACATAGACAGTGCCGCCATCAAGATATGCTGCCAAGGCATTGCCTGGTGTGCCTTTCACATGGAGGACACCTTTTTTCATACCGCATCCGATATATCTTTCCCCAAGGCATCCTGTTATCGTTATCTCATTGCTATCAAACCGTCTTATCACGTCACGGCCATCCTTTCTTATATCAAAGATATTCATATCATTCTCCTGCGTATCGTATTCCGAGAATCTCAAGTTCTTTTTCATTGAGATCCACACCTCTGAGCGCCATGCGGTTCCCGCGAAGCGCTTCAATGCTGTTTATGCCCATGCCTCCCATGATTTCCTTGATTTCACGTGTCCAGGCGTTCACCAGATTCACAAGAAGCTCCGCGCCTTTTTCCGGATCAAGCCTTTTTGTCAGTTCTGGTATCTGCGTTGCAAGTCCCCATGCACAGCGTCCCGTATGGCAGGAAGCGCATATATGACAGCCAAGGGCACACAAGGCTGCCGTGCCGATTGAAACGGCATCCGCGCCAAGCGCAATTGCCTTTACAGCATCTGACGAGTTCCTGATACCGCCTGAAACGATAACGCTCACCCTATCTCTTATCCGCTCCTCACGCAGTCTCTGGTCAACGGAAGCTATCGCGAGTTCTATAGGAATACCGACATTGTCACGGATTCTCTTAGGGGCGGCACCTGTCCCTCCACGGTAACCATCAATCGAGATGATATCCGCACCGCTTCTGGCGATTCCTGATGCAATCGGTGCGATATTATGCACAGCAGCAACCTTTACGATAACAGGCTTCTCATAATGCGTCGCTTCCTTTATAGACATCACAAGCTGTGCCAGATCCTCAATCGAATAGATATCGTGATGCGGCGCGGGACTTATTGCATCCAGCCCTTCAGGCACCATTCTCGTCTTGGAAACATCGCCGATGATTTTCTTTCCGGTAAGGTGTCCTCCTATGCCAGGCTTTGCTCCCTGCCCTATCTTTATCTCGATAGCCGCCGCTGTATTGAGATATGTCTCATGCACTCCGAATCGCCCGGAGGCGACCTGCACTATTGTATGCTCCTTGTATGGATAAAGACTCTCATGAAGACCACCTTCGCCTGTATTCCAGTAAATCCCGAGCTTCTCTGCCGCAGAGGCAAGCGCCTTATGCACATTGAGGCTTATCGCTCCATAGCTCATCGCGGAAAACATGATAGGCGTCTTCAGCTCAAGATGAGGAGGGAGATTATCCTCGATATCTCCCATCTGATTCCTTTCAATCCCTTCAGGTCTCTGTCCTAGGAAAACCGCTGTCTCCATCGGCTCTCGAAGCGGATCGATTGATGGATTCGTGACCTGGCTTGCATTGAGAAGCATTTTATCGAAATATATCGGCACATTTCTCCCTGAAGCCCCCATCGAGGAGAGAAGAACGCCGCCAGTCTCAGCCTGAAGCCTTATCTCCTTGATATCATCCTCACTGAAGACAGCATTCCTCCTGAACCTGTTCTCATCTTCGGTTATATAGATAGCTCCTGCCGGACAGAATGAAACACAGCGCTGGCAATCAGTGCACTTCTCATGATGGAAGACAAGTGATTTATCATCGCCTGCCGTGATTGCCCCGAAAGAGCACTCTCTAACGCATCTGAGACACGACACACAGCTTTCATCCTTTCTGATTCTGTATCGCCTCATACATCAGCCCCCTTCTCAAGTGTGACTATCACTGCATCCCCGCCCTGCGGAGCCCAGATTCTGTCAGGGTTTTCCTCTATGACCCTTATAGCCGCTTCCTCGGAGCTGAAATAGACAGTACTACCTTTTTCTGCGGCAACAAGACTTCTCAGCTTCAGCCTGTCATTGAGAGCCATCATTCCACCTCTGAAACCCACAAGGATCGAGAACGGTCCTGTGACAAGAAACGATGAATACATCTTTCTCAGATATGAAAGCCTCTTCCTGTCCTCCTCATCTTTTATCGCGATAGTAGACCAGAATGGAGCCGCGATGACTTCAGAGCTCTCTTTTAGCGTTAACCTCTGCTTTCTGGTAAGATAGTCGAGGATGTATGTAATGACCTCTGTATCTGTCAGGAGGTTGCATGAATAACCATACATCTCCACCGCCCGGCGATTCGCGTCATATGATGATATTTCTCCGTTATGAACAACTGTAAGATCGAGAAGCGAGAATGGATGCGAGCCAGCCCACCATCCAGGCGTATTTGTCGGATAGCGGCCATGCGCTGTCCATGAATACCCCTCATATTCCTCAATGCGATAGAAATCAGCGACATCCTCGGGGTAACCCACAGCCTTAAACACACCCATATCCTTACCGCATGAGACAACATATGCGCCTGTAATGGAATCATTTATCATGATTGTGGCTCTTGAGGTGTATTCATCCTCATCGAGCTGGCTGTCCTGCAGCATATGCGGAAGCGGAAGAACGAAATATCGCCATATAAGCGGTGCATCCGCGATTTTTGGAGTCTGCCTGACAGGAATCTTCGATAGATTTATTATATCGAACCGCTTATCGAGGAATCTCTCGGTCTCCTCCCTCGCCAGCTGGGAATCATAGAATATATGCAAAGCGAAGTATTCCTTGTACTGCGGATATATCCCATAGGCAGCGAATCCTCCGCCAAGCCCATTCGATCTGTTGTGCATGACAGCAATGCTTTTTCTGATTGCCTCTCCCGAGATACGCTTGCCATCCTTGCAGAATATCCCGCTGATAGCGCATCCCGAGCTGATTCTCACCTCACCTTCTCTCTTCATTGCACGACCTCTGAAAATAAAAAAAGGACGCACTAAGATCTCTCTTAGAAACGTCCTTGTTTCTGACGCCTTTTTACGACATATCACTCATGCTTGTCAATTGAATACATGGATATATTTCAAATAAAAATGCAAGACGATGAATATAAACACTTGACTATATTGTCCGCGATTCTCTAATATTCAGCCAAGAACAGCAAAGGCGCTGCAGAAAACAATCTGCGGCGCTTTTTCAGTTCTGGAGGGATATATGGATTTACAGGATATCAAAGAGCTGCTTTCCGAATACGAAATCAAGTTTATAAGACTTGCTTTCTGTGACATCTCAGGACGGCAGAAGAACATCGCCATAATGGCAGATGAACTTGAGCATGCTGTAAAGCACGGTGTCTCATTCGATGCCTCTGCTATAAAGGGATTTCTCAATATAAACGAATCAGACCTGCTTCTGTTTCCGGATCTCAATACATTCTCGATTCTTCCATGGAGGCCATCCGAGAGAGCCGTCGCCAGATTCTACTGCTTCATCACATACCCTGACAGACGGCCTTTTGAAGGCGATGGCCGTTATCTTCTTTCAAGGATAGAGAAGGAAAGCGGAAAAAACGGCTATTCATTCCTTGTCGGGCCTGAATGCGAGTTCTACCTCTTCGAGACTGATGAGAAAGGCTTCCCGACACTGGCACCTTTCGATAACGCTGGATATTTTGACATGGCGCCTCTCGACAAAGGCGAAAATGTAAGACGTGAAATATGCTTCGCGCTGGAAAACATGGGCATTAAACCTGAAAGAAGCCATCATGAGCATGGACCTGGGCAGAATGAAATCGATTTCCGCTGTTCCTCTCCTCTTAAAGCAGCCGATGACCTAATGACATTCAAAACAGCGGTTAAGGCAATAGCACAGCTTCATGGTCTGTACGCTTCATTTCTTCCGAAACCGCTTGAGAATGAGAGCGGCAACGGACTTCATATAAATCTTTCGCTCTATGAGAAAGACAGGAATCTCTTCTCCACAGAGGATGCGAAAGCATATTCGTTCATGGCTGGGATCCTCAGAAGAATGAATGAGATAACAGCATTCTCGAATCCACTAGTCTCATCATATGAGCGCTTCGGGCGGTTTGAAGCCCCCTCGAATATATCCTGGAGCCACCAGAACAGATCCACTCTGGTTAGAATACCGTATGCAGAGGGTCATGACTGCCGTATGGAAGTCAGAAGCCCTGATCCCGCTGCTAACCCATACCTCCTTATTTCCCTACTTCTATCCGCGGGCTTTGAAGGCATCGCGGATGAGCTGGAACCAGAACCGGAAGCAGCAGGAGACATGCTTTCCTCTCCGCTTCCGGGAAGGCTCCCATCGAGCCTTTCCGAAGCGGTCATGGAAGCAGAGAAAAGCGACTTCATCCACTCTGTTATTCCCCAGAGAATCGCTAAAGCATTCCTCGAGGACAGAAAGGCGGAAGCTGAGGAGTTCGAAAGAAACGGAAATGATTATGAATACATGATCAGACGTTATTTCCCATTCATCTAGGTGAGAAAATGGAAACGGTACTAGTGGTTGCAGAGCATGCACGATACGACGAGATCAAAAGGCTTTTTCCCTCAGGTGGATATGCATTCATCAGAGCAGAAAGCACAAAGGAAGCGCGGATGAAGATCCTCGATTTCCAGCTATCTCTTGCCGTTGTCGATGCAGATCTTCCCGGTGGTACCGCAAAGGAGATAGCTATCTTCGCCTCATCTGAGGATGTCGACACAATACTCATAGTCCCCGATGAGCTGAGCGGTCATATAACACATATCATGCAGAAGTATGGCGTATATGTGGTAAGGCCCGAGAGAATCAGCCTTGCAGCCGTGTTGAGCGCAATCACAGTCTCGAAGGTGAAGATACGGAAAGCAGAGGAGAAATACATGAAGCTCCTTGAACGGCTTAGGAATGAGAAGCTTCTGACTGAAGCGAAGTGCCTTCTGGCAAGAAGAGATGGCATGAGCGAGAAGGAAGCTCATAGCTATCTGGAGAAGAAAGCAATGGATTGCCGCATAAGCCTATCAGACGCGGCATTGAATATCATAAGGGAATTGTCATAACAGGAGGAATATCATGAATGTACCTGAAATGTTTGGGTCTATGGTTTTCAATGATACTGTAATGAGAGAAATGCTTCCGAAGAAGGTATATCAATCATTACAGAATACCATGATTGAAGGAAAAGCCCTTGATGAGGATGTCGCAGATATCGTGGCATCCGCAATGAAGGAATGGGCAGTCAGCAAGGGAGCGACGCACTTCACGCACTGGTTCCAGCCAATGACCGGAATCACAGCAGAAAAGCATGACAGCTTCCTCGCGGTTGACAAGAACGGCTCTGTCATAATGGACTTCTCAGGAAAGGAGCTCACAAAGGGAGAGCCTGATGCATCGAGCTTCCCATCAGGTGGCCTCAGAGCCACATTCGAGGCGCGTGGCTACACGGCATGGGATCCAACAAGCTATGCGTTCATCAAGGATGACACGCTATGCATCCCGACAGCATTCTGCTCCTATACCGGTCAGATCCTCGACAAGAAAACACCGCTTTTAAGAAGCATGGACGCAATCAGTGATGAAGCGGTGAGAGCACTTTCGCTTTTCGGAAAGCACGTCAAACGCGTAAATGCCACAATAGGAGCGGAACAGGAGTATTTCCTCATCGACAAGAATGATTACGCCAAACGTCTTGATCTGAGGCTTACAGGACGCACACTCATCGGAGCTCCGGCAGCGAAAGGACAGGAGATGGAGGACCACTACTTCGGCTCTATAAGACCAAGAGTGAAAGCCTTCATGGCGGATCTTGATGAAGAGCTCTGGAAGCTTGGGATAACAGCAAAGACAGAGCACAACGAAGTCGCGCCATGCCAGCATGAGATGGCACCTATCTTTGACAACGCGAACAAGGCAACGGATGCCAATCAGCTCACGATGGAAATGATGAAGAAAGTTGCTGAACGCCATGGCTTCGCCTGTCTTCTTCATGAAAAGCCATTTGAGGGAATCAATGGCTCTGGTAAGCATAACAACTGGGCGCTCAGCACAGATGATGGGGAAAACCTCCTTGATCCGGGTAAGACGCCTAAGGACAATGCACAGTTCCTGCTATTCCTGACAGCGGTCATAAAGGCGGTGGATGAGTATCAGGACCTCTTGCGCATAAGCGTGGCGAGCGCTGGAAACGACCACAGACTCGGGGCCAATGAAGCTCCTCCTGCCATTGTATCGATATTCGTCGGGGATGAACTTGAGTCGGTAATAGAATCCATCATAGACGGTAAGCCCTTCAAGGGAAGCTCATCATCTCATCTGGATATAGGTACAAGCGTGCTTCCAAAACTCTCAAGGGACAACTCAGACAGAAACAGGACAAGCCCTTTTGCCTTCACTGGCAACAAATTCGAATTCCGCATGCCGGGATCCTCATTCAACATCGCATGCACGAACGTCATGCTCAACACGGCTGTCGCAGATGCACTCAAGAGCTTCTGTGATGAACTTGAAGGAGCCGATGATTTCAATTCACGGCTTAATGAGCTGATCAAAAGGGAGCTGAAAGCACATAGGCGTATTCTTTTCAACGGAAACGGCTACAGCAAGGAATGGGAAGCAGAAGCGGAGAAGAGAGGACTATCAAACTACAAGAGAACTCCGGACGCTCTCATCCACTACGCTGACGAGAAGAATCTGGAGCTCTTCAGAAGGCATAGAATCTACACGAAAGAGGAGATGGAGTCGAGATTGGAGATATCGCTTGATGAGTATCAGAAAGCTATCCATATCGAAGCTGTGACAATGAGTGAAATACTGAGAAGACAGATTCTCCCAGCAGCTATCCGCTTCTCGTCATCTATTGCCTCATCGGTACAGCTGAAGGAGAGCATCGGGGTCACAGCCAATGCAGACAAAGCCCTCTGCGCAAGACTGAGCACTTTATGCGATGGCCTGCTTCTCAGGATTGACGAGCTCGATGAATGCGTCGCCGGAACTCCGGCTGAAACGGAGAAGGCCGCATTCTACGCGGCTGATGAGATTATCCCGAAGATGGAGGAGGCAAGAAAACTCAGTGACGAGCTTGAGACAGTGACTGACAAATCATACTGGCCTATCCCGACATATTCAGAGATTCTCTTCTATGTATGAAAAGAGTGCTGCAGATGAGGGCTCCTCTCTGCAGCCTACTTCATTTGCATATTTGCGATGTATATACCGATTACTATCACGGCAGCTCCTATGCACTGATACACAGAGAAAGACTCTTCAAGGATAAGGATGCCCGCCAGGATAGAGACAACGGTGGAAAGACCAATGAAGGAAGAGGCTCTGTTCACTCCTATTCTCGATATTGCCGCATTGGAAAGGAAAAACGCGAAAACTGAGCATCCAACCCCTTGATAAAGTACCGCAGAAAGAAAAGGCTCATGACAGCTATCGCGACAAAAATTCGCCACCCAAGAAGAGCAAACACCCCGCTCTCTGATGCCACCTGCTTCGTGAAGACATAGCTCAAGCCGAAAAGGATCTCACATCCAGCTGCCGCAAGTGAGCCAAGAATCAATGATTTTTTCTGAGAATCAATCATTTGAGACTGCGTATTTCACTGTATCATTCTCAAGAGGCAGAAGGCATGGCTTACCATTTTCTTCCATAAGCACGAAACGCACTGCGCCGCCTTTCTTCTTCTTATCCTTGCCTATAGCATCCATGAAGCGGGACATTTCGCTAGCGCAGATTTTATAGTCAGTGTCGAAACCATAGCTTTTTATGAGAGCTATGCATTCATCCCTATAGGAGATAGGCGTTATTCCTATGGCCGCACCGGCTTCAAACGCTCTTGCCATTCCCCATGCAACGCCCTCTCCGTGAGAGATGCCATAGCCTTTCATCGCCTCGAGAGCATGACCGAATGTATGCCCGAGATTAAGGCAGGACCTTATACCCTTCTTCTCCTCTGGATCAAGCGTTATATAGTGTATTTTCACTTCCAGAGAGAGCTTTATCATCTCAGATACAACACCTTTGTCCCTCTTGAGAATCCTATCTTTGTTATCTGAGAGAAATTGATAAAGCCTCCTATCCTCTGATAGGAATGCGTGCTTTATGACTTCTCCCAGACCGCATCTGAACTCTCTGTCGCTTAGCGTGCTGAGAGTGTCAGGAGCGATGAGAACAGATTCCGCGGGATAGAAAGTCCCCACGATATTCTTGGCATCGCCGTAGTCAATGCCTGTCTTTCCTCCCAGTGTCGCATCAACAGCGGAAAGAAGCGTTGTAGGCACGAGAATACAACGGGATCCACGCATGTATACAGAAGCCGCGAATGCTGTCATATCGAGGATAACCCCGCCTCCGATAGCCACGAATATGCTATCTCTGGCCATTCCCAGAGATAGCGCTCTTGAGAGAATCCTATCGATAGAAGCCCATCTCTTTTCCTTCTCTCCTGACGGAAGCACGATGCTCCGCGCAGGAAGCGATGGGAGAATCTGCGCTGTATTTGTATCGAAAACGTAAAGCTTGTCCGCTCTGACTGATTCAAGATAAGCGCATAGCTCATCAATGGAGTCCACATTAAATACATCTGTCACGTTTCCGCCTTTCAGCGGCACGGAAAATAGCTTGTTCATATTGTGATGATACCTACCTTGCAAAAGTGTTGGAATATCTTTCTAATCTGTTTTATGGATTACTATTTCGACAATGCCGCCACGACACAGATATCAGAGAAGGCGCTGAGGGAATATATAGCGACAGCTGAGGAATTCTATGCAAATCCATCCTCTGTCCATAAAGAAGGATTGAAAGCGCATAGAAAGCTTGAGGAAACAAGGGAAAGCTTTGCATCGATGCTAGGTGTATCATCGTCATCGCTCTTCTTCACCTCAGGCGCAACCGAGTCTATAGGGAAAGTCATATCTTCCCTTCTTTTCACGACTCCAGGAAAGATCATCATCTCATCTGTGGAGCATGAAGCTGTAGCCTCCTGGCTCCCGCTTCTCAAGCAGTATGGTTGGAGGTGCAAGGAAATCAGGACCAGAGATGGCTTTGTCAGCAAGAATGACCTCAAAGAGGAGCTTACCCCCGACACGAAGTTTGTCGGAATAATGGCAGTCAACAACGTGACAGGAGCTATAGAGCCGATAAAAGAGCTTGTCGAGACTGTACGGGAATATGAGAAGACGATAAAACGAAGGATTTTCTTCTTCTCTGATTCAGTACAGGCCTTGGGAAAGATCAGCTATGACATCACAGATCTGGGAATAGACGGTGCATCTTTCTCCGCGCATAAGATAAACGGACCACGCGGTGTCGGTCTTCTCTACCTCAGGAATCCATCATCATTCCGTCCTCTTTCACCAGCAGGTGGACAGGAAAAAGGAAAAAGAGGCGGCACGGAGAATCTCCCAGCCATAGCCGCATTCAGAGTGGCAGCGGAGGAATGGCTGGAGAATCAGGATGAGAAGAACAGACGCGTCGGAATGCTGAAGAAGAAGGTTTCTGACGCTATTGCATCGATGGGTCTTCATATCCTCTCCCCAGAAAACTCATCAGCGTATATACTTTCATTCGCCTCTCCTCTTCCTTCTGAGGTTTTCACGAGAATGCTCTCAGACAGGGGCGTCTATGTCTCATCTGGTTCCGCATGCTCTAACAACGTGAAAGGCGAAGGAGAGAAGATACTGCTGAGAATGGGTGTTAAAAGCGCGGAAGCGAAGAATGCGATAAGGATCTCATTCTCAAACAGTACAACCGAAGAGGAAACTGATAACCTTATTGCGATACTCAAGGAGACTATAAATGGGAAATAAGCTCTATCTGATAAAAGAAGGCGAGATATCACTGAAGGGAGGCAACAGAAACCTCTTTGAAAAGCAGCTCAGGCATAATATAAAGAACAAGCTGAGACCGTATCACTCTGATATCACGAAGCAGAAAGGAAGGCTCTATGCCGAGATTTCAGATGAGGCACCCGATGAGCTTGTGGAGAAAGCGCTTTCGACGACATCCGGAATCACTGCGTTTGCCAGAGCTTACATGACAGAGAAGAATATAGAGAGTATAGTCGCGAAAGCACTGGAAATCCTGCCATCCTCTGATTTCAAGAACGGAGAAAGCTTCCGTGTCACTGTGAAGAGGGAAGACAAGACATTCCCGATGAACTCCCATGAGACATCATGCGCACTTGCAGATGCCGTCTTCTCGCTCTTTCCGGAGATGACTGTCGACTTAAAGCATCCCGAGCACACGCTCACATGCGAAATCAGGAATGATGTCTACCTCTATACAAGCGAGAAGAAGGGAGAGAGCGGACTTCCATACGCTACCGCAGGAAAAGGAATGCTCCTGCTTTCAGGAGGTATAGACAGCCCTGTCGCTGGATACATGATGGCCAAGCGCGGCATGAAGCTGGACGCTATCTACTTCCACGCCTATCCCTATACATCTGAGATGGCTCTTGAGAAAGTGAAGAAGCTTGCATCCATCATCGCTCCTTATCTTGGGGGACTGAGGCTTTTCGTCGTTCCCTTCACAGAAGGTCAGGAATACATACGCGACCACGGCTACGAAGAGGAAGCGACGCTTATGTTCCGAGCCTCGATGATGCGTACAGCCGAGAGAATAGCGCTTGAGAACGGAGGGAACGCCATCGTAACAGGAGAAGCGCTTTCCCAGGTTGCCTCGCAGACGCTTGACGCGATGTCTTTCACCGACAGCATGACAGAGCTTCTTGTCCTCAGGCCTCTTGTGGGAATGGACAAGGAGGAGATAACAAGAAATGCAGAGCGGATCGGGACATATGAGACCTCGATACTGCCATATGAGGATTGCTGCGTCGTCTTCTCTCCAAAGCATCCTGTTACAAGACCTGTGAAAAGTGTCATGCGAAAACATTTCGAGGCACTCGCGATGGATGAGATGATAGATAAGGCTGTAAAGAATACAGTTGTCTATTCATTCGATCCGATGGGAAATGAAATCAATGGCTAAGATATTATCCTTCATAAAACATAGGGCATTTCTTCTTGTATCACTCGCGATAATGCTTCTGTCATTCACTGTGACTTTGCCTACAGGCGAGATGATCGTGAATCTCGAGTGGAATGGACTATGCATGATTCTTATCATGTCGCTTGCTCTCACGGGTCTTTTCAAAGAGAAGGCACTCTACCCTTTGAAGCTTACCGCGGATATATTCGAGCATACTGCGGCACTTCTCCTTTTCCTCGCAGCCGCTTCATATATCCTTTCAATGTTCATAACATCCCTCGCAGCCTCCATTTTCCTCATCCCGCTCTCAATCGCGATGCTTGAGAAGAAGGAAAGGGATAATCTGATTCCAGGAACTGCAGCGCTTATTGCTATAAGCGCTAATGCAGGAGGGATGATTCTGCCATCAGGAAGCATGCAGAACATGCTCCTCAACAGGGCGCTTCCCGAAGGCTCATCATTCATCATGACCATGCTGCCCTTCGCGCTTCTGGCGATTCCCGTGATTCTCCTCATGATTCCGGCAATCCTTGGCAGGAAGATATCTGAAAGAGTATACATCCACGGCTTCGAGGAGGAAGAGATTGGGACGAAAGGCATGAGAATGATGTATATCTGCCTTATACTCGTGGCCATAATCTCATCATTCGGGCTCTTCAGATGGCAGGATATACTCATATTCACCATCGCGATTCTCGTTGTCTTTGACAGGAAAGTGTTCCTGAAGACAGATTACACCCTATTCCTTTCAATGTTTTTCCTGTCGATAGCAGGAAGTGCGCTCTCCCCTCTCTTGGGTCACAATGCTTTGGCAGAAAGCATAGCAGTATCGGAAATTCTTGGCTCTAGCGCTGGAGCCGCAATCACGCTTCCAGCAGCCTCAAATGCTATAGATGTTCTGATAGGCTCGAATATAGGCTCATTCGGTACGCTAGCATCGCCAGCGGCTTTTATCGCGCTCATGACGCTCATAAGAAGAGGAAGAAAAGAAGCTGGAATCTTCACCCTCTATTACACAGCTTCATCCATATTGATAATCATTGTTTCCCTGTTGCTTCTGACCGTCTGACCCCCTTCTTGTCCAAATGGAGAATCTGCTATAATTTCTCTTGTATGCTGAAAATCGGAATCGATGTCGGTTCTACGACAATGAAGACTGTTGCACTGGATGAGACGAATAACCTTGTATACAGTGATTACCAGCGGCATCGCTCACAGATAATAGAAAAGGGAAAGGAGATGCTTTCCAAAATGATGGAAAGCATTGGCGATGAGGAAGCTGTCATATCACTCTCAGGATCCGCGGGAATGGGGCTCGCGGAAACTGCTGGAATACCATTCGTACAGGAGGTCTATGCCACAAGAAGTGCGGCAAAGACATATATCCCCGACACTGATACCATCATCGAGCTAGGCGGAGAAGACGCGAAAATCCTCTTTCTGAAGCATGGACTGGAAGTGAGAATGAATGGTACATGCGCAGGAGGCACAGGTGCGTTCATCGACCAGATGGCTACCCTCCTTGGCATCGGCATGGAGGATATGAATGAGCTCTCGAAGAAATCCACAGAGATATACACGATAGCTTCCAGATGCGGTGTGTTCGCGAAATCTGATATCCAGCCGCTTATCAACCAAGGAGCTAAAACTGAGGATATCGCTTCATCGATTCTTGTAGCGGTTGTCAACCAGACGATAGCAGGACTGGCGCAGGGAAGGAAAATCGAAGGCAATATCGTCTATCTTGGCGGTCCGCTCACATTCATACCGCGCCTCAGATATTTCTTTGATGAAGCGCTGAAGACAAAAGGCACATGCCCTGAGAACTCACTATACTTCGTGGCGATGGGAGCAGCTCTGTCCCCCAGCGGAAAGAAGATGAGGATATCAGAGATAGTGACAGCGCTTGAGAACTATCGGGGAAGCTCTGATTTCATCAAGCTTGATCCGCTTTTCAGAAACGATGAGGAGTATCAGGCATTCAAAGAACGTCACCTTAAGGCATCGATACCATTCCGTGACCCAAGAACATATTCAGGACGAGCATATCTGGGAATAGACGCGGGCTCCACGACAATAAAGACATGTCTTCTTGCCGAGAACGGAGACCTCCTTCTTTCCAGATACAGCCCGAACAATGGAAACCCTGTCCAGGCTATACATTCTTTCCTTTCGTCCCTGTATGATGATTATCCAGATATCACGATAGTATCATCGGCCTCCACAGGCTATGGAGAGGATCTGATGAAAGCAGCATTCTCTCTCGATTATTCACTTGTCGAGACAGAAGCGCATTTCATTGGAGCCAAGCATTTCATGCCCGATGTCGACTTCATCATAGATATCGGTGGTCAGGATATAAAATGCTTTAAGATCCGCGATGGCGTGATTGACGATATCTTCCTCAACGAAGCATGCTCATCAGGCTGCGGCTCATTCCTTCAGACATTCGCGAACGCATTAGGCAAATCCGCTGAGGAATTCGCGAAGCTTGCCATAACAGCCAAGGCGCCTGTCGATCTCGGCTCGAGATGCACAGTATTCATGAATTCCTCTGTAAAGCAGGCCCAGAAGGACGGTGCTTCAGTCAACGATATCTCCGCGGGACTTGCAATCAGTGTCGTCAAAAATGCTCTCTACAAAGTAATACGCACCTCGAATCCAGAGGAACTTGGAAGAAGGATTGTTGTACAAGGCGGAACATTCCTCAACGATGCTGTTCTCCGCGCCTTCGAAAAAGAGCTTGACCTCGAAGTCGTCAGGCCTCAGATAGCAGGACTTATGGGCGCATATGGAGCTGCTCTGTATGCGCAGATAATGGCTAAACGCAACGGCCTTATATCTTCTTCCATAATCAGGAAGGAAGAGCTGGATGCGCTCACGCACACAGTCAGGAATATACGCTGCAATGGCTGTACGAATCACTGCCTGCTGACTGTGAACTCATTCGGCTCAAAACGCCGTCTCATCTCAGGCAATCGCTGTGAAAAGCCTGTTACAGGCAAGGCACCTGTTTCAGAAGACCAATACAATATCTATGCGTACAAGAGAGCGCTCCTCGAATCGTACAGAGCAAGGAAAAGCGGTACAAGAGGCTCTCTTGGTCTTCCTCTGGCGCTTGGAATCTATGAGCTTCTGCCATTCTATGTGACACTATTCCAGTCCCTTGGCTACGACACAGTCGTCTCGCCATTCTCCACAAGGGAGCTCTACATACACGGACAGGCTTCAATCCCTTCAGATACAGTATGCTTCCCTGCGAAGCTGATGCACGGGCATATACAGTATCTTGTGGATCAGAAAGTGGACAGGATCTTTATCCCCTGCTCAAGCTATAACATCAATGAAGAAAAAGGAAACAACCACTTCAACTGCCCTGTTGTCGCATATTACGGTGAAGTCATAAAAGCCAATCAGGATCTTGGTGGCATACCTCTGACGCTAGGATATCTTTCTCTCGAGCATCCGAAACACCTTGCCAAGAGAATCTCTGCTTTATTCGATGTGAAGAAGAGAGAGGCGGAAAAGGCTGTGGAGAAAGCCTTCAGAGAGCTCTACTCGTACAGAGATAAGATTACAGCCAAAGGCCAGGAAATCCTTGAGCTCTCACGGAAAGAGAAGCGTGAGATCATCGTGCTTGCAGGCAGACCTTATCATACAGATCCTGAGATAAACCACGGAATCGACAGGATGATAGTCCAGCTTGGTGCTTCTGTCATCTCAGAGGATTCAATCGCACCGCTTGAGAAGAAGGGGGATGTGGGGGTTCTCAATCAGTGGACATACCACGCGAGAATGTATGACGCGGCACGCTATGTCTCTGAGCATAAGGACATGAACCTGGTACAGCTTGTCTCATTCGGCTGCGGACTAGATGCAGTGACGACAGATGAAGTCAAAGCTATACTCAGAGAGAAGGATAAGATCTACACACAGCTGAAGATTGATGAGATAACAAACCTTGGAGCTGTGAAGATCAGGATGCGCTCGCTATTCGCGGCACTTGAAATGGATGATAGGAAATAAGGAAATGGAGAAGAAGGCATTTACCGAAGAGATGAAGAAAGAAGGATACACTATCGTCGTACCTAATATGACGCCTATCCATTTCAACATCATGAAGAGAATCTTCACAAACCATGGATACAAGGCATTGCTCTTGGAGAACTCCTCACCATCTGTCATCCAGGAAGGTCTGAAGTATGTGCATAATGACATGTGCTACCCCGCCCTTCTTGTCATCGGTCAGATGATTGATGCAATACACAGAGGGCTTGTCGACAAAGATCGATGCGCGCTCATCATCTCGCAGACCGGAGGCGGATGCAGAGCCTCAAACTACTATTTCCTGCTCCTGAAAGCATTGGAGAGAGCAGGCCTTGGCAACATACCGGTTATCTCTGCGAACCTGCAGGGCATGAACTCAAATCCGGGCTTCAAAATCACGCTATCAATGCTTGTGCAAGCCTATACAGCGCTTGTATATGGCGATCTCATAATGCTTCTTTCAAATCAGACAAGACCGTATGAGATAAACAAAGGCGATACAGATAAAGTAATCGACAAGTGGACGAAATTGCTCGGTGATTGCTACGAGAAGAACAGAGGTTACTTCTGGGGCAACATGAAGAAGAAGCTCAACAAGATATCCGATGATTTCGCGGCCGTGCCTGTAAAGAGAATCCCCAAAGTCAAAGTCGGTGTCGTCGGCGAGATATACATGAAGTATTCACGCCTTGGCAACAGCAATCTCCAGGGATTTTTAGAGGGAGAGGATTGTGAGGTAATGCTTCCTCCGATGATGGGTTTCGTCTTCTATTGCTTCTCCAATGGCATCAAGGATGAGGAGTACTATGGAGGAAGAGGAAAATATGCTTTCATGATGAAGCACTTCGGATTGCCGCTTCTCTCCATTGCTGAAAAATGGTCAGACAATGCTGTGAGAAGACACAGTGAATTCCATCCGGCGGCTTCATTCAAGGAGCTGGAAAAATACGGCGAGAGATTCATCGACAGAGGATGCAAGATGGGCGAAGGCTGGCTTCTGACAGCTGAAATGGTGGAGCTTATCGAGAAGGGTTACGATAATATAGTGTGCACACAGCCATTTGGCTGCCTACCTAACCATATATGCGGAAAAGGCATGATAAGACCTCTCAAGGAAGCGTATCCTGACTCGAATATCGTCCCGATTGACTACGACCCTTCAGCAACTAAAGTCAATCAGGAGAACAGGATTAAGCTCATGCTAGCCGTGGCAAAAGAAAAGCTCACTGAAGAATCGTGAGCTTTCCTGCAATGATATGGATTCCAGGGGAAATCATGAGAGAACGATGTGCATCTTCTCCTTGATTTCCTTTATATTAGCGTTTCCGATGGCATTGGCCTTATCTGTTCCGCTGTGTATTATATCCCTTACCTCATCCATGTGCTCTTCGTAATAATGACGTCTCTCGCGTATCGGGGCGAGAATCTCATTCATCTTCTTCATGAGCATCTTCTTGCAGGCGACACAGCCCATTTCGGCGTTGCGGCACATTGAGCATACATTTCCAGCTTCCTCTGGATTGAAAGCCTTATGATAAGTATAGACAGTGCATACATCGGGATTTCCGGGAATCTTCACAGCGATTCTATTCGTATCGGTAACAGCGTTGCGAATCTTCTCGTTGAGCACTTCCTCGCTATCTGAAAGATAAACAGCATTCCCAAGGCTTTTGCCCATCTTCGCGTTACCATCAAGACCTGGCAGACGAGAGACTGTTGAAAGCTTGTATGATGGCTCTGTGATGGTTGTCCCATAAAGGTCATTGAACTTCCTGACAATCTTTCTCGAGAGCTCGATATGAGGAATCTGATCCTCTCCTACAGGTACGAGATCCGCGTTGCAGAATGTTATATCCGCAGTCTGAGATACTGGATAGCCAAGGAATCCATACGTAAGCTCAGAGTATCCGTAATTCTTCGCTTCCGTCTTGATAGTCGGGTTATGGCGAAGCTGGTTTACAGTGACTATCATTGAATAGAAAATCGTGAGCTCCGCAATCGATGGGATCATCGACTGCTGTATGAATGTGACTTTCTCTGGGTCAAGACCAACAGAGAGGTTGTCTATAGCGACATCGTAGATTGAGCTGTTTATAAGCTCAGGATTATTGAAATGTGTCGTCAAAGCCTGAACATCGGCAAGGAGGATGAATTCCTCGTAATCATCCTGAAGCTCCACACGCTGCATCAGCGAGCCTGCGTAGTGTCCAAGATGGAGTTTTCCGGTAGTTCTATCACCTGTGAGAATTCTTTTCTTCATAATCATTCCTTATGCGGGCACCCGGAACACCCAGATTTATGATCGGTGCAATAGTACCCCGACCCATGATATACCACCTCTGGTGCACCTGAGAATACGCGATCAGCATCTGCATGGCATTTTGGGCATGTATCGTGATCGGCATCCTCTGAAAAACCCTTTATAACCTCATAATCATTTCCGCACTTTGGGCATCTGTATTCATATAACGGCATAAGCACTCCTGGAGATGAAGCTCTCCAAAACATCTCTCTTCAGGGAATAGCCAGAGATCCTGAGCACACTCCCCTCATATGTGAAAATATCCGAAATGGCTTTGACGTCAAGTCGCTCGCCTTTTCTCCTTATCTCCTGCACAAGCATATTGCGAAGAATCATCTGCAGTGCCCTCGCGCTCTCTTCATCGCTCATGATGATACGGCCATCGAGAATCGCATTCTCTTCCCCTTCGGAGATGAGAAGCAGCACAGATTCCATCTTCTGGAAACTCTCTGCTGGAATACCAGTATCGAAGGAAGAGAGAGAGGATGGCTCTGATACATAAACGCCAATCAACGCATCCATCATCAGAGCGGCATCAGAAGGAGCAACAACCCCCATTCTCCCGGAGAAGATTGAAGCATATTCCGCTTCATAGTCCCCGCTGGTGATCAGCATGAGACCTTCTCCGATTGAGCCTGCAGATAACCCCAGATCCTTCGAATGATAATATCTTGGCTCTTCGCTTCTCCTCACAAACTGAGGTGACCATATCAGAGCAGTTCCAACCTCAGTTGACGAAAGCTTTCCCTGCGCGACAGCAGAAAACTCCCCTGCAGAGATGACGACAGAGAGCTTTGTTACTCTGTCGTATATATCGCCTTCGGGAAGAATTGGGGCAAGGGAGGAAGATCTCAGCCTGGAAGCGTCCACATAGACGACTGTATCACCATCATTCCCGAGTCTCTGGAGAATATCCTCCCGTCCTGCATCGAAATAAACACAGGATGAGAGAATAAATACCAGAAGAAGGGGGAAAAGACGTCTCATCAGGCCTTCACGACCTTTATAGAGGCTTTCTCGTCACCAGCTTCCGTCTCTTTACCATCGTTCTCAGCGAACACGAGTGAGGATGCGAGAGTCTCCTGACTGATGTAATCACCGAAGGCGCTCACAGCCTGAGAAACCTTCTCAGAGCCATAGATTGTCAGATTGATGTGGTCAGCAACCTCTAAGCCGCTTTCTTTTCTCTCTGTCTGCACAGCGCGGACAAGATCACGGGCAATGCCTTCAAGAAGAAGCTCTTCTGTGATTTCAGTGTCGTATCCGACAGTGAGGCTTCCTTCATTAAGGACCTTAACATGCTCTTTCTCAGAGCGCTGCACGACAAGATCACCTTCCGAAATCTCAATTTCACCGCTTGAGTATTTAATCGAAATGCTCTTGCCATCAAGAATCGAAGCAATCTCATCCGAGGAAAGCGACTGAATCATCGCAGCAACTTCCTTCATGTTCTTGCCAAGCTTTGCACCGAGGACCTTGAAGTTCGCCTTCGCTGAATATGTCACAAGCGCGCCTTCATCGCTGCTGATTGAAACCTGCTTGACATTAAGCTCCTCGCTGATGATATCACTGTTGTCCTTCAGAATGCTTCTCTCTTCATCAGAGCGATCAACAATGAAGAACTCCTTCAGAGGCTGTCTGATCTTGAGATTAGATGTCGAGCGGAGTGCTCTTCCCATCGCGATGGCTTTCATCGTGAGTGACATCTCCTTCTCGAGTCTCTCATCCCTTTCTGCAGCAGAATAGACAGGATAATCCTCAAGATGCACAGATTCCGGCATATCATCAGTACGGAGATTGAGATAAATCTCCTCTGTGATGAATGGTACCATCGGAGCTGCGGTCTTCACGAATGTCACAAGCACTCTGTAAAGCGTGTCATACGCAGCCTTCTTATCCCCATCATTCTCAGACTTCCAGAATCTTCTTCTTGAGCGGCGGATATACCAGTTATTGAGATCATCAATGAATGCGACAAGCGCTGAGCAAGCGTTATCCACCTGATAAGTGTCCATAGCTTCAGTCACATCCTTAATAAGCTTGTTCAGATCGGAGATAATCCATCTATCAAGAGGATTGGAAAGCTTATCATATGATGTCTGTGATGGCTCGTATCCATCGATATTCGCGTATGTGACAAAGAATGAATATGCATTCCAGAGCGGAATGATAAGACTCTTAAGCACATCCTTTACAATCTCATCCGAGAACTTGAGGTCATCAGATCTCACGAGCGGAGAATCAATAAGCGCGAAGCGGAGCGCATCAGCGCCATACTTATTGATAATCTCCATCGGATCCGTAAAGTTACGCTCACTCTTGCTCATCTTGCGGCCATCAGCTGCAAGGACGATGCCAGAGACGATGCAGTTCTTGAATGCAGGCTTTCCGAAGAGAGCAGCGGCAAGAATCGTCAGGGAGTAGAACCAGCCACGTGTCTGATCCAGTCCTTCATTGATGAAATCTGCGGGGAATATGTGCTGGAATCTTTCCTTGCAATCGAAAGGATAATGCTCTTCCGCATATGGCATTGAGCCTGACTCGAACCAGCAGTCAAGAACATCGGGAATCCTTCTCATCATTCCCTTTCCATCGGGAGATGGCCATGTGAGCTCATCGACATACTGCTTGTGAAGATCCTCGACCTTCTGTCCGCATTTCTTCTCAAGCTCCTCAACAGAGCCGATAACCTCAATATAATCTGAGCCATCGCACTTCCAGACAGGAATAGGATTGCCCCAGAACCTGTTGCGGCTGATAGCCCAGTCACGAGCGCCCTCCAGCCATTTGCCAAAGCGCCCGTGCTTGATGTGCTCAGGAACCCATCTTATCTCCTCGTTGCATTCGAGCATCGTCTTCTTGATCTTCTGGATATCTACGAACCAGCAGCTCATCGCGCGGTAGATAAGAGGCATATGCGTACGATAGCAGAATGGATAGGAATGGAGATAGTTCTCCCTCTTCACGAGCTTTCCATGCGCCTTGAGCCACTCTATGACGCCTTTATCCGCATCTTTGACAAAGAGCCCCTTGAAGTCTGGAACCTCATCAGTGAAACGGCACTCTGCATCGATTGGGCACACTACAGGAATTCCTGTTCCCTTCAGAACGTTGTAGTCATCCTCACCGAAGCCTGGAGCTGTATGTACGATACCGCAGCCATCCTCAGTCGTGACATAATCACCGCACACGACAACGAAAGCACCCTGCTTCTTGAGATCAGCAAAATACGGGAAAAGCGGCTCATAGGTTCTGCCTTTGAGATCAGAGCCCTTCACTCTCGAAACAATCTCATAGCCCTTTCCATCCTTGTAATACTTATGGATGAGCTTCTCAGCCAGATAATAATAGTCACCGGAGTCAGTATCCTTCACCTTCACGTAGTCGATATCAGGGCCGACAGCAAGCGCGAGGTTTGAAGGAAGGGTCCATGGTGTTGTTGTCCACGCCAGGAAGTATGTGTTTTCCTCACCATCGGCTTTAAAGCGCACAGTGACAGCTGGATCAGTCACATCCTTGTATCCGCCGAGAGAAACCTCCATATTCGAAAGAGGAGATGCAAGCTGAGGCGAGTATGGAAGAATATTGTACCCTTCATAGATAAGGCCCTTGTCATAAAGGGTCTTGAATACCCACCATACAGATTCCATGTAGGATTTATCCATGGTGCGGTAGCCGTGGTCAAAATCCACCCAGCGTCCCATGCGGGTGATTGTATGCTTCCACTCCTCAGTATATCTGAGAACGATTGAGCGGCACGCCTCGTTGAACTTGGCGACACCATAGTTCATGACATTGAAATAACCTTTGATGCCAAGAGTCTTCTCAACCTCAGCCTCAACTGGAAGTCCATGGCAATCCCAGCCAAAGCGGCGGATTACTCTCTTGCCTTTCATCGCCTGATAGCGGGGAATCGCATCTTTTATGGTTCCTGGCACAAAGTGGCCGAAATGAGGAAGCCCCGTCGCAAACGGAGGCCCATCATAGAAGACGTACTCGTTATCAGCAGGACGCTGCTGTATCGACTTATTGCAGATATCATTATCTTCCCAGAATTTCAGAACAGCCTCTTCCATCTTAGGGAAGTCGGCTTTGCTGTTAACAGGCTTGAACATAACCAAAACTCCTACCTGCCTAATATACCCAAAAGAGGCATCTGCCTGCAAGAAGGGATACTGCCTGAACAAATCCTTTTCTTCTGCTATCCTATCACTATGCGCATGAAGATCGATCAGGGCATCAAAGCCCTCGCCTCTATATTCAGGGAAAATGGCTTCTCACTATACCTTGTCGGTGGGGCTGTCAGGGATTTTCTCCTTAAAAAGGAGAATAATGACTATGACTTCACAACCGACGCGGAGCCCAAGGATATCAAGGCGATGTTTCATCGTACCATCGATACGGGGATAAAGCACGGGACTGTCACAGTCCTCTTCAAAGGCGCACAGTATGAGATAACCACATTCCGCGCTGAAAGCGATTATCATGACTCACGGCACCCTGATAGTGTCAGGTTCATCAAATCTCTTGATGAGGATCTTGCACGAAGGGACTTTACGATAAATGCATTCGCCTCTTCCCTTCCAGAAGGAAAAATCATAGATCTTCATGACGGAATGAAAGATCTCAAACATCACATTATCAGAGCTATAGGGAATCCAGATGAGCGTTTTCATGAAGACGCGCTGAGGATGATGAGGGCATGCCGATTCTCGTCCCAGCTTGATTTCACCATCGAGGAAAAAACACTTGAAGCAATCAAGAACAACAGCCATTCGATAATCCATGTATCCGCAGAGCGAATCAAGGAAGAGCTCTGGAGACTTATCAATGGGCAGAACCCCGTAAAAGGTCTTGAGGCGATGAGGGTTACAGGTCTCATGGACGAGATTCTGCCTGAGCTTTCAGCTGCTGTCGGCTTTGAGCAGGGCGGCATGCACAGGGAAACACTCTACGAGCACCTTCTTCTCGCTCTTGATAGCGCGAGAAAGCATGGATATCCGATGGAAGTCAAGCTTGCTTCGCTCTTTCACGATATCGGGAAAGTACCCACTAGGGAAAAAGGAGACGGGAGGGAGTATACATTCTACCGCCATGACACTGTGTCAGCGGAAATGACTGATAAGATTTTCAGGAGGCTCAAAACCTCGAATGAAGAACGCGAGAGGACAGTGCATCTAATCAGGAACCACATGTTCGCCTACACACCAGACTGGTCAGACAGCGCTGTAAGAAGATTCATCAACCGGATTGGCGTTGATGAAATCAACAACCTCTTCTATCTCAGGATATGTGACGGAGAGAGTACAGTAGGTCATAGTTTCTCACCTGCCATGATTCTCGCGCTCAGCGAGCGTATAAACGCGGAACTCGATAAAAACAACGCGCTATCGATGAAGGATCTTAGGATAAACGGCAAGAGACTAACGGAAATAGGCATAAAGCCAGGCCCGGAGATGGGCAGAATACTGCAGAATCTTCTTGACGAAGTCATCGATGACCCGTCAAGAAATACAGAAGAATATCTTGAGAAGGAAGCACTCAGGATTTCTCAATCCCAAGAGCGATAAGAGCGATTCTCGCAGCAGCCTGCTCAGCGCTTTTCTTGTTCCTGCCCTCTCCCGGACCGAATGTCTTCGTGCCCAGCTCGACATTGACTGAGAAAACCTGCTCATGATCAGGTCCGCTCTGTCCTACAAGTATATACTTAGGTACTTTGCCTCTGCGCTTCTGCAGATACTCCTGAAGCTCAGTCTTGTAATCCTTGTAACTGAGCCTGTTGGCGAGCATCTTCTCAATCTGCTGAGGAATGAAAGAGAGAATGAATTTCTTGGCTGTCTCAAGCCCCTGATCAAGATACAGAGCAGCAATCACAGCCTCCATCGCATCTGCAAGGATTGCTTTCTTCATCATGCCATTCTGACTCTTCTCACCTCGTCCGACAAGGATGTATTTATCAAAATGAAGAGAGAGCGCAACCTCTGAAAGACTTTCCTCAGAGACGACCACGGACTTTATCTTCGAGAACTCTCCCTCATGGAACCATGTGAATGAAGAAAAAAGATATTCTGCGGTCACCATTCCAAGAATGCTGTCTCCAAGAAATTCGAGACGCTCGTTATTATCAACCTTGCCCTTACACTCATTTGCATAAGAAGTGTGAGTGAAAGCAAGATTCAGAAGACGATACTCATTAAAAGAGAGGTCAAGCCCCTCTATGAAAGAAAAAAGCTCCCTTGTGCGCTCTTCAGATAACGCGGGAGCCTTCTCGAGATACGAAAGCAATTTACTTCAGCTCTCCAGCAAGAAAGCGAACTGCATCGCCGACTGTCTCGAACTCATTTGCCATATCGTCGGAGATAGTGATTCCAGTCTCTTCCTCAATAGCATAAACAAGCTCATATGTGTCAAGGCTGTCTGCGCCAAGATCCTTTCTGAAGCTTGCCTCCATTGTCACCTTCTCAGGTTCAATCCCAAGCTTCTCAACCACAAGAGCCTTAACTTTGCTGAAAACTTCCTGTTCTGTCATATCAATCACTCCTCTTCCTTTACGATGACAGGCTTACCTGCATAATAGCCGCACTTCGGGCATACACGATGAGAAGGAATCAGATTACCGCATGTCTGGCACTGTGACAGATTCGGTGCTGAAAGCTTCATATTTGCAGCCTTTCTTGATGCTGCCTTGGATTTCGAAGTCTTATACTTAGGAGTTGCCATTTCTTACCTCACAAATATGTTTCGTTACCGACTGGTGAATGTTAACAGAAGTATGCATCCCCGTCAATATCAATTACCATAAGACCTTATGCCAGAAATAGCGCCTCAGTCAAGAGCAATGACATATCCAGAGCGCAGTTACTGCTTTTTTAGTTGGAAACCATAGAAAACAGGAATATCATTCTGGGTGAGGTTTCTCTATGGCATCGTATGAAATTGATATGTGCACAGGACGCATCCTGCCAAAGGTAATTGCATTCGCTGTTCCTCTCATGCTCTCAGGAATACTGCAGCTGCTCTTCAACGCTGCGGATATCATAGTTGTCGGCCAGTTCACAGGCAAGGAAGCGATGGCGGCTGTAGGCTCTACAAGCGCTCTCAATAACCTCATCGTCAACATATTCCTAGGACTATCAATTGGATGCAGCGTACTTATGGCCCGCTACTATGGCGCGAAGGAAGAAAAGAACATCGACGAGCTTGTGCACACATCAATCCTGCTTTCGCTTATCTCAGGCTCAGTCCTCATTGTCCTTGGAGTGATTCTTGCAAGACCAATGCTATCCGTGATGGGAACACCTCCCGACGTCATCGACCAGGCTGTGCTTTACATGCGTATAGTCTTTCTGGGCATGCCCGCACTGATGACTTATGACTTCGGAGCTGGAATACTGAGAGCTGTAGGAGACACAAGACGACCGCTGCTGTTTCTTTTCATATCCGGAATCGTGAATGTCTTTCTGAATCTCTTCTTCGTCATTGTCTTCGGTTTAGGTGTCGCAGGTGTCGCTATAGCCACGATAATCTCGCAATACATCTCCGCGTCCCTTGTCGTCATCTCGATGATCAGAAGCAATGCTTCATACCATCTTTCACTAAGAAGACTGCGGATACATCCTGCAAAGCTCAAGCAGATTGTACGTATTGGACTTCCTGCGGGAATACAGGGTGCGGTATTCAGTATCTCGAATGTTCTCATACAGGCATCAATCAACTCATTCGGCTCAGTAGCTGTCGCAGGCAACACAGCGGCATCGAATATCGAAGGGTTTGTATATACATCAATGAACTCGATGTATCAGGCATCCACAAGCTTCACAAGCCAGAATGTAGGGGCAAGGAAAACTGAAAGGATTGTACCTATCCTTGGGTGCTGTCTTCTCTCCGTCACTGTGATTGGAGTTGTCATGGGTGGTTTCGCGACTCTCTTTTCTCACCAGCTCCTTTCTATCTACTCGTCAGATGAGGCTGTCATACAATATGGTATGCAGCGTCTTCTCTACGTCTGCCTACCCTATTTCATATGCGGGCTCATGGATACTGCATGCGGCTCAATAAGGGGACTAGGCTACTCAATAGCTCCGACTCTTGTATCCCTTACAGGTGCATGCCTATTGCGGATTGTATGGATTTACACGATATTCCAGATTGATCATACACTTGTGAATCTTTATATCTCATACCCTATCTCCTGGGCCGTGACATTCATAGCACACATGATATGCTTCACCGTCTTCTTCAGAAGATGGAAAGATGGCACAGGAGCGAGAGCAAAGCTGACAAGAGCCGCTCTCAATGCTTCAAAATCATGAATAATGCCCCGGCTTCCCGGGGCGATTCATCACCTGAGCTTCAGTGAGCGTTTCACAGAAAGGATTTCTCCGGTTCCGTCTATATCTATCTCATAGCGGTAGTTATCTTTATCAGCTTCGCACTCATATACAAAGCGTCCGTCATCCCTGTCTTCCCAGACTACGATACGATCTGTATCTCCACCGATTGCCTCCAGCGCGATACGCTGAGCATCAGACTCTGAAAGACGCGCGTCGCTTCTGCCTCTAGGCTCTCTTCTCAGCTCCCACTCAGCCTTGAGAATCTCACCTGTCGCAAGAACGTCATATTCATATTTCCTGCCGCCATTATTGAAGCTGATTTCAAGTATCTCCATTCCATCATCATAATCACGCTCGCTTCTCAGCGCTGACACATCTCTGCGTCCAAAACCCGCATCAGAGAGCGCTATCTCCTCAAGCGCTGCTCTATCGAGCAAATGCTCTGGGTGATGACTGGGAGCGGAAACTGCTGGTGCTATAGGCGCCGGTGCATTCTTCACTTCATAATCATAACCGGTTATGTTTCCAGTCTCCACGTCAATCGTATAGTCCCATTCTGATGAGCCAGAGCGGAACTCAATCTCATATTCTTCACGTCCATTATCATAGTCACGATGGATTCTGAGAGTATCAGCTGCATCCTTGGTGATGCCAGCATCGCTGAGCGCGATATCAATAGCCTCATCTCTAGTGACAGCGCCGAAGAGAATTCCCGCCGAAAGTGCAATAACACATAATACAATAAGTCTTCTGTTTTTCATTTTCTTTCCTCCATGGCTGAAATATAGCAGGCGAAAATTAAAAGAAAATGAAAAAAAACAGAAACATGAAAAAAGCACGGGTCTCCCCGTGCCCAGCTGCTTATTCCGCAATAACCCGCATGAATCGTTTCTTGCCAGCTTTGAGAAGAAGCTCTCCATCATCCAGATCGGCAGTGGTTACCACAGCTTTCGGATCGGAGATTTTCTTTCCGTTGATTTCAGCTCCGCCCTGAGTTACAAGGCGCCTTGCATCACCATTTGATGAAGTAAGACCTGAGCGTGTGAACAAATCAAGCACTCCGATACCATTCTCGAAATCCGCTGCCGCTATCTTCGCGCTTGGCATACCTTCCTTTGAAACCGGTGCTGAAGATGAGAAGAGAGCAGCTGCTGCGCTCTTCGCCTTCTCAGCTTCCTCCTCACCATGGACGATCTTAGTCACCTCATAGGCAAGACGGGCCTTCGCATCATTTATATTGCGTTTCGGATCCTCGTACTCTTTTATCTCATCAAGAGAGAGGAATGTGAAAAGCTTCATGAAGCGGACAGCATCGGCATCGGCGACATTTCTCCAGTACTGATAGAAATCATATGGCGAATATAGCTCAGGAGAAAGGAATACAGCGCCTTTCTCGCTTTTACCCATCTTCTTTCCATCTGCGCGCATGATGAGATTGAATGTCAGACCGAAGCACTCCTCACCACCCATGCGCTGTATAAGATCGATACCTGCAACAATATTTCCCCACTGGTCTGCGCCTCCAATCTGCAAGCGGCATCCAGCGCGCTCGTTGAGAATATGGAAGTCATATGATTGGAGAAGCTGGTAATTGAACTCTATGAATGAAAGTCCCCTTTCAAGACGCTGCTTCACGCCTTCGAAAGTAAGCATTCTATTCACTGAGAAATACACACCTACATCCCTGAGGAACTTAATGTAATTAAGATCGACAAGCCAGTCCGCATTATTCATGATTCTTGCTTTGCCGCACCCCGCTGGAGGATTGTCTGAAAGATCCACGATTTTGCCAAGCTGCCCTGTGATTCTCTTCACATTGTCGCGTATTGTCTCCTCTGGAAGGATCTTTCTCATCTCAGTCTTGCCAGATGGATCACCGATTAATCCTGTTCCACCACCTACAAGACAGATTGGATTGTGTCCGGCTTCCTGAAGATGGTGCATAGCAAAGAAAGGCACGATATGACCGACATGAAGGGACGGACCTGTAGGATCGACACCACAATAGAATGTGACAGGATTCTTATCCATCAGCTCGGAAAGACCTTCATAATCCGTGCAGTCCTTCACGAAGCCCCTATCGATAAGTGTCTGGATAGCACTGTTCATCAAAGTACCCTCTGATAGTTCTTCATCGCGTCGTTGATGAACTGTACAAGCTTATCAACGCTGACTCTTTCCTGCTTCATAGAATCACGGAAGCGGACAGTCACTGTCTGATCTTCCAGCGTCTGATAATCTACAGTCACGCAGTAAGGCGTACCGATTTCATCCATTCTCCTGTATCTTCTGCCGACAGCACCGCTCTGATCATAGAATGTGAAGAAATCCGAGCGGAGAGAATGCTCAAGCTTGGTAGCGTATTCAGCAAGTCCGTCTTTCTTGACAAGCGGAAGCACAGCAACTTTGACAGGTGCGATAAGAGGATGGAAATGGAGGACTGTCCTTGTATCGCCCTCTGGTGTCGGCTCCTCATCATAGGCATCTGAAAGCGCCATAAGCACGTTTCTCGTAAGACCTGCAGATGTCTCGACGACATATGGTACATATCTCTCCTGTGTTTCAGGATCGAGATATGTAAGATCCTTTCCGGAGAACTTCTGGTGCTGTGTGAGATCGTAATCCGTACGGGAATGAACACCCTCAAGCTCCTGCCATCCCATCGGGAAGAGGAACTGGATATCATAAGCATCCTTAGCATAGAATGCCAGTTCATCCGGCCCATGCTGATGCCATCTCAGATGCTCTGGATGTATACCCATCTTCTTATAGAAGTTCATTCTCTGCTCTCTCCAGTACGGGAACCACTCCTCATCTGTGCCTGGCTTGCAGAAGAACTGCATCTCCATCTGCTCGAATTCGCACGAGCGGAAGATGAAGTTCTTTGTCGTGATTTCATTGCGGAAAGACTTTCCGACCTGCGCGATACCGAATGGAAGCTTGACACGTGAAGACTGAAGCACATTCTTGAAATTGACATAGATTCCCTGCGCAGTCTCTGGCCTCAGATAGACAACCGATGCGGCATCGGACGTCGGTCCGATATGTGTCTGGAACATGAGATTGAAATTCCTTGGCTCCGTGAATGTGCCTTTGTTGCCACATACCGGGCACGGAGCTGTAAGATCAATCTGATCAGCTCTAAAGCGAGAATGGCATGATTTGCAATCGACCATCGGGTCTGTGAAGTTGGAGACATGGCCTGAAGCCTCCCATACACGCGGATGCATGAGAATCGAAGCATCAAGCCCAACGATATTATCGTGCATCTGCGTCATTTCCTTCCACCAGAAATCACGGATGTTGTTCTTCAGATTCACGCCCATCGGACCGTAGTCATAAGCGCCATTGAGACCACCATAGATCTCGCTGGACTGGAATATGAAGCCGCGGCGGCGGCAAAGCGATACTATTTTATCCATTGTAACTTCAGCCATTCTATTACTCCTCAAACAAACTGATTGCGCGCTTCAGTCTCTTCTCTGTCTCATCAAGCCCCAGAAGCCTGATCGAGTCAAAGAGCGGAAGCGATACTGTAGAATTCGTTATTGCGACTCTTATGGGTTGGAATACCCCATTAACCTTTATCTCAAACTCAGAAGCAAGGGCTGCAAGCTCTGTTTCTATCACTTCCTCATCCTTTCCTTCCTTGAGACCTGAAAGAAGTATGGCGGAAGCTTTTTTCAGAGCCTCACCTGTCTTCTCCTCATCAGAGCCCTTCGCCACATACACGCTCTTATCCACAACTGGTACATCACGGAAAAGGAATGACGTGAGAGGAACCACATCAGAGAGCACCTTCATGCGCTCCTTGACAGGAGGAACAATGCGGGCAATCAGGGCTTTGTCATTATCTGTAAGAGGAGATGAGACAAAACCCGCCTCCTCAAGATATGGCGCTATGAGAGAAGCAAGTCTATCGTTATCGCACTGCCTTATATACTGGCCATTGAACCAATCAAGCTTCTTGTAGTCAAAGACTGCAGGTGACTTGTGTATTCCCTCCATTGTGAAGCACTTCTCAAGCTGCTCCTTGGAGAAGAACTCAGTGTTGCCGTCAAGCGACCAGCCCACGAGCGTGACATAATTGAGGATAGCTTCCGGGAGATACCCCTTCTGGCGGAAATCACGCACAGCTGTCGAGCCATGTCTCTTGGAAAGCTTCTGTCCATCTTTTCCCATGACCATCGGAAGGTGGCAATACTGAGGAACATCCCAGCCGAACGCTTCATAGAGAAGCACATGAAGAGGACCTGACGGAATCCACTCCTGAGCGCGCATTATATGGGTTATGTGCATCAGGTGGTCATCCACGACATTAGCCAGATGATAAGTCGGGAATCCGTCACTTTTAAGAAGAATAGGATCTGGGGAGATATCACGGTTACGACGTGTTATATCGCCCATGATAATATCATGGAAAGTCGTCTTGCCTTCTGTAGGGACGCGGAATCTGATAACAGGCTTTATACCCTGTCTCAGATACTCTTTGATCTCACTATCAGAAAGATGTGCGCAATGTCTGTCATACCCCTGATATTCACTTTTGGATGCGGCTTGCGCTTTCCTGACTTCCTCAAGACGCTCAGGCGTGCAGAAGCAATAATATGCCCTGCCTTTCTCAACAAGTTCCTCAGCGTACTTCTTGTACAAGTCAAAACGCTCTGACTGTATATATGGACCATATGGGCCACCGACAACAGGACCTTCATCCCATTTGATGCCTAGCCAGTCAAGGGTGCTATAAAGATCCTCAAGAGACTCGTCTGAGTATCTTTCCCTATCCGTATCCTCAACGCGGAGTATGAACTTACCTCCATTTGCACGGGCAAAGAAGTAATTGAACAGCGCTGTACGGATACCGCCGATATGCTGTAGCCCAGTTGGAGACGGGGCATAGCGAACTCGAACTTCCATCAATCTGCTCCTAAACATCCGGAGTTTATTATCTTTACGTATTTACATCAATGGCACACTTCTCTCTGAAAGCGGTAGAATGACAACTATGAAGATTGAAAAGGATATCAGGATGCTATCCATCATGCATTTCAGAATGAGCAGTCTCCTTGCTTTCCTTTCACACTCAATGCGTCTTCTGTCATACCTCGCAAAACCAGTAAACGGAGTGAAAGAGGAGCGGATGGTATTCAATGGAATGAAATGCTCAATCTTCACATCATCGTCTACAGAGAAAGGGACATTGTTATCAATACACGGAGGTGCCTTCGCCTTCCCAGCGGCCTCACATCACAGAAAGGCAGCTTCCCTCTACGCGGCGTGTGGATATAGAGTCATAATGCCTGACTATCCTCTCCTTCCTTTCCATCATCATCCTGAAGCACTGGAGAAAATCCTCGAGCTAGCAGAGAGCCTCGATAATCTCTCTGTCATCGAGGGCGACAGTGCCGGAGGCTTCCTTGCTATCCATACGGTATCTAAGCTGAAACGCAAACCCGATCTGATGCTCATCTATCCTGTCGTGATGCTGGACTATGAAACCGAATCGATGAGGAAATACATCAATACACCTATGTGGAATGCTAAAAACAACAGATGGATGGTTAAGCATTATCTTGCGTCCTGTATTCCACCTGAAAGAAATCTGCAAGGCATAAGAAAAGCATTTGTGGAAACAGCTGAATATGACGCACTTCACGACGAGGGGATAATCATCGCTAGTGAGCTGAAAGCGCTGGGGACTGATACAGCTCTTTCAGAGACAGAAGGCACTCTGCATGGCTATGACTTTCTCTGGAAGAAACCGTATGTGAGGAAAATGATTTCAAGACGGATAGAATGGCTTGAAGGAAGATGACTGCCTCAGAAGCCAGTCAAGAGTCGCGCTCACAGCCTTTTCCTCACCGCTTTTGTCGATATCATAATAGAGAAAATGTGTGCACTCAGGAATATGGACATGCTTATTCTGTCCTCTTCCTTTTTCCATGATTTCCAGGGAGGATTTATCACCCACAGTGAGATCCTTTCCGCCGGAGATTGTGAGGATATCAGCATCGAGAGAAGAAAGAGCGTCATCAGCTTCTTTCATAAGCTTCATGAGCTCATAGACTTCTCTTATATACACCCATGACCAGTACTCACCGCCAAGATAATCATCATCGCAAGGCGCATTCTCATAATAAAGGACATATTCGCTCTGATGATGCCATGCGGTGGGAATCCGCTTCTTCAGAAGAGAGAAGAGAAGCATTACTGGAAACGGTCTTGGAGGTTTCCAGCCTGAATAGCTTATCGCAGGGCAAGCAGTGACGATACGATTTATGCCGCACTCTGCTGCGGCAAGTATCGCAAGCGCTGAGCCCATTGAATGACCAACGATAAAGACATCATCATACTTTGCCTTCAGATCCCTTGCGGCATTTACAGCGACGCCGAGCCAGTCTTTGCGCCTCGAGCGCATGAAGTCCTCACCTGTGGTGCCCATTCCCGGAAGCCTTGGGACATAGACATCAAAACCTTTTTCACTGATATCAGTAGCGGGACGGACCATCTCCCCCGGATACCCGGCATAGCCATGGAGGCAAAGGATAGCTTTTTTCGCTTTTTCAGTGTGGACAAGAGAAAACGGACGCGCAGCACTTACAGCTCCCTTAACATCCTGATAAACTCCCTTATACCAGGTTACAGGAACGGTATACTCCAGCTTCACCATGACGCTTCCTCCAAGAGATTCAGCAGATCGATGCGGCTTCTGACTTCCGTTTTCGAGAAAATATTCTGAATATGGTTATTGACTGTATTGACAGATATGGAAAGCTCCGAGGCTATCTCCTTGTTCGTAAGCCCCGCTTTGATAAGCTTGATAACCTCGAATTCACGCTCCGTTATATGATAGCGCTCGCTGACGGTCTCGAATGTAAGACTCCCCTTCTCATCGCCAGTACCATCGGATTCAGTTCTGGCGACAGCAACGAAGAGAAAGACAAGAAAAGCTATCGTGTAAGCGCTGCATACAATCGGGATTGAAATCATCCGCATATAACGGAAAAGAATGGATGTGATGACTATAGGAAGCATCGTAAGCGACACGATTGCAAGCGTCAGGCATACTGTCCTGACAGCTTTCTCCTCGACATTCTTACGCTCTCTGAGCATGACAGTCATGCAATAGATTACCGCAAGTGTCCATGAAATATACTGCAGGACAGAGAAAAGCGATGAGTCAAAGATAATCCATAGAATTGAAACGACAAGGTAGATAGCCCCCAAAGCGAAAGCTACTACCTTCTCAGCCATGGACATTGGCCGCGCGATAAGCCAGTTCGCGAAGAAAAAAAGCAGCACGAGAATAAAAGCAGAGTCTGCAATCAGTATGCTTTCCCAGATATAGTGGAGCACACGTCTTGCCGTTCCCGTGAAGACAAGAAAAGAATACTGGTCAAGGGCGAAAAGCACCACAGCCCCCAGCAAGGAAGCTATGAATGACAATAACGCCCAAGCCCAGGATGGCTTAGTACGGCGAACCCATACAATCGCCAGCGCGAGATCCATGCTCACGATGGCGAGGGAGAAGAGGGACAGAAGAAGTGGTAACGCCTCCATTCCTAGCGGCGTGCCTTCTGGTTATGGGACATATCTGCCTTACCGCAGATTGCCTCGATATCTTCATCAAACAATGGCATTGTCGTCGCATCCAGACCTGTCTGAAGCTTTGCAGTACTGTTGTAATTTCTCGCGCCGAGATCAGCCTTGGAATGCAGAGGGAAGAGCCTTATGTGGAGATTAAGTCCACTCGTGAGAAGGTATGCCGCACTGAATTCGTTTCCGCCAAGCACACCGGTCTTCACCTTCTCCTTGATAGCTGAAGCGTCTGCGATGAATGCGCCAGGCGTACCAAGATGCAGGAGGAACCAGAGCTCGAATGTAGGATTGAAGTAAAGCATCTTGACCTTCTTCTTCTCCGCATATTCCTCCATCTCCTTCACATCGGAAACACCGATGCCGAAATCATCGAATCCGAAAAGCGCCCAGGCTGAATCAAAGCGGCCTTTGCTTCTTTCCCTTCCGGTGAAATCTATAAGAGTCTGAAGATTCTTGCCTTTGCTCTCAGGAACCTGCATTACAGTGAGATTCACATAGCGGCAATCCTTCCTCATCTGTGAGAAGTAGAGAGCCTCGGCTTCAGTCTTGCAGACAAGCAGCAATGTTGATTTCGGCTGTGTGATATTCTTCTTACGCGTTTTCATTGCTTACCTCCTCCTTCTCGGGCTCGACAGGCGTGCCATCATGGGTGAACCAGAACTCACTGATAATCGGGAGTGAGCCGAATGCGCCCTGGATATAACGCTGAGCTGTTGTCACGCGGCCACGCGCACCTTTGAAATCTGAAAGCGAATAGTAGACTGTTGAGCTTTCCTGATCCTTCTGCGCAAACCAGATTGCATCACGGCGGAGAAGACCTTCGCGGAGCAGCGATGGATTGCAGTCAACAACAAGCAGCTGGCTCTCCTTGTCGCAGTTCTCGAAAATCTCAACAAGGTGGCAGAGCACGTCTGGATGCAGAAGCTGACCGAAATCATCAATAACAAGCGTCTTTCCGGTGATGAACGCCTCGAAGAAGGCAAAACCCATCACTACAAGACGTCGGAGCGAAAGACTTTCACCGGCGAACATGCTGGCGTAGCCCTCTGCTTTCTTGTCATTGACATATATATGCGTGAATCTAAGGTGATCCTCACCCTTGTCATTTGTCCTGACCTCAATTCTGTTGATATCTGTGATATCAAGAGCCCAGAGGTAATTGAGGATCTGCTCACCCCAGCCGGGATGGGCTTTGAGCATTTCACATGCATACGCTTCAGCCTTCGTGGAAACACCCATCGGAAGGATGTGAAGATTCTTTTCGAACCATGTGTAAAGCTCAAGTGATGTATGTCCGCCCTTCCTTGCAGAGCCCGCGAGGAATGTCCTGTTCTCAGGAAGCTTCGCAGCCTGTCTCTTCTTCTCACCGCGGTAATTCTTACCGAAGCGGTATGCGTACTGCCCATCATCCTGCAGCACACGCTGGAACATGAGCTTCCGTGAGTTATTCAGGATGTAATAGAGAGATTCCTCATAGATTTTCTCTTTATTTGCTTTCAGAGTGTATACAGCTATCGTAAGCGGCTTCTCATCATTTCCAGGCTCGCCTTTATCGAGAAGCACCTCAATAGAAATCGTAGCGGGAGTTGCTTTGTCGATGCCATATGCGAATGTCGTTCCTGTCAAAGCACCCTGAAGAGGGTTCTCTGCATTATCTTCAGCCATGACAATGCGCTTAAGCACTTCAAGCGCACGCACAAAAGAGCTCTTACCCGCCCCGTTCGGGCCAATGATCGCACTCGTCTTGATAACATTCAGACGCTCGTTGATTTCAATCACCTTGGAAGCTGGAAGGCGTGAATCCTTTACAGCCTGGAAGCTGATTGTCTGTGGAGACTTCACGGACTTGAAGTTCGCAATAGTCATGTTTAGCAGCATAAGCCACCTCCTCCCTGAAACGGCTATCCGTTTACTTCATCTGATTATATGGCATGGAAATCAATTTCTGCAAAAAATATCATAAATGTGCACTTTTCTCCGTTCAATAGCCCGATTAAAGCATTTTCCTTCAATAAAACGATGGAATCTAACGCAGAAAAGTGCAATTCTTTTGTTTCGTTGCCTCTTGTTAGGATATCAAAAGCAAAAAAACATCAAATATTGCTTAACATTTGTTAAGAATACTAATCCAGAAGCGCGAAATAGATAGCATTATCATCAGCAGCCGCTACAGGAACAGCGCTTGTCTCGCCTGAAATCTGCCCCTCCCCCTCTGCATTCCTGCTGCGTATAGTAAGGAGATCGCGGTAGAATGCGCGGACATCATCATTGCTGTAGCTTGTCTGAACATCCTGCAGAAGCTCAAGCGCCTTGTCATAATCGCCTGTCGCAGCTGTGAGAAGCGCAGCGTTGTAGCCAGATGGGAGATGACGATCATTCTCCCAGACGGAAAGGAATCCATCGAGAGCGGCGCTGAGGTTTCCATCCTTCGCATAGTCATAAGCAATCTTCGCATCATCATTCTTCGGCTTATTCTTCATCAGCGTGATGTCATAAAGACGTGTACGCGGCACGAACTGGCGGAGTATCCCCTCATCAAACGATGAAATCATCCTGCGGAAAAGATACCCAGGATCTGCAAGGATTCCCCATACAGGATCGAATGTGCTTTCCCTATAGCGTGAATCCGCGAACGTACGCTTGGTTACGATAGCCCCGGTTTCTGTATCAACAAGCGTCAGAGAATAGCTTATCGTAGCAGTCTGCTTATAGTAGTACTCATATTCAATGTGCCTGTGACGCTTTCCATCCGAGTCTGTCCACCATTCCTCAGTCGGCTCAGCATAGACGTACTCGTCCACATTCATGTTCTCGATACGTGGTATGAGCACCGCATCGTATCCAAGATCCTTCAGCTCTTCTGAGATGCTGTACCCGAGCCTGCCCCGCTCAAGGATTGCATCCGTCCTGGCAGGTGAAAGGAGGTTGAAGAACCCGCTTTCAGAGAGCGTCGAATAAAGCTCAGTGGTGGCATATTCAGCAACTGAGGCCGCGATAGACGGCGAGAAGCCAGACCTGATTCTGAAGCGTGGCGAGAATGTATCACGCCAAGGAACCCAGCTTGTATATGGAATGATGCCATGATACGGAACAGCAGAAGCGACAGCAAGGTTTCTGTATCCACCCATATCAATCACAGAAGGCTCAATATAAGGAATGCTCACCATTGTTGAGCAAGAAACAAACAGAAGAAGAATCAATATACAAAGGAAAATTATACGTCTCATCAGGAAAACCCCTTATGCGAGTGCATCTGTGTCGCGCACTAAAAGCCCCGCACGTACTGCTGCGATATATCTTGAGGGATCAGCAATCCCCTTGCCAGCCATTTCAAGGCCAAGTCCCGCAATCGTGCCGATACGTATAAACGGAAGCCCCCAAGTCAGAAGATAAGATTCACCAGGCGATGAAGCTGCGGCAGCGGCAAACGCCTCATTTGCGATCATAACAAGAATCGTAGAGTACTCTCCCCTTACAGCTTTCTCAAACAGGAATTCAGGAGCGATTGGACCAATTGCGTTGATTCCGAGATTACGGACAATCTCGATAGCCGGCTTGATGACACTCTCCTCATCAGGACCAGCCCACCCCTCACCTGGCAGCATCGGATTAAGCGATGACACAGCAATAGGCTTCGTCCTATCGAAATAAGATGAAACGAAAAGCGCGTCGATATCGATAATAGCTGAGATGATATTCTCCCTTGTAACGGCTACAACGGCATTCCTGAGTGAATTGCGATGCGTGAGGCCGAATATATTCATCTCTCCTGACTTTATCATCAGATGCAGACGATCGGAAGAAGCAAATCTCCTGAGCATGTCATTCACGGAGCGCTCCTTGTACCCCGCCATCTCCAGCGCCTTGCTGCTTACGGGATATGTTACAAGCGTATGTCCAAGACCATTCTGAATGATATCAATACTGGTTTTCAGCGATTCAAAAACCGCCTTTCCGGTCTCTGCAGAGACAATGCCATATGAAAATGATGAAATATTGATTGACGTTGCACTGTAGAATATGAAGTTATTTCCCAGCTCTTCCGCTCTCTCAAGGGAAACCATCGAATCAACATAAGCGGAAAACGGCAGTTCTATATCAAGGTCCGCTGAAGCTTTCCTGATAACATTCTCATCACCGACAGCGATGATGCCGGCACCCGCTTCATCTGACAGAGCATGAAGCGCCTTAAGCATGACTTCAGGAGAAATACCCGAAGGCTCTCCCATCGATAGCACTGCGTATCTGAGCATACCCGATTATACCATGCAGGGAAGGAGTATAAAAGAGCGATGAGATGGAGAGTGCATGGATTACACTCCAGAGTCAATCATGATTCAGCTGCTGTATTCCTGGATCTTCCATTTATCAGTGACGCTATCAATTGCAGACTGGGATCCATCCTTGGAGCCCTGAGCACTTACAAATGAGACGAGATCCTGTCCTATGCATATCTTATTCGCTTTGCCGCTGTTTCCCTTCTTCTCGCAATACGCGAGGATGAAATACTGCATTTCCACAGAACCATCATCTTTTTCAGTCCAGTCCTTATTTTCAATCGAATGGATTCTATCCTGAACTTCAGTGCTCTTTCCGATGCTGATGATCATATCGAGCATATCCATCGATGCTACAGGAGGCCATCCACTATCAGATGATAGATTGTATTTGTATGAAGACACATCAAATTCATCTCCATAGGCATTCAGCGCTACTGAGCCGACAATGTCATCATCGGAATAGAAGTCTGCATTGCCGAATGTGATATCAATCTTTCCTTCTTCTGAAATTCCGGCCTCATAATATGCCCAGAAAATCTCACCATGCATGCTGTTGTCTTCATTGATATGAAGATCATCAGCCCATGTGACATTCAGCCTGATACGAGGCTCGAGCCCTGTAAAAGCCAGTTCATAGAGAATAGCCTGCTTAAAGCTTAATAGTCTTTCCTCAGGATCATATTCGAAGTAGAAGTAAACATCAGGATTCTCCCCTGTTGTTTCTGTCACTCTGATGCCATCTTCCCTTTCATATGTTCTATAGGGCACCTTCTCGCCAAATAGCGTGTATTTCCCGCTGTTTCCGTTGACCATGGAGCGCGGAAGGAAATCACCGATTATCGGCGTGTACCACATGTACATCGCCTGAACGACCTTCTCCTCATCCTTTGGATCTTTTAAAGTGTAATCGTTATCAACTTCTCCTGAAAGCTCAATGCTTCTGGAAGCAATCATGTCCGAGGGAGGGCCGCTCGGAAGATAATATTCCTCAGGAATGAGAGGGCTTACAGTCTCCCTCCCCCCATCATTATCTGGTACAGAACATGAAACAAATATGATTGCTGCAATAATGAAAAAAAGAAATTTTCTCATAGCCCTGAAAAAAGCATTTACCGTATTGATGGACAATCGCATAGCGTTGTCTCGATTGAGTGAAGGTTTTAAACTTTCCAGTATGTGTGATGACTACGAAGATGATTCACTTGATGAGATTGAGGAGCTTTTCTCGATAATCCCTGCAATCGATACATCAGATGATGATGAAGATGAAGAGAGCCAGTACGAAGATCTCGATGATGAGCGATTCGATATAGATTTCTGATGTTTCTATCGAAAGTATCTTGACTGAGTACTTGTTCTTTTCTATAGTAACAAGCGTTACTAAGGAGAGAAATATGAAGAGAATCATCATTTCCATCGTCATATTCGTAATGATTTCATCCGCATTGCTTATAGGTAAGAATATCCAGAGTAAACCAGAGGCTGTAAAGATAGGAATCTCCAAGCTTATGGCCCACCCTGCCCTCGATTCAATTGAGAAGGGAATCAAAGACTATCTTCTGGAAAACGGCATCGATGCAGATGTTGAGACGCAGAACGCCAATGGTGATATTTCAACAGCTGTCTCGATTGCACAGCTCTTCGATACGGAGAAAAAGGATCTTGTGGTTGGAATCGCGACACCGACTGCGCAGGCACTTGCAAATACATTCGAAGACATACCTGTGGTCTTCGCCACCGTCACGGATCCAGAGAGCGCAGGACTTTCCGGTCTGGAGAATGTCGCAGGAACATCCGACATGGTTCCAGTTGAAGAGCATCTGAAGATAATCGAGGAAGTGACTGGAGCTGAACGCATCGGAATGATCTATACCTCTGGCGAAGCAAATGGAATCACACTGATGGAAGCGATGAAAGAGGCATGCGAGAAAAATGGTGTTGAGCTTATTACAGCATCGGTGTCGAACTCATCGGAAGTGAAAATGGCTGCTGAGTCGATAATAGACAGAGTGGATGCGATGTATGAGGCAACTGACAACACAGTCATATCTGCAATAGCGGCTGTCAGCGAAGTATGCATGGATAACAGCGTGCCTCTCTTCTCCGCCGATGTCACATCATCATTCGACACTGATGTACTTATTGCCGGAGGCTTTGATTACTATGCTTCCGGAAAGCTCACAGGTGAAGTCATCAGGAGAATGCTCAACGGTGAAGAAGCAAAGGATATAGGGACACTTTATCTTGAGGATCTGGAGATACTCATCAATCTCGATGTCGCCACCAGATTAGGCATCCAGATACCTGATGACATCATACAGAGAGCAAGATATGTAATCGAGAACGGTGAGACAAACGAACTCTGATAAAAATTTTGCATAAATATTCAGAAACATGCATACAAATCATTGAAAATGAATTTGCCTTAAAGTATAGTCAGGTAAAAGACGATTTTCGGAGGATTGAATGAAAAAATATCTTGCTCTCATGATTGTTCTTCTTGCTTCATTTGCACTCATCGCGGGAGGTAGCGCTGAAGCGAAGGAAGATGATGGTACAATACTGATTGGTGTTTCAAAACTGCTTTCGCACGCTGCGCTCGATGCTGTAGAGACAGGAATGCAGGATTACCTTTCCGGTACAGATATCAAGGTAAGATACGATTTCCAGAACGCGAACGGTGACATCTCGACAGCGGCCTCGATTGCACAGCAGTTCGACAGTGAGAACTGTGATATCGTACTTGGTATCGGAACAGCTTCAGCACAGGCTCTTGCCAATGTGTTCACAGACATACCTGTAATCTTCGCCGCTGTAACAGACCCAGTCGATGCAGGTCTTGTAGAGACATATGAAGGCTCTGAGGATACGAATGTATGCGGTGTTTCCGATATGAATCCCGTAACAGAGCAGATCAGGCTCCTGAGCGAGATAACAGGCGCTAAGGTAATAGGCAATGTCTATTCATCCGGCGAGCAGAATGGCGTGGTGCTCATGGAGCAGGCAAAAGCCGCATGTGAAGAGCTCGGACTCGAGTTCGTTCCTGTCGCTGTTTCAAATTCCTCCGAAGTGAGAATGGCTACACAGTCCATCATTGACCGCGTTGATGCTGTATATATCGCTACTGACAACAATGTCATCTCAGCTATCGCATCAGTTGATGATGTATGCACTTCTGCAGGTGTTCCTCTCCTTGCTGGCGACCCATCAGGCATTGACGGTCTCAACTGCATGATCGCATGGGGCTTCAACTACCACTCAATCGGCGTTGAAGTGGGCAAGCTTATCGAAAAGATTGTCAATGGAGCTAATCCGGGAACGCTTGGAACGGTATTCCTCACAGATCCTGCGGATTTCGAGCTCTGGTTCAATCTCGACACAGCAGCTGAACTCGGAATGACAATTCCTCAGGAGTATCTTGATACAGCGGCTGTAATCATCGAAAATGGTGTAAAGACAGAACGCTGAGTCTTATAGACCCATAGGAGACCGCCTTCTTGGCGGTCTTTCTCTCTGAGGTATAGAAATGATTGAAGGAATTTTCGTAGAAGGTCTTATTTTCGCGATAATGGCTCTAGGCATCCTTATAAGCTACAGGATTCTGGACCTAGCGGATCTCACATGCGATGGCTCTGTGGCCACAGGCGCCGCAGTCGCAACGATGTGCATTGTCAACGGACTTGGCATCACAATCGGACTTGTGATGGCATTCCTTTCCGGAGTGCTTTGCGGACTGGTGACAGCTGTCATACACAATAAGCTGAGAATACCAGCTCTTCTTGCCGGCATTCTCACAATGACGATGCTTTATTCAGTCAACCTGAGAATCCTTGGAAACAAAGCAAATGTCTCTCTTGTCAGGGTAGACACGCTTTATCGCCTTTTCCCGAAGTGGTTCTCATTCATCCCATCTGACTGGGCAGCGTTATTGGGAACTCTCATATTCGTTGTAGTTGTCACAGTGCTTATGGATCTCTTCTTCCGCTCTGATATCGGTATGGCAATCGGAGCGCTTGGAGGAAATGAGCAGGTAATCATCTCACAGGGCATGAATCCATCGGTGCTCAAGATGATCGGCCTTGGTCTCTCGAACGGACTCATCGCCCTTTCTGGCGGTCTTCTTGCCCAGTATCAGGGATTTGCGGATGCGAATCTTGGACAGGGAATGGTCGTTCAGGGTCTTGCTGCTGTTATGATCGGCGAGTTCCTCTTCTCATCAAATAAGATATCCCTGATCACGCTCCGCTGTATTCTCGGAGGCATCATATACAAAGGTCTTATGTTCCTGGGAAGAAAGTACGGATATCTTATCGGAATAACGCCTAATGACTTCAAGCTCCTCACGGGCATCCTCGTCATCATCTCGCTCACCGTTGCGAAAACAAGAGCACTCGCATCTGACAAAGGTGCAAGAAAGAAAGCCATCGAGCGTACAATGGCTCATATGAAGGAGGATAACAATGCTTGACATTAAGCACGTTACGAAAGTCTTCTTCCCGGGGACAGTGAATGAGAAAGTTGCGCTTGAGGATATCAACCTGCACGTAAACGAAGGTGATGTCGTATGTGTTATCGGCTCAAATGGCTCCGGCAAATCGACTCTTTTCAATATGATTGCCGGAACATTCCCAGTAACTAACGGGACAATCTCGATAAACGGCAAGGATATCACGAGTGCACCTGAGTATAAGAGAGCTTTCTATATTGGCCGTATATTCCAGGATCCGACAAAAGGCACCAGTGCCAATATGTCGATTGAGGATAATATGAATCTGGCATACACAAAGGGAATGAAAGGCATCAGATTCAGTCTCACGAATGAAAGAAGGAATGAATTCCGCCGTCTTCTGGAGCCAATTGGGCTGGAAGACAGAATGCAGGACAATGTAGGACTTCTCTCTGGAGGACAGAGGCAGGCTCTGACACTTCTGATGGCTACCCTCTCCCACCCATCTCTAATGCTTCTTGATGAGCATACAGCGGCACTCGATCCGAGAAACGCCGAAGTCGTCATGGAGCTTACTAAGCATTACATAGAGAAGGAAAAGCTTACTGCTATGATGGTCACCCATAACATGCAATTCGCTATTGACTATGGCAACAGGCTGATTATGATGGATGAAGGGCATATCATCCTCGACATCAGCGGAGAAGAGAAATCAAAACTCACTGTTCCCGCCCTTGTTGATAAATTCAGGGAAATCCGCAAGAAGGATTACACATCCGACGAAGGACTTCTGACTGAATAAAGGATTGAGAGCTGCTCCGGCAGCTCTTTTCTATGGATTATGGAAAAGCTGAAGCATCAATTCACCTCCAGAGATCTAGCGGCGCTTATAATACCGCTCATAGCTGATTCATTCCTGTCCATACTAATCGGTATGGCAGACACGATAATGGTATCAAGATGCGGTGAAGCTGCAGTCTCAGGTGTATCGCTTGTCGATACTGTCTCCAATCTCCTGATAAACGTCTTCAATGCTTTCGCAACCGGCGGTGCTGTCGTTGTGTCACAGTATCTTGGGCATAAGGAAAATGAGAACGCAAGAGAAAGCGCAAGGAATCTTGTCTACATCGCTGTAATCATCTCAGTCATCATGACAGTAATTCTCCTTCCTATACGTGAAAGCATGATAAGCTTCCTTTTCGGCAGCATCACGGAGGAAGTGAGAATCAATACAGATGCTTACTTCGTGCCTATTCTCCTCTCCTATCCTTTCCTTGCCGTCTACTCATCCCTCACAGCACTCTCGCGTTCTGAAAGAAAGAGCTTCAGAACGATGATGGTCTCAATCCTTATGAATGCTATAAATATCGGAGGTAATGCATTTCTGATTTACCACGAGGGCATGGGACCAAGAGGCGCGGGAATCGCATCACTCTCTTCAAGAATCGCAGGTTGCATAGTGATGCTTATTCTCATGATGAATCCGAAGGAGGATCTTAATCTCAGGGGACTTCTCAAAGGACCGTTCTCACCCCGCCTTATCGCGAAAATACTCAGGATCGGAATCCCATCAGGACTGGAAGGGGCCGCATTCCATATAGGCAAGATAATGGTGCAGTCATTGACTGCAAGTCTCGGGACTTCAGCTATAGCCATAAACGCTGTAGGCAACAACTTCAACGCGTATTCTAATATACCGGGAAATGGCATAAACCTCGCAATGATAACCATCGTGGGTCAATGCCGCGGCCAGAATAATATAAGGGATGTCAAATACTACACGAAGCTTCTTCTGTCACTGGTATTCATCACAACTGTAATGATAAACATCCCTCTGCTCGTCTTTGCTCCTGATGTAATCAGATTCTATGGCCTGGAAGCAAACTCCATCTATACAGCCATTCCAATCTGCATACTATGCCTGATCATGTGCACGACAATCTGGCCATTTGCATTCTCTCTTCCAAACATGCTGAAAGCTGTAGGCGATGTGCGTTTCATACTTCTCGCCTCCTTCACATCGATGTGGGTATTCCGAGTCGGAGGTGCATATTTCATGGTGCGTGTACTTGGTATGGGCGTTGAGGCCATATGGTACGCGATGTATCTTGACTGGGCTTTCCGAGGCATACTCTACATCTGCCGTGTAGCCAGAGGAAAATGGCAGGAAAAACGGGTAATCTGAAATTACTCATTGCATTCACATTATGAGCGGCTTAGATTATCAATATGGCTGAAGAAACTGACGGGAAATCCCTCCTATTTGATAACAGATATCTCAGAAAGCTTATTGTGCCGCTGATGATTGAGACACTCCTGTCTGTAACGATTGGAATGATGGACACCATCATGGTCTCCACTGTTGGTGAGCATGCAGTCTCTGGTGTTTCCCTCGTTGATGCAGTTGCGAATCTATTCATTTTCCTCTTCTCTGCATTTGCTACAGGAGGAGCGGTAGTCGCTTCTCAGTATCTGGGACGGAAAGACAGGCAATCTGCCTGCTTTTCCGCAAAACAGCTGATGTATCTCTCATCATCATTCTCCATAGCTGTATCGCTTCTTCTGCTGCTGTTCCAGGAGCCTTTCATGCGGATGGTCTATGGCTCTGTCGAAGAGAGCGTGATGTCATCAGCTCTGGCTTATTTCACTCCTATCGTGCTCTCATTTCCATTCCTTGCTGTACTGAACAGCGCGAACGCTCTTTTCCGCTCAATGGGGAAAAGCAGTATCACGATGACAGTTTCAATCATCATGAACCTTATCAATGTCACCGGCAACGCTATTCTCATAAATGTCGTAGGGCTTGGTGCTATGGGAGCTGGTATCGCATCCCTTCTTTCCAGAGCTATAGCATGTCTTTTCATGATTTACAGAATCACACGGCAGAAAGAGGAAATCCATATTGAGAAACCTCTAAGCTTTCAGCCTGATTTTCCCATGATGAGAAAGATAATGCATATTGCTCTTCCATCTGGAATAGAGAACTCGATTTTCCATATCGGAAAAGTCCTTGTCAGCAGCACTGTCGCATCATTCGGTACAGCATCCATAGCCGCAAATGCGGTATTCAATGGATTGTCCACATTCGCCAATATCCCAGGGACTGCAGTCGGTATGGCCGCTGTCACAGTCATAGGACAATGCTGTGGAGCCCGGGATTACAGCGCGGCATCATTCTATGGCAAGAAGCTCATGAAATTGACATACATGATGAATGGCGTCACATGCCTTGTGATGTTCATTCTGACACCAGAGCTTGCATTGCTTTACAGTCTTTCAGATGAAGCTTATGGTCTTGCGGTTAAGACAATCAGGCTCAACATGTTCCAGACATTCCTTTTCTGGCCTCCGGCTTTCATGATCCCAAACTACCTCAGGGCTGCAGGAGACGCGAGATACACAATGTTTGTATCGATTGTCTCAATGTGGATATTCCGTGTCATCTTCTCGAAAATCCTTGGAGTCTATCTTGGTATGGGCTTCATGGGCGTATGCTGGGGTGTATTCCTTGACTGGTATTGCAGAGGAATATGCTTCGCTATCAGATTCAAGCGTGGGGCATGGAAGAAGAAAGCTGTCATATAGGAAATGAAGCTTCAATCATCATTCTGATATCTTTTTCAGCGAAGGAATGCCGGTCTGGATTGACCGGCATTTAAGATAAACCAATTTTCCTTTTCAGATAAACTGACGGAGATACCTTACACTCTGCTCGATTCCTCTCTTAGTATCATCAAGTGAGCCCTCGAATGACTTATCCTCGACTTCAATGACTCCAGCTCCCCTGTATCCGATGCTATTGAGCGTACTGATAAAAGAAGCGAAAGGAACATCACCGAGTCCTGGAAGCTTCGGTGTATGCCAGAGACTTGGAAGATCAAAACGACCATACTCAGTCGCCATATCCTTCTCTATCCTGCAATCCTTGAAGTGTACATGGAATATCCTATCTCCGAACTCCCTGAGATGATGCTCCATATCCATACCGAGAACAATCGGATGAGAAGGATCATAGGCAAGCCCTATATTCGGAGACATCTTGAACATCTCCCTCCACACATGCGGTGAGCAAGCGAGATTATTGCCACCAGGCCACTCATTCAGCGTATATAGCATATGACAGTTCTCGATAGCGATTCTGACGTTTCTCTCCTCAGCATGCTCAAGAATGGCAGGCCAGACTTTCTTCATCTTCTCGATATTCGCATCAACGGGAAGATTCTTATCTTTTCCAATGAATGTGGAGACTTTGTTGACACCCATATCAGCAGAAGCATCGATTACCTTATGCAAGTGCCTTATAGCGACATCAGCTTCACCTTCAACAGCTGATAATGGATTCGGATAATATCCTAAAACAGCAATCTCAATGCCTTTCTTCTCCGCATATTCACGGCATTTGATGAGCTCTTCCTTCGATAGGGCATCGACATCAATATGCGTGACACCAGCGTAGCGCCTCTCTGCCTTTCCCTTTGGCCAGCAGCAGACTTCAAGTGTCTCCAGCCCAAGGGATGAGATATAATCGACAACTTCCTCAAAAGGAAGAGAGCCTAATATCGCGGAATGCAATCCAAGTTTAATCATTTCATACCTCCTCTATTCTTATCCATTTCCGCTCCATAGCTGAGCGGTAAACACAATCATTTACAATCATCTCCCGGAGACCGTCTCTGAAGAGAGAGATTTCAGCACCTTCTGTGGAATTATGCTCGAGTGCATCGTAGAAAAGCCTGAACTGCTGCTTGAATGTATCAGGGAAACCCTCATTATGGCCTCCCGGATATGATATGACGCGCTTAGCAAGCGGTTCTACAAGCCCTGGATCCTTCACGACAATCTGATTGTATTCATCACGTCTTCCAATCCACAGCTCATTACTGTGCTCATTATCCCAATGAAGAGAAGCCTCACTGCCGCTTATGTCGATAATCTGCTGATTCTTCCTTCCAGCTGTTATCTGGCTCATATTCGCAGAACCTATCGCACCATTGTCAAAACGGAAAAGGACAGAACACCAGTCCTCGGTATCGACAGGAAAGTCTGTGTACTTCATCCCCGTTGATGATGAGAATGTCTGTACTGTACCAACAGGCTTTTTCCTTATCTTGTGAGCAATCTCGAACTCAGCCAGGACTTCAACAGCTCTGAGACCTGTTATATTCTCAACCATATCAATCCAATGCGTCCCGATATCAGAAAAAGCTCTCGTCTTACCGCTGAGCTTGGAATCAAGACGCCATGACCAGTCGGTATCATAAAGAAGCCAGTCCTGAATATAGCCTCCGCTTATGGCATAGATTCTGTCTCCTAGCAACCCTTTCTGCACCAGAGCCTTCATCTCCATGACCATTGGATTCATGCGGAGAGAATGATTAACACCTCCGATTATCCCATTCTTCTCTGCATATTCACATAGCGCCTTTGCTTCATCGATTGATACAGTGAATGGCTTTTCAAGCATGACAGCAAGCCCATGCTCCATCGCATACATCGCAATCTCGAAATGAGTCGAATTCGGAGTGCATATATGCACAGCATCGAGCTTTTCGTTATCGATGAGCTCTTTGTAACTGCTATATGCGTGCTGTACTCCGATTGATGCGGCCTTAGCTTCACACGAATCAGGATCCGCGACAGCTGCGACTTCCACGTTCCCCAACCGGCGAAGCGCTTCCACATGAGCCATGCCGATAAATCCCAGTCCGATTACACCAACTGTGAACTTTCTCATATCTCCTCCTTCTGCTTCTTTACGAAAGTAGACTCCCTGACAATGAGCTCTGTATCAAGGATAATGTGCTGAACAGATGTATTCTTCTTCTCTATCTTGTCTATCAGTATTTCAGCCGACAGGTAGCCCAGCTGATACGAAGGCTGGCGTACAGTTGTTATCGAAGGTGTTGTATATCCGGTGAAGTCAATATCATCAAATCCAGAGACTATGACATCATCAGGTACATTCAACCCGACAGTCTCTGCCGCTTTGATTGCAGCAAGCGCGAATACATCAGAAAGCGCATAGACAGCATCCGGTCTGTTATCGGAATTGAAGAGGCTGATGCATGCAGAATATGCAAGCTTGTAATCAATATCAGGAATCTGCAGAATCCAGTCTTCATTAATCCGGAGACCATTCTCCTTCAACGCCTCAAAATAACCGGTACGGCGATCTTTCGAATACTTATAACGGCCTGGTCCGGAAATGAGAGCGATACGCTTTCTTCCCATTGAGAACAGGTGATCCATCACCTTGTGCGTTGCTGAAAGATTATCAATCCCGACATATGAAAGCTCAGGCCTGTCCTCACAGAATTCAGAGCATTGCACAAGAGGAAGCACGGAGCTGAGTTTATCGACAGATTCGTTTGAGAGAGCATTCAGCGTCACGACTCCATCGATATCTATATGCTTGACCATATAAATGAAAGACTCGAAGTTCGTATTGAGGTGCTGTGAGTTTATCAGCACAAAATAACCTCTCTTTGCACCTACATCTCTAGCGCCTTTGACAATCTCATTGTAATACGGATTGGACAGTGTCGGGATATTGATGAGAATCTTCTTCGAAGGAGCATCCGCGCCTCGCATTATGATATCATCAAGCTCCAGCCCAAGATCGAGCATGGCTTTCTGGACTTTGGCTTTAGTCTCTTCCGACACCATGCTCTTATGGTTATAGACCCTCGATACCGTCGCTACTGATACATTTGCCTGCTTGGCTATATCAGCAATCGTAATCTTGTAGCTCACTTATCCTCCATTAATCCTTCTTTGTCCTGAGAACGCTTATTCCAAGAGAAAGGATGATAATGATACCTGAAGCAATCTCCTGAAGATATGGATTGACGCCAAGGATATTGAGTACATTCGAAATGAGACCCATCAGAAGGACTCCGAAGAATGGACCTATGACATCGCCCTTTCCGCCATTGATTGAAACTCCACCAATGACAACAGCACCCATTGCTTCAAGCTCATAGCCAGAGCCTGTGCTGGGGAGGGCTGCACCGACTCTTGAAAGAAGGAGAATAGCGGCAAGACCTACGAAGAAACCATTCATAGCGAAGAACAAAAGCTTGTTCTTCACGATATCGATACCAGCGAGGTATGCAGCTCTTGTATTGCAGCCAAAAGCGAATAGACGTCTTCCAACCTGCGTATACTTGAGAAGCAGATGAACCATAACAAAGCCAAGAAGGCAGATTATGAAGAGAAGCGGTATGAAACCAAAAAGGCGTGTCTTACTCAGGAAATCGAATTGTCCGTAAACTGTCCTGATGACACCTTTGGTTATGAAAAGCCCAAGACCTGTGAAGATGCTTGTTGTGGCAAGCGAAATGATGAATGACGGTGCTTTGAATAGTATTGAAAGCACACCATTGAGTGTCGTGCATGACATGCTTATCAGAATGCAGACAAGCGAAGCCAGGAATGAATTCATTCCAGCATTTATGCATATTGCCATTACACAGGCACTTAGTCCGATAATCGCTCCGACTGAGATATCGAAATTACCGGAGATGATGATTATAGTGGCTCCAACCGCTACAAGTCCGAGAACAGAAATCTGCTCGAATATATTCATTATATTGTTGATTCTGAGAAATCTCGGATTGATTATCGCTGTGATAACCGAGATAGCAAGTATTACAATCAGCAGCATCAGCCACTGTGGGATTCTGAATTCCTTCTTCTGAGGTAAGCTCATTTCCTTTCTTCCTCCTTGTTTGACTGGATATAAAGCTTAAGCAGGTAATCTTCGGAAAAATCCTTCCTGTCAACAACCGTGACAAGCTCTCCTTCTCTCATGACTGCAATCCGGTCTGACATTGAAATCAGCTCAGTCATAGTCGAGCTTACCATCAGGATGATCTTTCCCTGCTCTGCGAGGTTTTCCATTATCTGATAGATTTCCTCTCTAGCCCCGATATCAACACCTTTTGACGGCTCATCGAAAATGAAGATATCGCCATTGGCAAGAAGCCATCGGGAGACAGCGACTTTCTGCTGATTGCCACCGCTGAGAGTACTTACTTCCTGCTCCGGGCTGAATACTTTTATAGACAGCTTCTCAATCTGCTCTCTGACATCCTTGTCTTCCTCAGGGAGATTGAGCGCAATCTTCTTCCTATTGTTCTTGATTATCCCTATATTCTCCTTTGCAGAACGGAGAAGGAATAGCCCCTCGCCTTTCCTGTCTTCAGAAATATATGAGATTCCGTTTCTGATTCCATCTTTGGGATCTGATGGCGTTATATCGCGTCCATCAAGCTCGACAGTGCCGCTTTCAGCTTTATCAGCACCAGCTATAAGCCTGACGAACTCCGTTCTTCCAGCACCAACAAGACCGCCTATTCCAAGAATCTCACCTCTGGAGACTGAGAGTGTGATATCATGAACACGCTTTCCACGGGAAAGGTGGGAAACCTTGAGAGCGTTATCTCCGCGGGAATAGTATGCCTTTCGCTTATACATCGCAGATGTATCACGTCCAACCATATCATGGATAAGCTGGTCTTCTGTTGTCTCGGAAATCTTCCTTGTAACAACATGATGGCCATCCTTGAGTACAAGGACTGTATCACCGAGTGTGAATATCTCATCAAGATAATGCGATATGTAGATTATCCCGAGGCCATCATTCCTCAGCTTCTCCACAAGCCTTATCAGAGCTTCTGTCTCTTCCTCTCCAAGGGAGGCTGTAGGCTCATCGAGAATAAGGATTTCAGCTTTCTTATGCATTGCCTTTGCTATCTGCAGATTCTGTTTCTGACCTGGCGATAAATCCGAGACCAGGCTGTCTGCCTTTATTTTCATATTAAGGCTATCCAAAAGACGCTGAGCTTCTTTTATCTCCTCATCCTTATCAACAATAAATCCGTGTTTCATGATTTCGTTATTGAGGAAGATGTTATCAGCAACAGTCAGCGTATCTACAAGGTCGACATCCTGATAGATAGTGACAATACCGAGATTTATAGCCTCTGCCGGCTGCATCTTCTGATACTCATGACCCTTTATCGTCAGCTTTCCAGAATCAGGAGTCTCTGCACCAGAAAGTATCTTTATAAGCGTGGATTTCCCAGCGCCATTCTCGCCCGCAAGGCATAAGACCTCTCCCTTTGAAAGAGAGAGGTTTACATCATAGAGAACCTTAACACCTGAATAGGATTTGTTTATGTTCTCAAGTCTGAGGATTTCTTCCATTTCACTTCTCCAGAATACCTTTCAGGAATTTAAGTCCATTCGATGCAAGATAATCCATGCTGGGTGCTACTGGGTGCCAGAGACTTGCTGATTTTGCTATTTCCTTTATGCCTGACGTGAATGATTCGATCACAACAGGTCCCTTATATCCGATTTTCTTAAGCGCACCTGCAACTGAAACCCAGTCAAAATGATCCTCACCAGGAGTGCCTCTATCATTTGCACAGGCATGGAAATCATAGAGCCTGTCCCCAGCTTTCTCTATTGCCTTGACAAAGCTCTTCTCCTCAATGCTCATATGGAACATATCAAGAAGGAATCCGAAAGGACCGCCACCTATCCTCTCAATGAGAGCAAGACCGTCATCAACAGTATTAACAACGTCTGTCTCATATCTGTTAAGGGGCTCGATTGCGAGCTTGACACCCCTCTTCTCCGCATATTCACCGACATCTTTGAGACTTTCCACAATGCGTTTCATCATCGCTTCTTTCTCGTCAGGAGTTCTCAGCATTGCGACACCTGATGTTGCGTACATCGGGCCGGAAACATATGGAGACCCTGTGACAACTGCATAATCAATACATGTCTTGAGGTATGCGATAGCTTCTTTTCTTATTTCAGGATTCTCTGATCCAGGATCTCTGGTGGCTCCGAAACAACCGCAGATATATACTTTGATTCCTATTTTATCTGCTATATCTTTGACAACATGAGGGTCAAAGCTTCCAACAGTTTCAACGGCTGCCTCGAACATGTCGAATCCAAAATCCTTCGCTTTCTGCAGAATAGCTTCATCAGAATTTCTGAATGGTGATACCCATACATAGCTGCTTATTCCATATTCCATAACCGCCTCCTTTTCTAAAATTTTAATTCTGATTTTCAGAAAATCAAATGTATTTTTTCAAGAAAAATGCATCGCCCATTATATGAGCGATGCCGAAGAAAACTCAGATTAATCCAGGATAATACTTCTCAGTAAGTTCCCAGTAGATATCATCAACTTCCCAAGGCACAACCTGTGATGGATCATCGATATTCTCACTGTTGACTGGCATAACAGGAAGCATGATTTCCTGTTCCGTATCAGTGCTCTTTCCTTCAACAAAATTGCGAAGCACAAGATATGAAACAAGACCTTCCCATCCTGGAGATGATGAGATTGTGTAATCAAGCTTGCCTTCCTTGATAAGAGGAAGTCCTGCAGGAGAGCCATTCTGGGCTATGATTGTGTAGTTCTCAAGCTCGCCCATCGCATCGAGTGCTCTGATTACCGCAGCTGCCATATCCTCATCCATTACGAATATTATCGAGAAATCCTTCCCTGAAGATACAAGATCCTGTGCTACGTTCGCAGCCACACTTGGATTATACTCGCCTTCACGGATCTCTATACACTTGTTCTGGCCAAGTTCCTCTGCCTTTGATGTTATCGTCTCATTGATAATCTGGCATGGTACTGACTCGAAGTTGCCTGTGATGATGACGAAGTTCTCACCAGGATGGTTCTCTGCCATCCATTCTGCATAATTCTCACCCATCGCTACCCAGTCGAAGTCGATAGCCGCTACTACATCAGCCTCTGCCTCGAGTACTGTTGCACAGCTGTCTGTCGCTACAAGCGGGATTCCTGCCGCTGCGCACTTCTCTGCTGCCATCTTCGCTCCGTTCTCGTTGAAGGAGAAGATGCACAGCCCGTCTACTCCCTGATTGATCATGGAATCTATATTCGCGATTTCCTTGCTGACATCATAATCGGAATTGAGAACTACGACCTGATTGCCGTCTTTCTCAGCTCCCATCTGGAAGCCTTCGACGTTTCTCTGGTACCATGTGTCAGGACCTGGTGTGATGTAGCCATAGACCTTGCCAGCTGTTTCCCCCGCTGCGCTTGCGAAGCACAAACATGAACATACTGAAAGAATTGTTAACACTACTGCAAATCTTTTCATCGCTCTGCCTCCTTTTGCTGATTGATGATGTAAATTGTTACTGTAATTTTACTTCATGTTTTCAGGAAACTGTCAAAGTGAAAGTTTATGAAAATTCTTTACACTAAAATGAGTTAACAGGATTATGGCTAAAAGGTCTTGATTAAAGACATAAAATCCCATGCAGGAAACCCGCATGGGATGGAAAATTGACAGTCTATGCTATCAGTCCATGAGTCCTGGGAAATATTCCTCTGTGAGTTCCCAGTAGATATCGTCGCATTCCCAAGGTACAACCTGTGATGGGTCATCGATATTCTCACTGTTGACTGGCATGACAGGAAGCATTACAGCCTGCTCGACTTCAGTATTCTTTCCTTCTACGTAATTCCTAAGGACATAGTAGGAAACAAGGCCTTCCCATCCTGGAGATGATGAGATTGTGTAATCAAGCTTGCCTTCCTTGATAAGAGGAAGTCCTGCAGGAGAGCCATTCTGAGCTATGATTGTGTAGTTCTCAAGCTCACCCATTGCATCGAGTGCTCTGATTACCGCAGCTGCCATATCTTCGTTCATGACGTAGATGATCGAGAAATCCTTACCTGAAGATACGAGGTCCTGTGCAACGCTTGCTGCTACGCTTGGGTTATACTCGCCTTCGCGGATCTCTATGCACTTGTTCTGGCCAAGTTCCTCTGCCTTTGATGTTATCGTTTCATTGATGATCTGGCATGGTACTGACTCGAAGTTGCCTGTGATGATGACGAAGTTCTCGCCAGGATGGTTCTCTGCCATCCACTCTGCATAGTTCTCACCCATCGCTACCCAGTCGAAGTCGATAGCCGCTACTACATCAGCCTCTGCCTCAAGTACTGTTGCACAGCTGTCTGTCGCTACAAGCGGGATTCCTGCCGCTGCGCACTTCTCTGCTGCCATCTTCGCTCCGTTCTCGTTGAAGGAGAAGATGCACAGCCCGTCTACTCCCTGATTGATCATGGAATCTATATTCGCGATTTCCTTGCTGACATCATAATCGGAATTGAGAACCACAACCTGATTGCCGTCTTTCTCAGCTCCCATCTGGAAGCCTTCGACGTTTCTCTGGTACCAGGTGTCAGGACCAGGTGTGATGTAGCCGTATACCTTGCCAGTTGTTTCACCTGCGGCACTCGCAAAACAGAGACCACCGCATATAGCAGCAACCAGAAGAATGGAAATGAACTTCTTCATGCCTTAACCTCCTTTTGTAAAACACAGAAGTTGTTTCTTGATGTAATTTTCAATCACTGGATGCAATGCTGTCAAACTGAAAATAGCTGAAAGAATTTTTCATCAGCATGAAAAAAGCACACCCTATCAAGAGCGTGCATTATATCAGCGTCCTTTTCGTCCGCGCCTTATTTCCTGAGCGCGCCATGGATCAAGATACTGGGTCGAATAGAGTCTCTCTAGCACAGGATTGCCGCTCATCGTGAAACGAAGAGGAATCTGATTCCTGCCGTCAGTGCTATAGCGGACGATTGAAGGCTTGAGACCCGTCTCCTCCGCATAGGCTTTTATGGACTTGAGCACGGAATGGAGCTTTGAAAGATCCGCGGAGCAGACATCCTCAAGACAGCGTAGATCGCCTTTCTTCCACTCCGAGAATTTTTCCTCACTCAGCATGCCTATTCCGATAAGCACATCAGGAACGGCAGTATAGCCTCTTTCCTCAATCTGTTTATCGATTTCGGCAATAACTCTCTCTGCACGCTTGTCGGACATATCAGACAGTATGCTCCACTGCTTTCCAGAGCTTCTCGAGGTTATAGAACTCCCTAAGTTCCGCGCTCATGAGGTGAATGACGATATCACCGCAATCAATGAGCTCCCAGCCACTGGTCTCTGGCGACTTGTGCCTGTTGCTTACTGTGAGTCCAAGCTCATTTATCTCATCCCAGATCTGATGCACTACACCTCTCAGGTGTCCCACCGATGATACAGTTGCTATGACAAAGCAATCTGTCCATGAGCATTCCTCTGATACATCTATTGCAACGACATCTGTGCACTTATGGTCCACAAGATAGGTTTTCAGCTTCTCTGCAGCTTCTCTTGATGTTTCCTTCATATTCTTCAATTCCTTTCAAGTATCGATTCTTTCCAACGCTCTGCAAATACCCGGGCCTCATCCCATGTGGAAAAAGAAGGAAAGACATTCTTCATCCGGTATTCCCTGCATATATCATGTTTTCTGATTATCTTCTCAGATAACCGTTCATCAAACGACGACGAAAGCTCAGAGATGCGTGCTAAAAACTCTGAGCCTTCCAGAGCATCATCGTAATGCACGCGCGCCTCATAGCCAGAGCTTCTCCCTGCTCCGTCAGAGAGAAGAGCAAGCAGCTCTTCACGCTCCCTGTATGACGCGCTATCAACGAGTGTCACATCATAAATATCAAAGAGCTCTGAGAGCGCCTTGTCCGGTGAACTGCCAGATAACTCCGAAAGACGATTCTGCATATCAGCATCGGAAGTTATGACAATGACAGCATCCGAGGCCTTAATCCAGATCTCAGCCCCATCTTCAGAGGAAAGCAGCATTGAGCTTCCATCTGAACATGAAACAAGAGCAATCAGCAGGATAATGAGAGAGAGGAACTTATGCAAGCCGGCCTCCATTCTTCAGGAAGGAGTAAAGCTCGTCAGACACAGCTGCATTCGCTATCCCTTCTTTTCTGAAATACTCACGCTGGGCATCCATTATAACGATAATCATCTTCTCAAGGGAATTCTGCGAGAGTATGAATCCACGCTCCTTCTCACTAAGATGCTTTCTGCCTTTTTCCGCATAGTCGGCAATATAAAGAATAGCACCATATAAGCCCATATCGCGAGAGCCAAGGGTATGATGTCTTACTGCGATCCTGTAGAAATCAGGGACATCGCCCTCTGCATCCTCTGGAAAATGTATTGCAGCCAGAGCCCCATGCAACAGCATCGGATTCTCTTTTTCCTCTGGAAATACTACGATACCATGCTCTATGCAGAAAGACGGTGTCGTCTCATCGCATGAATAACGGTATGCGTCATGATAAATACCGATATATCTGGCTACTTCAGAATCAAGGGAGAATTTCGAAGCCAGATACGCCGACATCTCCACGACTCCAAGCGAGTGCTCAAAGCGTGAAGGCTTTATCATGGACTTCACTTTGTCTTCAAGTTCTGTATAGCTTATTATCCCTGACATACTCCCTCACTCTTCTGGAAAGCATCGAGAAATCCCCAGCGCGAACCTCTGAAGAGGACGCGTCATAGACATCACTTCTGATGAAAATGATTTCCGCATCAGCATCAGTATCCTTCATTCCGTACCTAGAGAAACAGAGAAAACGCACATGGCTTCTGAGATAATCGAAATCATGCCAGTTTCCCAGTGTCGGCAGGATATCATCACCGATGATGAAGTTGATTTTCCCATTATCGTTATAGCTGTCAAAGAAAGCCTTCACGGTCTCGGATGTGTAGCTGATTCCCTTCTTCTCGCCCTCGAAACGCGATATAGAGACATCCATCATGTCATCAGGATAGATATCCTTGTAATCCTCGATTGCAAGGGAGAGCATCTCGACCCGCTCTTCAAATGACACTGGATGTGACTGACGTTTGAAATTGCTCAGGTACGCTGGAATCAGAATCAGATTGCCAATCCCGGCCTTAGCATATATCTCATGCATGAGATGCACATGTCCGCTATGGACAGGATTGAATGTCCCCCCGAGAAGCGCGGTCTTAGGCTTCATCTCTGTAGTGGGCATCTGTATCCATTCTGGATGTGAAGCCGCCATCTTCCTTCTTCTCTCCCGCGAGCCTTAGAAGATTCTTTTTAAGCTCTGGCATGAGATCATCACGATAAATTGAAAGCGGAATGACCACAGTATCGTGATACTTCTCCTTAAGCTCCTGGAAACGCTCTTCCGTGCCATCCTCATCAATCTTCGTACCTACGATTATATGCTCCTTCGCCACAAGCTCATCACTATACTCACCAAGCTCGGAAGAAAGGATATCGTAAGCTTCGAGATAATTATCATCGGAAAGATCCACAAGATAGCAAAGTCCTTTTGTCCTCGATATGTGCCGCAGGAATTTATAACCCATGCCAGCACCTTCACTAGCCCCTTCGATGATACCAGGAATATCTGCTATCACGACATCCTGATCGCCCTCGCGGAGAACTCCAAGCACAGGAATCTTTGTCGTGAAGGGATAGCCAGCGACTTTTGACCTTGCATTCGTGAAAAGATTTATCAGTGAAGATTTTCCAGCGTTCGGGAATCCGACAAGCCCTATATCCGCGATAATCTGCAGCTCAAGTCCAACACGCATGCTTACGCCTTTGCTGCCCGGCTGCGCAAATCGCGGAGTCTGGCGCACAGCGCTTCTGAAGTGCCAGTTGCCAAGTCCGCCTTTGCCGCCTTCCAGGAAGACGTATCTATCAAGACCAGTGAGATCCTTTATAAGTTCTCCGGTCTCGGCATTTCTGATTACAGTACCAGGAGGCACAGGGATTTCAACATCCTGTCCGTTTCTGCCTGCACAGCGTGCACCTTGCCCAGGACGTCCATTCTCAGCCTTGAATGATCTCTGGAGCTTCAGATGGCCGAGTGTTCTGAGGTTGTCCCTTACGACAAAGACAACGTCCCCGCCGCGTCCACCGTCACCACCGTCTGGACCACCTTTAGGGACGAATTTCTCCCGGCGGAAGGAAACACAGCCGTGTCCCCCATTGCCGGAAGCAACATCAATATATGTCTCGTCGGAAAAACCGAACATTACTCAGCCTTTGCCTCTGCAGCTACGATTGAGCAATATTTGCGGTTCTTTCTCTCGTGGAACTTAACAGTGCCTTCTACAAGTGCGAAAAGGGTGTAATCCTTACCGCATCCGCAGTTAGCACCCGGATGAATCTTTGTTCCTCTCTGGCGAACGATAACTTCACCAGCTTTCACGAGCTGACCACCGAATCTCTTAACGCCAAGGCGCTGTGCATTGGAATCACGTCCATTGCGGGATGAACCGCCACCTTTCTTATGTGCCATTTCTCTCCCCTCCTCAGCCTACGATCTTCTCGACCTTGATTGTTGTGTAGGTCTCTCTGTGTCCCTGAGTTCTTCTATAACCCTTGCGTCTGTGGAACTTGTAGACCTTTACCTTCTCACCTCTGAACTCGCTGCCAACAGTTGCTGTAACCTTAGCACCCTCTACATAAGGTGTGCCAAACTTAGCGGAATCACCATCAACAACAGCCAGAACCTTCTCAATCTCATAGGAAGAGCCTTCTTCCATAGAGAGCTTATCGACAACCAGCTCTTTGCCTTCTTCAGCCTTATACTGCTTGCCAAGGATTTCAACTAGTGCGTACATGTTCTGTCCTTTATCTTTTAGTCTTCCAGCTTTCTACTCCGAATCAGATTTTAATGCAACATCATAATTCATATTTTTCAATCAAAGAGGAAAGAAAGAGTATTTTCATCCAAACGTTTGTTAGTTTATTATCTGGGTATGGCTAAAATCAAGGATAAGGAAGCAATTATCTTCCAGGCAACTGTCATTATCGCTTTCTCTGGTCTCGACAAACTGACAATGCAAAGCCTTGCAGATGCTTTGGGCATCAACAAGGCATCTCTCTATCATTGGTACAGTTCAAAGGATGAAATACTTGAAGATGTATTTTCTTCTGGTCACAGAAGCCTTATGCATAAAGGCTTTCGTCTCGAGCTTGAAGGGAGCGCGGAAGAAGTACTTAAAAACGCCGCGGAAAGATGGAGCGGCATATTCACATCAGATGATACGCTTCCCTATCTCAGGGCTGTATTCTCTCTGAAATACACAGATGAACGGGCCGAAGAGGAAGCGAGGGCGCTGGAGCTGATGATTGAAAGCCAGATTGATGTAATCATGTCCGCACTTGGCTACAGCGACAGATTTCTCTCCTCGCTTTTCTCATCATTGCTGCTTCAGCATCTGGAGAAAATCCTCAGCGGCGATGATGCATCATGCGCGGAGGATGCATCATCATTTGCCGCATTTCTTGAGAAAATCAGCTCACATTGATTCAAGATACGGCACACCGATAAGGGCAAAGCCATTCTTCATGACTGTGCGAAGAGCGTTTATGAGGCAAAGACGGGCAAGCGAAAGCTCCTTTGTCTCTGCCTTGAGAATCTGATTGTCATGATAATAATGACTGAATGTCTTAGCGGCCTCATAAAGGAAAGCGCAGATTATCGAGGGGTCATAGGCCGCAGCGGCTTTTTCCACAATCTCAGGGAATGACTCAATAGCCTTTATGAGTATCTTCTCATCCTCGAGCGTGAGCAGCGTGCAATCCGCAACTGCTCCAGAGTAATCATACTCACTGCTTTTGCGGAGAATAGATGAAATACGTGCGCATGTATACTGCAGATAAGGTCCTGTATTGCCGCTGAAAGCAATCGATTCCTTAGGATTGAAAACCATATCGTGCTGAGGCTGTACTTCAAGGAGATAGTAATTAAGCGCTCCAAGCGCAATCTTCCTCGCCGTATCATCGACATCACCAACTGCATCTTCCCTGTTCTTCTCGACAATCTCATTTCTCGCGAGTCTCGTGAGCTCAGAAAGAAGATCATCGGCATCAACGACTGTACCTTCCCTGCTCTTCATCTTGCCATCAGGAAGGTTGACCATTCCATATGAAAGATGATGAAGCTCATCAGCCCATTTGTAACCCAGAAGCGAGAGAACATAGAAAAGGACACGGAAATGATAATTCTGCTCTGACGCGACAACATAAATCAGCGAATCAAACGGCCAGTCTTCATGTCTTTTGACAGCTGTGCCGAGATCCTGAGTCATGTAAAGCGTAGTGCCATCGCGGCGTAGAAGTACCTTTTTATCCAGGCCTATCGGCGAAAGATCGACCTGAACAGAGCCATCTTCCTCCTTCCTGAATACTCCCATCTCCAATCCTTTCATGACCTCGCTCCGCCCGAGCTTGTATGTATCGCTTTCGTAATAGAGCTTATCGAAGGAAATGCCCATATTCCTATAGCTCTCATCAAGGCCGTCAAGAGTCCACTTGTTCATCTTCGCCCAGAGCGCTCTCACATCGCTATCACCATCCTCCCAGGCCTTGAGCATCTTCTGCGCCTCGGTATCAGGATCAATGAATGACGGATCATTGACGATATCCGGATTCTCCTTCTTCGCATTCTCCGCATCCTTCTCCCACTGGGCGAAACGGACATAATAGCGGCCTACGAAGTGATCCCCTTTCTCTCCGGTGGATTCAGGAGTCTCGCCATTGCCGAACATCTTATACGCAAGCATCGACTTGCATATATGGACACCACGGTTGTTGATAAGATTCACTTTCATGACATCAGCTCCCGTCGCTTTCAGAAGCTCTGATACTGATTGACCAAGAGAGTCATTGCGCATATGTCCAAGATGAAGCGGCTTATTCGTGTTCGGACAGGAGAACTCAACCATGACACGGCGGCCATTATTGCATGCTGAATGTCCATAACAGTCACCAGCATTCACAGCAGCGCTGAGTATGCCACCAGCAAGCGATGGGATATCAAAGCGGATATTGAGATATGGACCGGCTGTTATCATCTCGCCAGAAGGATGCTCTTTGCCCTCAAGCCTTGTCTTTATATCAGAGGCAATCTGATTCGGGGACTTATGTGCGCTTTTCGCAAAAGGGAACATAGGGAAAGCAATATCCCCCATATCACTCTTGGGAGGCTGACCGACAGCAATCTCCGGGATTTCATCCACGCCGATATAAGATCTGAGTTCTTCCGTTATGATTCTCTTCCATTCATTCCTGAGTTCAGCAAGCATATCAACTCCTGTTTATTTTCAGAGTCACCTCTCCCGACGAGAGGGTCTCCGTTCTTCCATCATTGTACCTTACCACAAGATGAGCCTTGTCATCCACGTCAAGAGCGAGAGCTTCCTCCTCCATGCCGTTTCTGACTACACCGACTTTCTGTCCAAGGATAAAACAGCGTTTTCTATATTCATCTATGAAGTCCTCGTTTAAAGCCTTCATGACTTCTTCACTGATCCGGGAGGCCAGCTCGGAGCGTGTGACTTTTCCTTCTCCATCGGAATAGATATATCCAGCCTTCTCCTTTATATCATCAGGCAAGGATTCATACTTCCCACGGAGATTGACACCTATACCGATGATAGCTTTATCGAGTCCGCCTTCCTCCATATTGACGATGCCTTCTGTCAGTATCCCCACAGCCTTACGCCCATTTATGTAGATATCATTGACCCACTTTATTGAGCACGTTGCCTCTGTAAGCGCTTCAATCGCGCGAGACACGGCAAGAGATGAGGCCGTTGTGATCATATCAGGAGACTGTACATCCTTTCCCGAGATGACAACAGAAAGATAAACACCGCCTTCAGGTGAGAAGAATGAGCGTCCAAGGCGTCCTCTTCCGCCTTCCTGCCTTGCTGCGACAACGGCAAACGGGACGGATACTCCACGCGCAATAAGCTCTTTGGCATCGCTCATAGTGCTTGACGACACTTCCTTGAAATACACAGGGATGGAAAAATCATGGCTGAGGACAGACTCTGACAGCACATCTGTTCTCTGCAGGCTATACCCTGATGTCCTCGAGACATCGATTCTATATCCTTCCTCAGCTAGTTTCTCAGCGGCTTTGGATATTGCCATTCTCGAGCATCCGATTCTTTCCGCGAGTTCCGATCCAGATAGGCTCTGCCCAGAATCAAGCAGAATCGACAACAGCTCATCCTTAACATTCATAAGCTCATTATGAATGATATGGTAAAGAGTGTCATGCTATCTCTTTCCGAAGAGATTCCAAAGCCCTTTCCTTTCCGGAACGAGCCTTTGCCCTTTCTCTGTAAGATAAGCTTCATCAAGAAGACTGCCACCAGCACTGCTGTCGCAGAATGAGATATATACACCCTCAATAAGCCCTTCCTCCTTCATTTCACTGACAATCTTCACATACTGCTCAAGAGGCAGGTGAAGCGATGAGGCTGTAGGATGCTCTCCTTTCTGCAGGCTTCTGATTATCCTTTCCTTTATCGTCATATGAGGATTCTATCATAGCTTGCAAGATGCCGAGAAGAAGAAGCATAATCGCACTATGTATATAGCAGAAAGATTCGTTGATTCATTCCTTGATTCTTTTTCACGCACGCATAGAGCGTCTTTCGGCCAGAATTCCTCACGTCTTCCGAAGATGAGCGATATGGAAAAGCTCGAGGAGATGCTGATGACGCTCTTCTTCCCGGGAAACCAGGTGGCAGAGGATGCGAGATCTCTAAGAAGCACTGTCGAAAACAGCCTTGAGAAAGCCACAAGGCTTTTATATGACGCGATTTCCCTTGCCCGTCACTATGAGCATCCCGAAATCCCTATCGAGGAATGTGAGAAAGAGGCCGAAAGCGATGTTGATTCACTCGCCTCTGCTCTTCCGGACATACGCAAGCTGCTGAAAAAAGATGCAGAAGCTGGTTTTGACGGGGATCCTGCTTCAAAGGGCGTGCATGAGATTATACTGTGCTACCCGGGCTTCAGAGCGCTGGTCATGCATCGTACAGCTCATTTTCTATTCACGCATGGCGTTCCTCTTGTTCCAAGGATGATGAATGAGATGATACATTCAAGAACAGGTATCGACATTCATCCCGGAGCTTCCATCGGGGAGAGTTTCTTCATTGACCACGGAACCGGCGTTGTAATCGGAGAGACAACGGTTATAGGCAATAACGTGAAGCTTTATCAGGGCGTCACACTAGGAGCGCTATCTGTCGAGAAGCACGGCAAGGCTGGAATAAAGCGTCATCCTACTATTGAAGACAATGTGACGATCTATGCGAATGCAACCATTCTCGGCGATATAACAATCGGGCATGACACAGTCATAGCCTCAAACGCATGGATAAAGGACAGCATACCGCCTTCTTCTGTCGTATCGATGGCTCGCCCTGACATCCACGTACGACCGAAGAAATCCTAAACCTCCACTGTGATTTCCAATGGCTCAATAGAAGTCACAATGCCTTTATAAAGCATCCGGCTTATCGGTATCCTTCCTTCAGGAAGGATTATTCTTGCCTTGAGATAGTTGCCTGTAGTGCCTTCTGCTCCTCGCTCTGCAAGCACCTCTAGCCTTTTGCCCATCTGCCGTGAAAGATACTCCCTGCTCTTAACCTGGGAAAGAGAGCGCAGAAGCTCAGCCCTCTCATCGCGCACTCTCTCTTCAGGCTTGTCCTTCGCGCCATAAAGAGCAGTGCCGGGACGGGGAGAATAGGGAAAGACATGCATTGCCGCAAAGTCATGGGAGGATAGGAAATCATAAGTCTCCCTGAACTCATCATCCCCTTCCCCTGGAAGGCCTGCTATGACATCGCATGCTATAAACGGGTCATCCTTAGCCTTTCTCATCCTGGAGATGATGTAATCGACATGGGAGATGGAATAGCGCCTTGAAGCCAGCCTAAGGACTTTGTCAGAAGCAGACTGTATCGGAATATGGAAATGCGGCTGCATTCTCTCATCTTCGAGCGTATCAAGAAGACGGTCATCAACGTGATCAGGCTCCATAGAGGAAAGCCGGAGCCTCATGCCATTTCCAAGGTGGGAAAGAAGCTTTTCGCATAAACCACCCAGTCCTTCTCCTTCATGATCGTACATTGTGAGATTGACGCCTGTGAGCATTATCTCATGAAATCCTTCCTCCTCGAGTTTCAGCGCTCTTTTCAGGACCTCTTCGGAATCAAGGGATACGGATGCTCCTCTTGCTATGGTTGTACGGCAATATCCGCAATGGTTATCACAGCCATCCTGTATCTTAAGATAAGCCCGTGAATGATACTGGAATGAAGATGCATCAAACGCGAATGGATCGGTTGCTCTATACGTGAAAGCCTTTATCGCATCGTGAAGCTCATAGCCTTCAGCCAGCAACCTCTCCAGATGCGAAGCAAGTGACAATAACGATGCCTTCTCCTTAAGGGAGAATACAGTGACACGCCCTGAAAGAGCTCTGACCTCATCTGGATCAAGCTCGGCATAGCATCCTGTGACAATAACTTCAGCATGCTTTGCAAAGAGCCTTATCATCCTCCTTGCCTTCTGCTCTGCTTTTGTAGTTACAGTGCATGAATTGACGATGACAAGATCCGCGTCGCTGGAAGATGAAAGAGTGAAACCCTGTCTGGCAAAACTATCTGCGATAGCTTCGCTTTCCGCTTGGTTCAGGCGGCAGCCCAGGGTGTAGATATAAACATTCACCCTTCTTCCCTCCTGAGAGCGTTGAGGACTTTCTCTATCGCGACCTGCAGCGATAGCCTCATCTCTTTAGCGTATGGATTATAGCGCTGCAAATCATAGAAAAGCTGCAGTGGGTCATTGCATGTCTGGTCGACGATTGTCATCAGGCTTTTATAGCCCTGAGTGGCTATCGGAGTCGGTTTCATGCCCATCTGCCGCAGTGTGCGCCCGACAAAGTGCGTAACGCCCTGCGAATACGCAGCCTCCTCATCATGTTTCTCAGCGCTCATCTCAAGAACATCAAGATCCATTGAAATGAAGAGATTCCTTATCTTCCTGTATCTTTCATCGTCTTGCTGAGATATGGGGCACATCACAATCGGAAGTCCTTTTATGCCATTCCTTCCTGAATCAGGGCCGAACATTGGATGAAGTGCGATCTTATATCTGTCTTCAGGAATATTCTCCTTCATCCACTTTGCGGGATATATCTTCACAGAACATGTGTCCATGACAATGGTATTCTGCCCTATTTTCCTGCCGATACGCTTCAGCACGTCTTCGAATGCGGAAATAGAGACAGCAAAAAAGAGAAGATCGGCATTCAGCGCTTCATCTTCCGTACATCTGGAGACTCCTTCGGGAAGAAGATGCTCCGACCTGGAATATGCTTTTACATCCAATCCCGCATTTCTAAGGCATTCAGCCCAGAATGAGCCGAATCTGCCAAGACCATATACTGCTGCTTCCATACTCTGCTGATAATACAATGGCTGAAAAAGCCGTGACAAGTAATCATGAATTATGATTATCCTCTTTGTTTGCTCTTTGAAATACTTCCATTTGGCGATATATTCAGATATGGAGAAATCCAAGGAGATTGACTATGACATTTGCTGAGAAAATGAAAGGGCTTGCTAAAGCAGCTCATAAGAATCTCGTGCTCGCAGAAGGTCTCGAGCCTAGAACAGTAAAAGCCGCTAGGAAGATTGCAGACGAGGGTCTTGCCGCTTCTGTCACACTTGTAGGCGACGAGAAGAAAGTAAGGGAGAACGCCGCGTCTCTCGGAGTTTCGCTTGATGGTATTCTTATCAGTGATCCAGCTTCCTCAGACAAGAAAGCTGAATTCGCCAATGAATACTATGAAATGAGAAAGCACAAGGGTATGACACCTGAGCAGGCAGCGATTGACATCGTCGATGAGCTGAGATGGGGTGCTATGATGGTTCATCTCGGATACGCAGATGCGATGGTTGCAGGTGCAGAGTCAACAACAGCCAACGTTCTTCGCGCAGCTTTCACGATTATCAAATGCAAGCCAGGAATCAAGAGCGCGTCATCATGCTTTGTCATGGCAACAGACAAGAAGGAGTATGGCTTCAATGGCGAGTTCATCTTCGCGGACTGTGCAACGATTCCCAACCCGACAGCGGAACAGCTTGCTGAGATTGCAGAAGAATCAGCATCATCATGTCGCACATTCCTTGGGACAGAGCCGAAAGTCGCACTTCTTTCTTATTCGACAAAAGGTTCTGCAAAGGGCGAGCTCATCGATAAAGTGACATCAGCTCTTGCTATGGTAAAGGAGAAGTGCCCAGATCTTCAGATTGACGGAGAACTTCAGCTCGATGCAGCCATCGTTCCGGAAGTTGCGGCACTCAAGGCAAAAGGCTCTACAGTCGCGGGACATGCAAACACACTCATCTTCCCAGACCTTCAGGCTGGAAACATCGGCTATAAGCTTGTTCAGCGTCTTGCAGGAGCAGAAGCTTATGGTCCTATCCTTCAGGGATTCGCAAAGCCTGTATCAGATCTTTCGAGAGGCTGCTCTGTTGATGATATCGTCGTCACATCAGCAATCACACTTGCACAGGCTGGCGCCCTCAACTGATAAAACCATATCCTCATATGGATTGCCTCGGGGAAACCTGAGGCAATTTCTTTCAAGACTGAAGTGCCCTCGACAAAGCAACAAGCTGGGCAAAGGAGAGCGACTCCGCTCTCTCTCCCCCGGTAAGGGAAACAGAGGAAAATGCATTCTCGATATACTCCTTTCCTCTCGATGAGAAGAGCGGAGAAGAGAGAAGATTATTCCTTATTGTCTTCCTTCTCTGAGCAAAAAGTGCTCTTATCATCTGCATGAAAGACTGTCTTTCATTCTCGTTGACGAGGCTTTCCTTTTTCCGTTTCATCACAACAACAGCACTGTCCACATTTGGAATAGGATAAAACGAAGAGCGAGGTATCGTGAAAGCTATTGAGTTATCGTAATCGAGCTGAGTGAGGACTGAAAAAGATGAATAGCCATCATCGCCTGGAAGAGCGCTCATCCTTTCTGCAACTTCCTTCTGCAGCGTAAAGACCATCAACGATGGAAGATAGTTTCTTTCAATAAGACGGGCTATCATGACAGAGCCGACATTATATGGAAGATTCCCTGCAATCCTTGAGGCCGTTAAGGGCATCTCGAAAAGAGTTTCGAGTGCATCGCCTTCGAGCAGTGTGAAGTTATCCTCATCTGAAAAAGCCTCATCTCTGAGAATTGCTGCAAATCCATGATCGATTTCAAAAGCCTTCATTCTACAGCCCGCCTTGAGAATCAGGTGTGTTATAGCGCCAAGGCCGGGACCGATTTCCCAGACTTCATCACCAGCTTTCACATCAAGAAGAGATACGATTCTCTCCCTCGCCTGCTGTGACATCAGAAAATTCTGTCCGAACTTCTTTGTCATCGCGAGTCCATGCTTCTCAAGAACACCGGAAATCTCGGAGATACTGCTGTAATTCAGATTCCACATAGTAAGATGGTAGCATCTTATTTCCTTGTTTTTCTATCCACTGCCCAGCGGATAAGAGAACCTGTAATCATGACAGTCATGATAGTTATTACGAGATAAATATATGGAGTGATAGCAAAAGCCTCCGGAAATGATGCCGACAGGCTGAAAGCTTTCTCCATAATGCCATATAGAAGCTGAAGAATTGGCGAAAGACATGGAATGAAAAGCACGATAAGCGTAACACCCATATATAGCGAGATAAGAAAAGAAAATGGGAATGATGTGACGATAGCCCCTATCTGATAACCAGAGAAGACCATGAATGTAAGCGGCACAGTAGCTGCAATAGCAGATGCTGAAGCTGCACATGACACGGAAAGAGAATATGGAATGGGAAGGATGCTCCTTATGTTCTCATCGAGTTTATCTGAAAGAATGAATATACCGGAAAGCGAAATGAAGCTATAAACAGCCCCAAGATCTATCACAGCATACGGGAAGAGCATGAAGAGGAGTATGTATGAAAGCATGAATGCCTCCTCCATATCGATATGTCTTGAGAGAAGCATGCGGAAAATGAATGCTCTCATAAGCGAAGGTCGCCAACCTGAAAGATACGAGAAGAAGAGGAGCACGATGTTTACAATGCGGCCTGCCCTTTTCTTCCCAAACACGATAGAAAGCGGCTTTGTGATAACCGATGCAATAATAGAGAGATGCATTCCAGACAAGGCGAGAACATGCGCAAGCCCTGCCTTCCTAGCATTCTCCGACAGCCCAAAGTCCCCATCGTAGCCATATCCAAGAAGGAGCCTCATACCAAGTTCCCCGGCATCACCTGCTGAGTCCAGCCGGTTCTTGATCCACGACATCGCTTTCTGCCTGAAAACCGCCTCAAGCTCTCTTTCCACAATATTGCATGAATCTGCATAGAAGACAGGACCGGAGAAACGCCCGATGCATTTCACTTCATCTCCATAGATAACATCACACTGACCAGCAATGACATAAACACTTCCATTTGCAGAATAGAGATTCCCCTTCTTGTCTGCAGCGGCGTACACAAGAAGTCTCAGTCCAGTGCTTCTGTATTTCTTCTGCGATGAGTCCTGAATGACAGAGCCATAAAGCGCAGAGATTTTTCCTTCATCGACAGCGAATGACGGACAGGCTTCTGCAAGAGCAGACATCGTTACGATGAACATGAGAAGAATCATTACAGCAAACCCCTCTTTCTTCCTCTTCAGCCCTAGCATGGCAAGAAGGGAAAACGCGGGGACAACAATAAGCGGTCGAGAGAAGAAATCCGGGTAAAACCATGCAAGATACATTGCCGCCAGAACTGCTATGTACCCCACTGCATACCTCTATCTGAAACATAATCCAAAGTCTTCATATAGAGATATACGCTCTAAGCAGGATTATCTGTAAGAAAAAACAGCTAGGACACAATGCCTAGCTGCTATGCAAAATAAGCATCAATCATCAATAGACATATGAAACACCGACAAATGGCGCAAGGAAAACCCCGCTCATATGTATATTCATCGACATGCTTTCGCCTGCGGCTGACGCCTTCACAACACTATAAATCGGGCCGCCTAATGCAATACCTGCATTTACACGTACACAATCAATGAAAGTAAAATCGGCAGCAATTCTACCATACATGCCAAGATCAAATTCAGAAGCACTAGCTTGTCCTTCAGGTGAGGCCACATTCTCTTTCTGATAGAAGCCATTTAGCCCAACACCAGCCACAAGCCCTATTAAATTAGAAAACTCATGGCGATAACCTACACCAGCTCTAAATACGAAGCCAACACTTGTTTCGGTCGATTTTGTAGTTACGTTTCCACTCCACTTGTTCACTGGAAATATCATACCAAGACCATATTCCACTCCGAATCCACCGTTCGAACCAAAATAGTTTGCGCCATCGGCAGTAAGCATAAAGCGTGTCATACCTGTACTTTCAGGAGCTTTCTGCCCTTCCATACTTGTAAGCCAGAACCATTCCGGTGTAAGCGATACACCAATCTGACCTTCAGCGAAAACAGGAATCATCACAGCAAACAGCATGATCGCAACAATTAAGATCTTCCTCATATTATCCTCCATCGAGGATAATGCTACCCCCCCCCAGTAAATAATTGTCAACAAAAAAGGAGGTATTGCTACCTCCCAAAATGAATAATAAAGTCTATCAGAGGGCTGACATGAATTCAGCTTTGATAGCCCCAACCTTTTCCTCAAGAGCCTTCCTGCCATCCTTTCCCTCTGTGAGGAAGAGATAGTATTTGATCTTAGGCTCTGTGCCAGAAGGACGTACGACAAGCTTCTCGCCAGATTCGAAGCGGATGATAATGACATCTGCTTTCGGGAAACCTGTATTCTCGCCAAGAAGATCCTCAACGGAAGAAATCTTCCTTGATACAAGCGTGTCACCTGCTTTGAGAGAGCGCATAGAGGCCATAATCGCTTTCATCTTCTCCTTGCCTTCAGCACCGTCATACTCATTGGAGAACACGACTTCTGTCGAATAGCCATATGTCTTATAGATATCGTCAAGACGCTCCTGAAGCGTGATGCCCTTCGAGGCGTAATAACACATCATCTCTACCGCGGCCACTGCAGAGGATACAGCATCCTTATCGTGGACTTCCGTAACTGTAAGGAAGCCATAGCTTTCCTCGCAGCCGAAGAGGAAATAACGTCCGGGGTTCTTTCCAACCTCGATTCTCTCAATCTCCTCTGCGATGTACTTGAATCCAGTAAGGACATCCTTGCACTCGCCTCCATGATTCTCCGCAATCTTGCGGACTATGTCGGTAGTGACAAGGCTCTTGGCGACAAATGGAATACCTTCTCTCTTTTTCTCCTGTGCTGTCGTAAGGAGATAGTCGACAAGCAACGTCGCAATCTGATTGCCTGTAAGAAGGAGGTAATCAGTCTTCTCTGGATTCTTCGGAATCGCAATACCCATTCTGTCAGCATCAGGATCCGTACCGATAACGATATCTGCCTTGATATCCTTCGCAAGCGCTATGACACGCTGCATTGCTTCAGCGCTCTCTGGATTCGGAAGCTTGACTGTCGGGAAGTTCCCGTCAGGAAGCTCCTGCTCGCTTACGACAGAGCAATCAATCCCAAGAGTTGAAAGCATATGACGTACAGGGATATTACCTGTTCCGTGAAGCGGTGTGTAGGCGACTTTGATCTTCGCGTCTTTAATCACCTCTGGACGGCGAAGCGATGAGAGTACCATGCTGTAATATGCTTCATCGACAGAAGCGGGAACAGATGAGAGAATGCCAGAAGCCCTGAGCTCATTCTCATCTCCATCCTTAATATCCTCGCTTTTAACAGCATTAGCTTTTTTTGCGATCTCTATATCATGAGGTGGAGTGACCTGACCGCCATCTGACCAGTAGACTTTATAGCCATTGTATTTCGATGGGTTATGAGATGCTGTTACGACTATGCCTGATGTAGCTTTGAGATAGCGTACAGCAAATGAGAGCATCGGCACTGGGTGCAGCGTATCATAAAGGTAGACTCTGACACCATTTGCCGCGAGAACCTTTGCCGCTGAAAGAGCGAACTTATCTGAGAAGAGTCTTGAATCATAAGCAATGACCGTTGATGGATTCTTAACAGACGCATTCAGGTAATCCGCAAGCCCCTGTGTTACCTTCCTTACCATGTATGTGTTGATTCTATTCGTTCCTCCCCCGATAACCCCGCGCATACCGGCAGTACCGAAAGCGAGTGATGTATAGAAACGATCATAAAGGCCTTCCCAGTCTCCAAGTCCTACAGCATTTTCAACTTCAGAGCGGAAAACATCATCTGTCTCAGACGAAATATATTCTCTTGCAGAAGCAAGAACCTCCTGCTTCATCTTCTCAGTGAATTCCATTGTTTCCTCCTTCTTTTCATTGATTCTATCATATCTTCAGAGCAATTTTCAGCTTTTCCGAAAGCGTTTCAACGCAATGAATAGGATTTTCCACACCGTTCTTCCTCAATTCCTCATCAGTGCGGAATCCATAGGAGACGATATACGTTGTGATACCAGCCCGACGCCCTGTTTCAGCATCCACTTCGCTGTCCCCGACGTATATAGCTTCTGCTGGTGATGATGAAACCTTCCTGAGACCTTCAAGAAGCAAAGAGGGATCAGGTTTGAGAGGGAATCCCATAGTCTCTCCAGAGACGAAATCGAATGTATCAGGAAGAAGCGTTGAGACAATGGATTGCACAATCTCATCACGCTTATTGGAGACAATACCAAGCTTTATCCCATTGGCTTTAAGCATTCCAAGCATCTCAGGAATACCTTCGTATGCTTTCGTATAGTCTGTGCTATGATGAAGGTAGTAATTCATCATAAGAGTGAAAAGAAGTGAGAACTCCTCTTCATCCTCGATACCCTTCGGATGCTTTTCGCTTACAGCGCGGGAAAGAGCCCTTCTCAGTCCCCTGCCGACATAGCTTCTTATCTCTTCCCTCGAAGCTTCTTCTCCATCATAGACATGTATGGCGTAATTGATAGCCGCTTTTATATCATCCAGAGTGTCGAATATAGTCCCATCAAGATCGAAGAATACAGCTTTCATGGCTTCATTCTAGCTGTTGCACACCTTCTAGGGGAAGTGTACGATTCACATATGCTTACGATTCGTCTCAATGAAGGAAAGGATAAGGCTGCAAGACGCCATCATCCATGGGTTTTCTCAGGTGCTATCGAATCTGTCTCTGATACCGCTGCAAAAGGCTGGGCACGCGTAATCTCTTATGATGATTCATTCATCGCTTATGGCTGGTACGATTCCAAAAGCCATATTGTGCTTCATCTTCTCTCATGGGATGAAAAGGATGAAGCTGGAGATGAGCTGCTTCGGAAAATCGTAAGGGCGGCTGTGAAAAGAAGAAAGGATTTCTTCTCCCTGCCTGACACCACCGCATTCCGGCTGATTCATGGAGATGCCGATAACCTTCCAGGCGTTGCCGCGGACGCATATGGCAAAGAGATAAGGATCATCGTCTCCTCGCGCTTTGCCGATGATAATCTTCCAATCATCTCATCAGAGCTTGATGCGATGCTTCATCCTTCAATCATAGAGGCAGTCACTGACAGACAGTTTGCTTCCCTTGAAGGTATCAGCGAACGCGTAAGGCATTTCCGCGCCGGAAAAGAGACGAAGGAATCAGAAGAAAGAGAGAATGCACGCTTCATTGAAAGCGGTATATGGTTTGAGGCCGCGCCTGGAAGAGGACAGAAGTCTGGATTCTATTGCGATCAGAGAGACAATAGAAATGCAATTGAGAAATATGTCGCAGGGAAAAAGGTTCTTGACCTCTTTTCGTATACAGGCGGTTTCACGCTTCATGCGCTCAGGGCCGGAGCAATCTCAGTAGATGCCGTGGACTCGTCTGAATCAGCGCTGCGCCATCTTCTCTACCAGATTCATCTCAATGAAGACAAGGGCGTCATAGCCCCATCGAGCCGTGACAAAGTCACGATAACAGAAGCAAATGCCTTCGAGTTCATCAGGACTGTCGACACGGGAAAATATGGGATGATGATTCTGGATCCTCCTAAGCTTGCGAAGACAAAAAGCGGACTTGAGAACGCTTTGAAGGCATACAAGGATCTCAATAGGATTGCGATGATGAAAATCGCATCAGGCGGAATCATCGCGACATTCTCATGCTCTGGCGCACTCACAAGAGAAGATTTCAGGAAGGTGCTTTCATGGGCCGCAGCTGACGCTCACAAGGATGTGGAGATCCTCAAAGTCCTCTCACAGGGAGAGGATCATCCCATTCCTCTGGCGTTTCCGGAGAGCGAGTACCTCAAAGGCTTTATACTCCGTGTGAGATAATCAATCCTCACTTTCAAGCGTATGTTTTTTCCTTCTGAGATATTTAATCTCGGAAGGAGTACGCTCACGCTTCTCCCTGCGTCTTTTCCTGCCGCGCTTCTCTCCAAGCCCTGCAGTAATAACGGAGCGGTTCTTCCTGTCGGAAATAATGAATGAGCCGATTGCCGCAACCACAATGCATAAGCCAAGACAGAAAAGCCAGGCAAAGGCCCCATCCATTCCTGGAATCGAGACATTCATGCCGAAGAAACCTGTTATGAATGTCGGGAACATAAGCGAAAGTGAAATTACGGTGAGACGCTTCATGATGACATTCATGTTGTTTCCTATGACAGAGGCGAAGGCATCCATCGTGCCCGTGAGGATATCTGAATAGATATTAGCCATCGCGATAGCCTGTTTGTTATCTGTTATGGCATCCTCAAGGAATTCCAGCTCCTCGTCATTATGAAGTCGGAAATACGGTGTTTTCTGCAATTTCTCGAGAAGCACTTCATTATCCGTAAGTCCAGTCGTCAGATATACAAGCGACTTCTGAATCTGCAATAGCTGTATCAGCTCATAGTTCATGATAGACTTCTGCAGCTGTTCCTCAACAAGGTCTTTCTGTCTGTTTATGTATTTAAGAAAACGTATATAGACAAGAGCAGCTCTTCCGAGAATGGAAATCACGAAGCCTTCCATGGTCTCTACAGGACATTGTCTGAAACGACGGCGGGCAAAATCATCAATCACGACGCTGTCGCCACGGCATATCGTGATGATTTTATCTGGATAGAGAATCATACCAAGCGGTATGGATGTTCTCTCAAGCGGTTTGTCATCGTCCTCTTCAGCAGATGGCAGACGGCAGATGATGACAGTATAGTCATCCTCCTTCTCGATTCGGCTCTGCTCGTCAGCATCCATGATATCCGCAAGGAGCTCTGCAGATATCATATACTCATCAGTAAGGATGGCGATATCATCCTTATCGATTTCCCTGACATCAATCCATGTATATTTCTGATCCTGGATAAGATCGTTTCTTTTTGTAATCATCCGGCCTCCCCAGCCTTCAGATCCGCATCTCAGAGAATGGAATCGAAGGCAATGGTTGTTTCTTTCGTTTTTTCAGGTAACGGTACTGAACTGCCTTCGTCCATAACTTTCTCCTTCTCGCAGGATGATAGCACAAAACGATGACCAGTGAAAACCTCAGAATCAGTCAGATAATCTTTCAGGAAATGGCGAAATCACATATTCATCTTTTGTCTTCATATACAGCTCAAGAGGATTGGACGGGATGATGGTATCTTCCTTATCGAGTCCGAATACCTCAATAGCACGGTTTCCGAAAAGACTTTTCAGCCGCATCTCGTCAGCCCCATGTTTTTTCAGCTGATACATAAGAAGAAGCATCGCAGGAAGAGCCGGGATACCGGAAGCCCCTTTCTCTTTATCAGGAAGCGTATGCGGAGCATGATCTGATTCAACCCAGTCTATCGTGCCATCAAGAAGAGCTGAGAACAAAGCACTTCTGTCTTCTTCCGTGCGGAGCGGTGGATTCATCTTAAGGTATCGCTCATGAACCCTGGCATCGCTGGAAGTAAGGAGAGAATGGTGCGGTGTCGCCCCCATCGTGATATGCATTCCACACGCCCTTGCTTTCTTCACTTCCTCGATAGTGCCGAGTGTAGAGACATGTGCTATGTGGAGAGTGCCTTCAAAACCGCAATCTCCGGCTATATTTATGATATCGTGGACACTCTCAATCTCAGAGATTCCTGGTCTTGCATCTGAGTGAGTCTCAAAATGACCGGGAATATACATATCCGGCTTCATCAGGCTTTCTTTTTCCGCATGGAGGGCAAGAACACCTTTGTAATGTCTGGAAGCAAGAACACCCATCACATGCTTCTGCATCTCAATATCTGTTATCCCCATATTCCCGGTGCTGTGGGAAAGGAACATCTTAAGACCTATCACAAGCGGGAAAAGCTCCGAATGCGTGTCTACCATCTCTATAATCTGCTCATCGTTATTGGTAAGACCGCCATAAAGATGATACGAAACGCCGGTTTCTTCGCTAGCTTCCCCACCCAGAGCTAAACGCTCGAGGATAATATCGCGCGACGTGCACTGCGGGTCGGTGTTAGGCATATCGAAAAGATGCGTAAAACCAAGAGAGGCGGCGACTCTCATTCCATGAATCACCGTCTCCTTATCTTTCTGATTCCAATCCCTGAGATGAACATGTGGATCGATCATAATTCCGCTTTATTCTCCTTGAGTGTCTTCCATGTGAAGAAAGTACCTTCCTTGCATGGCAGGTGACCTCCACAGACACATTCACCGCACATGCCGATACCGCACATCGTGTTCTTCTCCATTGAGAGATAAATCGAATCGTCGCTCACTCCAAGCGATTCAAGAAGCTCTGCGGCTTTATGCATCATCTTTCCAGGTCCAACGATATAACATGATGTGTCACCAGCTACATCCTCTGGTTTTATCGTATCAAGCACGCGCCCTGGCTTGCCGTCATCGGCGATAAACATCGTCTTGCCATATGACGATAGAACATCCTCAAGAGGCTCTTTGTCAGTGTCGTTCTCTACAACTCCCACCCTGATATCCATCAATGTACCATCTTTTCTGAGCATATCACCGATAAGAGGAAGAACAGCAGCGCCAGTACCTCCGCCGATAAGAAGAGCTCTTTCAGTCTTCTTATATACCATAGGACTGCCAGAAAGACCCCTTGTGTAAACTGTATCGCCGTTTTTGAGCTCGAACAAGGCTGAAGTGAACTCTCCTCTTTTCTTGATAAGGAATGTGAGGGGATCATTTACAGCGACAGAGAAAGGCTTCTCTCCCTTTCCAGGAATCCAGAGGAAGACAAACTCACCCGCCTTCGCATCCATATTCCCGGAGAGCGTCATCACCATGACATCCTTATGCATCTCCATTGAGATGATCTCATGTGGCGTGTAATGCAGAGGGAGGTCATCAGCAAGAAGGGAAGAGACATCATCCCCGCTCTTCATCGAATGGAAATACTCCTCCCAACGCTGTGGATTGACTCTTGCAAGAGCTGAGCCAATGCCTACAGAGTCCGCTCCTGCTTCAATCATGGCTTTCGCGTCCGCCGGTCTTGTCACACCACCCATTCCAAGGATTATCGGATAGTCCCCGATAGCTTCTCTGATTTTCCTGACACATAAGAGAGCTTCATCCCTAACCCATTCACCGGATGCACCGCCCTTGCCGCCAAGCTTATTGTTGAGTATAGGAGCTCCTGAATGCGGCTCGATATAAAGCTTCGGTCCAACTGTGTTGATAGTAGCAATGCCATCAGCACCTTTCTCAATGACAGCCTTCGCTATTTCAGCTATATCAGGGACATTCGGTGTGAGCTTCACGATAAGAAGTGCCTTCCTTTCCGGATAAGCTTTGACGATAGCTTCCACATATGATGCGGCTATGTCTTTATCACTACCGATGGAAGCTCCGAAGCCAGCTGCCGCATGAGGACATGAGAAATTGAGCTCAAGCATATCAGCATATGGATCGAAAGCTTTCACAAGCGTGATGAAATCCTCTGGATTAGATGCCGAAAGAGAGACATTGAGAATCGCTCTCAGACCAGCTTCCCTTAAAGCTTTTATCCCTGGCAAAGCCTTCTCCATCCCAGGATTCCTCAGCCCGACAGAGTTTCCGAAATCCCCAGGAGACGGAGAACAGACAATAGGCTCCCTGTTTCCTGGATTAGGCACAGTCTGGAAGCTCTTTGTCGTTATGATATCAACAGAAGGAATCTTCTCGTCAAAGAGCTTAATGAGCTCATCTTTCGTGCTTCCGACACCGGAAACCGTGGAGAGTATGATACGTCCCTTCTTATGATTACCCCTCAGGAAAGACGCGGCATCCATCAGAGAGCAGCCTCCTTTACAAGGCTCTTCAGAGCATCGATGACAAGTGAAAGCCAATTATCTGGAGCTGAGCCCTTCTTCCATGGGTGTGTCAGGCCGGATGATGAGTTTATCCTAGCAAGTTCTCTTGGGTATCCAGCGTCACCAAGCACAGCCATCACTTCTGTTGCGCTTCCACCCTGTGAGCCCACGCCTGGTATGAGAAGAGGTACATCCCTGTCTGAATAATAAGAAGCGATATCATGAAGCTCTTTCATGCTTGTTGCGCCCACAACAGCTCCGATACCGCTATGCGCTTCATTCCAGCGTGCGATTTTCTGAGCAACAGCAAGATAAAGCGGGTAAAGCTCTTTCTCATCAACCGCATCGACAACAAGTATGTTCTGCAGATCCGCGGCCCCGGGATTCGATGTTCTGTTGAGAATATACATGCCTTTATCCTCATAGGCGAAAGGCATTACAGAATCTGTACCCATATATGGGGAGACGGTGACTGCATCGGCATTCCATGAATCAAAAGCCTCCATGGCGTAATTGCCGCTTGAGCGCGCGATGTCACCACGCTTTGAGTCGAGGATTACAGGAACCGATGGGAAATACTCATCCAGAAGCGCGAGGATATCAGAGAGAGCAAGAGAGCCCTCGAACAAACCCTCACGAGGCTTATCAAGAACTGAATAATAGCCAAGATTCGGCTTGAAAGCGGCAGGACTTATTCCCTCTTCCTTCATTTTTGAGAATATAGTGCCGAAGTATGAGCTCAAGCGCTCTCTAAGGCTTTTATCTGACGCGGGAAGCACTGAGACAACTGGATCAAGTCCCATGCATACGATATTCCCGCACTCTGCCGCGCTCTTTCTCAAGGTATCGATATAGCTCATCCTCTGACCTCCCTTGGGAAACCTCTCTTCTCGCCCCAGCCGAACGGGTCTTCTCTCCACTGATGGAGAATCTCTGCATCATCGGAAGAGATATAGCCTGTTTCGCATGCTGTACGGATCATCGTGTCATAGGAAAGGATTGTATGGAACACGCATTCCGGATCAAGGGCACTGAAAGCATCCTCTGCGCTCTTGAATCCATATGTGAATATAGCGAGGCACACATTGCACACGCCGCCGGCATTCCTTATAGCCTCAACAGCCTTGAGAGAGGAAGAACCGGTGGAAATCAGATCTTCGATAAGAAGAACATTCTGTCCATTGTAGCCATCCTTACCGATTCCCTCGATCTGATGACCAAGACCATGATCCTTTGATGAGGAGCGCACATAAGACAGCGGCTTGTAAATCATATCAGCAAGGCTTGTTGCGTGCGGGATGCCCGCAGTCGCTGTTCCAGCGATATTATCAGGCTTGATGCTGATAGCTTCGATCATATCAGCAAACGCGTCTCTGATAAGCGCGCGATACTTGGGTTTCGCGAGGAACATCCTGTTATCATTGTAGATAGGCATCCTGTAGCCTGAAGCCCATGTAAATGGCTGAGCTGGTGAAAGCTTTATAGCTCCGAGTTCAAAAGCTCCTTTTGCAAGAAGCGGTCCGTAGTATTCAGTAATCTCTTCTAGTCTTTTCATATTATCTACCTCTTAACATTCTAGCATTCACTGGCGTTTTTTCCATATTTCCTTGAAGGAATGGAATCTACCGCAATATGCACAGGCAAAATGACCATCAGGAGTCCTATAGAATGCCGCAGGAACACCTTCACCATTAACCGGATGCGAAATACAAGCATCGTTCTGACAGCAGAGATCATCGAAGTTGTAGATGCGAGGCGGCATATGTATCCTGTATTTCTCATCTACCCTGCCATTTCTGATGATATTGAGCGTGCAATGAGGCGCTACAGCAGCAAGTCTCTTAAGATCCTTTCTCTCGAATGGGCGGCAGCCGGGGCGGAAAATAATGCCTTTGTAATTACCATCTGAGCCTTTCGATACCCACTCGCCGCCTTTGCCTTCATCAAGCCCAAGGACTGAGGAAATGAGACGCATATGGTTGCGTATCTCACCTGGCTCATCACCTTTGCAGATATGGTCAATCACAATTCCATCGGTTATAGGACGTACACCTTCAGAATAATTCTTCTCCTTCTTCTCACCTGTTGACTCGACGCGGATGATATACTCCTCCGTCTTCATGTCATTATCATGCTCACCCGGAAGCGGTACATAATCGTCGCCGATTCTTCCGCCGATAAGCGAGAGGAGAACGATTCTGCAATACATGCCGTTTATTGCCTGTCTCTCCCAGCCATTGAGCTCAGTCTTATCAAGCCATGTCGGGATTGTCGGATGCTCCTTGTGGCGAGGAAGCGGATGATAGAAGCGCGTGCCTTCTTTCAGATAAGGAAGGAAGTCGCGGCGGAATGTAATAGCTTCTCTGAGAATATCCTGCTTCTGGAGGATTCTCTCACCCATTCTCTCCAGCTGCGGACGGGTGAAATACCAGAGCTTTGCCACATCGCCATTCTTAAGATAATCCTCGATAGATGGATAGATATTCACCTCAAAGCCATTTTCTTTCATCTTCTCGATATACGCTTCAGGCATCATCAGCTCCAGAGGCGCGATAAGATCTACTTTGACATGATCAAAAACCCTCAGTCCATCAGCCTTGGAATGGACAGTACGTCCATGATAGAGATCTCCGACAAGAGCGATGTGTATCGAAGAGAAATCCATATTGAGATCCTCGAGGAAAGAGAACTCATCCAGAAGCTCCTGCGTCGGGTGCTCGTGCTTTCCATCACCTGCGTTAATAAATGCAGGCTTGTATGGCAGCCCATTGCGCTCAGCATATTCCCCGCACTCCTCGGAAAGCCAGCGTGTCAGCCCCTCCACCCTGCTTCTGACAATGAAAATCGAATTATGGTAACCAGAGAGCATGTTGAATGTGTCGGCATAGCTCTCACCTTTGTTTATAGATGATGAGGATGAAAGAAGCTCTGAAACCTTGACATGGTGGAACTCAGCGGCATTCCTGAATGATTCCTTTGTCCTTGTGCTATCCTCTAGAAAAACCTCATAAATACCGAAATCCGGATCATTGATTCTGAATCTATCCATTCCTGATTCATCACCGGAGATAATGGCATTCTTAAGCTCCTGCACTTTCCCGAAGAAATATCGACGCTCATTTATAGAGAAATCATCGATGACATTTAACGATCTCGACAAGAAAACGTTCATTGCATCTCCTCACAAAAAAAGCCGGTCAATTACCGGCATCTGAAACAATAATAAATAGAAATGGTACCAAGATACGTAGATAAACGTGCTATGATATCTGCCATCTCAGCCTCCATTTGCAGAAAAGAATACCAGAATCCCACCATAATTGTCTATAATGCCTGTTCACGTTTCTCTCATTCTTCGATATATTCATAGCGTTGGAGGAAAACCATGGCAAATAGAATCATGCTAAATGAGACTTCCTATCATGGAAGCGGTGCTATAAATGAAATCGCAAATGAAATCAAAGCACGCGGTTTCAAGAAAGCTTTTGTATGCTCAGACCCAGACCTTATCAAATTCGGTGTTACAAAGAAGGTAACAGATGTTCTTGACGGAGCATCAATTGCTTATTCAGTCTATTCAGACATCAAGGCAAATCCGACAATCGAGAACGTACAGCACGGTGTCAAGGCTTTCAAGGAAGCTGGAACAGACTGTATCGTAGCCATCGGCGGCGGCAGCTCTATGGACACAGCAAAGGCTATCGGAATCATCATCGCAAACCCTGAATTCGAAGATGTCAGGAGCCTTGAAGGTGTTGCACCTACAACAAAGCCATGCACACCGATTATCGCTGTACCTACAACTGCGGGAACAGCTGCTGAAGTCACTATCAACTATGTAATCACAGATGTTGAGAGAAAGAGAAAGTTCGTGTGCGTCGATCCGCATGATATGCCAGTTGTGGCAGTTGTCGATCCTGACATGATGGCTACAATGCCAAAAAGCCTTACAGCAGCAACAGGTATGGATGCACTCACACATGCTATCGAAGGATACACAACAAAAGCTGCATGGGAGATGACTGACATGTTCCATCTCAAGGCTATTGAAATCATAGCAAGAAGCCTCCGCAGCTCCGTCGCTGGTGATATGAAGGGCAAAGAGGATATGGCTCTTGGCCAGTACATAGCAGGAATGGGATTCTCAAATGTCGGTCTTGGCATCGCTCATTCAATGGCTCACACACTCGGTGCTGTCTATGATACACCACACGGTGTCGCATGCGCGATGATGCTCCCGATTGTTATGGAATTCAACCAGGAAGCAACTGGTGAGAAGTACAGAGAGATTGCAAGGGCAATGGGCGTTAAGAATGTTGACTCAATGTCCCAGAGTGAGTACCGCAAGGCTGCAATCGATGCAGTAAAGAGCCTTTCTCACGATGTAGGCATTCCTGCAACTCTTGAGGCTATCAAGGAAGAGGATCTCGACTTCCTCGCAAAGAGCGCCGCAGCAGACGCTTGCGCTCCGGGCAACCCGAAGGATGCGACAATCGATGACTTCAAGGCACTCTTCAGAAAGATAATGAAATAATCTTCATACCGAAGAGATACACAAAGAGCTGCTGGTTTTCCCGGCAGCTCTTGTTTTTTCTCAATGATTCAGCTCTTTCAGATAAGAAGCATACCAATGCAATGGACAGCGAAAGCCGCAATCCATGCAATGACACACTGGAAGACAATGACACCTACAGCCCATCGCCTTCCCAATTCCCTTCTCACTGTCGCTATTGCCGCGACACAAGGAGTATAAAGCAGCGTGAAGACAAGGAAGACAAAAGCGGAGAACGGGGTGAAGAATGAGCTTATCGCCTCTGCACTTCCGCCAAGGAGCACAGTAAGAGTGCTCACGACACTCTCTTTTGCGGTGAAACCCGTTATAAGCGCTGTCGATATCCTCCAGTCATCAAAGCCAAGCGGGCGGAACAGCGGACTGATAACAGAGCCAAGGATCGCAAGAATGCTATCCGACGAATCAGATACGGGATTTAGCCTTATATCGAAGCTCTGCAGGAACCAGATTATAATCGTAGCGACAAAGATTATCGTGAAGGCTCTCGTGACGAAATCCTTTGTCTTGTCCCAGATAAGCTGCATAACAGAGCGGGCCGAAGGCATACGGTAATTCGGCAGCTCCAGAACAAACGGAACAGGATTGCCTTTGAATCCTGTGTGCTTGAGGATGAACGAGATTATGATTCCCATCACGATTCCTATGATATAAAGGGAAATCATGACAAGCGCCCCATGCTCAGGAAAGAATACATAAGTGAAGAGAGCATATATCGGAAGCTTTGCAGAACATGACATGAATGGAACAAGCAGGATAGTCATTCTCCTGTCCCGCTCTGACGAGAGCGTTCTTGTGGCCATGATTGCTGGAACAGAGCAGCCGAATCCGATGAGCATTGGCACAAAGCTTCTTCCTGAAAGGCCTATCTTCCTCAGGATTTTATCCATGACGAAAGAGACACGCGCCATATATCCGCTATCCTCGAGTATAGAAAGGAAGAAGAAGAGCACGACGATGATAGGCAGGAATGAAAGCACGCTTCCGACGCCAGTGAAGATTCCATCGATTATCAATGAATGGACTACAGGATTGAGACCATACAGCGTGAGGATGTTATCAACTGCGATAGTCACTTTATCTATTCCAAGAGAAAGGATATCAGAGAGGAAAGAGCCTACAGGCCCGAATGTGAGATAGAAGATTGCGGCCATTATCAGGATGAACGCAGGAAGAGCTGTATACTGGCCCGTAAGAATCCTATCAATCTCGATAGATCTCTTTCTTTCCTTTGATTCATGAGGTTTCACGACACTCTCGTCGCAGACACCTTCTATAAAGCGAAAGCGGGCATCTGCAAGAGCAGCATCCCTATCTGTGCCGCTTTCCGTCTCAAGCTGCTTGAGGATATGCTCCAGCGTCTCCTTCTCATTATCATCCAGAGAAAGAGCATCAAGGATAGGCTTATCGCCTTCAATGAGCTTTGAGGCCGCGAAACGGAGAGGAAGCCCTGCTCTTTTCGCATGGTCCTCAATAAGATGCATTATCGCGTGAAGACAGCGATGAATTGCGACATCACATGGATTGCCTTCCGCGGGGCAGAAATCACGGAGACCGGGTGCTTCCTTGAAGCGTGCCACATGTATGGCATGCTCAATAAGCTCCTCCACTCCTTCATTCTTACTTGCGGAAATCGGGACAACCGCGACACCAAGCGATGCCTCCAGCTGATTGACATCTATCGTACCGCCATTCTCACGTACCTCATCCATCATGTTGAGTGCGATGACGATAGGTACATCCAGCTCAATAAGCTGCATTGTGAGATAGAGATTGCGCTCTATGTTTGTGGCATCCACTATATTGATGATTCCATCCGGCTTTGATTTGAGGATGTAATCACGGGAAACAATCTCCTCGCTTGTATATGGGGAGAGTGAATATATTCCAGGCAAATCAACAACGGAAGCGTCATCATGATTGCGTATCTTGCCTACCTTGCTGTCAACTGTGACGCCAGGGAAATTCCCGACATGCTGATTTGAGCCAGTAAGCTGATTGAAGAGCGTTGTCTTCCCGCAGTTCTGATTACCGGCAAGCGCGAATGTTATTGGAATCGATTCCGGAATAAGAGGCTTGTCTGAAGGATGCTGTGTATGCCTTTCACCGAACTGTGGATGATTGATCATGCGGTGGGCGCTCTTTCTGCCCATGCTTTCTGGAGCCTCCGCCTTCTCGCATGTTATCTTGGCTGCATCTTCTTTGCGCAGAGTCAGCTCATACCCTCTCACATTGATTTCAATCGGATCCCCCATTGGAGCTCTTTTAACAAGAGTAACTACAGTTGAGGGAGTAAGACCCATATCAAGGAAGTGCCGTCGGAGCGCGGCATCTCCGGATACAGTGATAAGCTTTGCGCTTTCACCTATAGCTAAATTATCAAGTGTCATATCAATCTCTCGCCGAGATTATATTAATTGCGGCATTTTCTTGCTACTGGCTTTCAGACTATTCATTCCATGATTTCAAAGCGCTATAGTCAATATATGAAAACAACTGACTACCTTTCAGAGAAGAAATATCCAGGAAGAATCATCGGGATGGGAATGAGCGAGGATGGCAAACCTGTGGGTGTGTATGCAATCATGGGCAGAAGCGAAGGCTCCAGAAACAGGGTTTTCAACCTCTCTGATGGAATCCTTTCCGTGAAGCCATATAAAGACGGAAACACCGGCGATGCCTCCCTGACACTCTATGATGCCGCAATATTCACTGATGATAGAGTCATCATCGCAAATGGACGTCATATAAGCATTATCAGAGAAAGCGTGTCACTTGAAAACGCATTGGCTCAATGCACATATGAGCCGGATGGACCGGTATTCACCCCGCGTATCATGGGCGTGATGGAAAAAGACGGAAGTTTTTCACTTGCAATCGCAAGGAAGAATGCAGATGAAACAGAAAGGAAAATATGGTCATACATACCTGAAAGAGGAAGGATTGTGCTCATACATACATATGACGATGATGGGAATCCTCCTCCATCATTCAGCCTGTCTCCCATATCAACAACCGCTGCAGAGTGCGATGCGAAGTCACTTGCAGCTTCTATATGGAATGCACTCGATAAAGATAACAAAGTATCTATCTTTGTCTCCGTCGGAGATGAGAAAGCTATAATCAATCGCAATCAGGATGATTCAATCAGCCTTAAGTATGGGCTAAACCCTTATCAGGATAAAGCCTCTATTTCAATCACAGGGAGAGCAATGCCGGTACAAGTACTCAATGGGCGCCCCGGTTATATAAATTTCATGGATGCTCTATCAGGATATGCCCTGGTCAAAGACATGAAGACTGTGCTTGGGTTGCCTGCTGCCGCTTCATTCAAGCATGTCTCTCCAACAGGAGCCGCCATCTCCATTCCTCTCGATGAAAGGGAAAGAGAGATGTATTTCATAAACCCCAGCACTGAGCTGTCAGATCTTGCAGTGAGCTACATAAGAGCACGAGGCGCTGACAGAATGTCATCATTCGGGGATTTCATCGCGCTATCTGAAACATGTGACAAGCAGACAGCCTCCATCATATCGAAAGAGGTCTCTGATGGGATAATCGCGCCAGGATACACAGATGAAGCGCTGGAAATTCTTTCGAAGAAGAAAAAAGGAAGCTACCCAGTGATTCTCATTGATAAGGACTACATCCCTTCCGACACCGAGAAACGCACACTATATGGCATGACACTTGAAGAGAGCCGCAATACATGGCTTCCAGATAAGAGCACGTTCAGCAATATAGTGACTGAATGCAAATATATTCCAGAAAGTGCGAAACGCGACCTGATTATCTCCATGCTGACACTCAAATACACACTCTCGAATTCCGTATGCTATGCATACAACGGACAGACTATCGGTGTCGGAGCAGGGCAGCAATCACGTATCCATTGCACAAGACTTGCCGGGGACAAGGCTGACAGATGGAATCTGAGGAAAACAGACAAAGTTCTTTCCCTTCCTTTCAGGAAAGGTCTCTCACGGAATGAAAAAGACAACATTATCGAGCAGTACCTCTCAGATAACCCTGAGATTGATGTGATAGGCAACTGGGAAGAATATTTCACCGAGGAACCTGCTCCTATGTCAGCTGAAGAGAAAAAACGAATTCTGAAAAATGTTCATGGCATAGCCCTCTCTTCCGATGCTTTCTTCCCATTCGGTGACAATATCATCAGAGCACACCGCTCCGGCGTGGGGTTTATCGCCGAGCCTGGAGGATCAGTGAGGGATGAGGATGTTATCAGGACAGCTGACAGCCTGGGAATAACAATGTGCTTCACAGGGGTACGTCTCTTCCTTCACTGAATGAGAAGAAAGAAAACGTAGAGAACTCCCAGCAGGATGAAATTCAAGAGGAGGAATAATGCTATATAATAGCCTTTCTTCCCTCTGGATCTCCTGAGATAGAATTTAAGGGATATAAGGGAAGCAAGCGATGCAATCGGAGTCCCCAGCCCTCCGATATCCGTTCCGATAAGTACCCCCTCAAAGCCTGAGGCGAATGGAGAGAGCAATATAGCTGCGGGAACGTTGCTTATAACCTGTGACACAAGCGCAGAAGACAGCACAGGATAATCTTTCATTGGTGCTTTGATGAAATTCCTGACAGCATCTATGCTTCTGAGATTCTCACTGAAGATGAAGAAAGCGACGAATGTGAGAAGCAGTATGTAATCGATACGTAAAAGGATCTTCCTGTCAAATATAAAGAGTACGACAATCTCAAGAGCAACGAGTATCTTCCAGTCGATTATCCTGAATACAGCAAGCATCGCTATAACGAGAAAAGCAAGATAGAGAAGTGTCTTCTCCTTGTCGATTCTCCTTATTTCGCGCTCCTCTTCCTTGATAGAGGAATCCTTCCACAGGAAGATGCGGAGAAGCATCACGATAAGAATAAGAGAAAGTGCTGAGTATGGCAGTATTGTCTTGAAAAACGATGGTGCATCAACGTTGAAATAAGAGCAGATATAGAGATTCTGCGGATTGCCTACTGGTGTTGTCATCGAGCCAAGATTTGCAGCTATCGTCTCAATTACAACAACTCCTGCGATATACTTCTCCCCAGCTTTTTCCCTATCGAGAAGCATCATCGTGAATGGCACGAACATCAGGAGGGAGACATCATTAGTGAAAAACATTGATGAAAAGAAGATGATTGCCACCAAAAAGAAGGAAAGCATACGCGTTCCACCTGCTCTTTTCATCATGAGCCCTGCCGCCGCATCGAAAAAGCCTGAGCTTTTCAGGCCTTCGGAAACACCCATTAAGGCAAAAAGCATACCGAGAGTCCTGAAATCTATTGCCTCAAACCATGAAGAGGAAGGTGGATTGAAGAAAGCTGTCACAAGAGCGGCAGCAAACGCAATCACGAAAACAATTTCTCTCTTTACAAAGCCTAGCATCTTATATTCCCCACGCGATAATAGCCACAAGCTGGATACTTTGCAACGACTAAGGCAAGCAAAAACCGGCCACGCTTCAGAGCATGACCGGCTGTGTTTTACCAGATCTTATCTTGTAATGATTTCCACAGGAACATTGAGAATCTCAGCAACTTTAAGAATCGTGTCGATATGTCTTCCGGAAGCTGCCGCGAAATGATGTGTCGGACCTGCTTCACTCCAGCGTGTTACGAACTCCTTCGCACCGCATGTAAAGCGCGTTCTCATATTCGTGTCACCGAATGAGAGGATCTTTCCATCCTCATTCACGCCCTCAGCCACGATGAACTTGAAGTGTCCGTCTCCATCCTGCGTGATAGCAAGATATGTCACAGGGCCAAGATGCGGATAGAACTGTGTGAGATACCCGCCTCCTGTCTTTCCGTGGAATACCTTGACAATCTTCATCGTAGGCTTCTTGCTGGAAATATCTGCATCTCCGGAGCCGCTGTGTCCGATTATAGCGATATCATCATTGAAATCAATAGAGTACATTTCAGCGAGCTGGCCTGTTCCTGAGATTGTCTTGAGGATACTCATAGCCATAGCGACCTTCATATCCCCTTCGACAGCACATGCCGTTCCCTGCTTGATAAGCATCGAGAATGCTGGAATAAGCATGCTATCAAGAACACCAGCCTTGCCTGTGGCAAATCCATCATAATGAGATGCGATAAGACCAAGCTTTTCATCTTTTACCCATTTCTCGAAAGCGACGACATATTTAGCCATATCCCAGACCTTCTCGACAGTGCCACCGCCTTCGATATCGAATGTATCGATAATATCCTGAGCCTTGCTGCGGATTGCCTCTTCATCAGTTATATTATCTGCAATAGCCCACATCTTCTCCCAGTCAAACTGCTTTGTATAAAGTCCCATTCTCCTGTAGAGGTTCGACTCATCAATATAGAGATCCATCATTCCCGGATACGGTCTGCCGATCTGTGCAATGTTCGTATCGCGGAATCTTCTCCTTACCTGAGCTGCACGGCACCAGTCCTCAATCTCCTTCTGGGCCTCTGGGTCACCACCCTCGACAACACCTGTTATCACTGCGTGTCTCTTGCCATATCTATTGAGATCTGCGGCCATCTCACCTACTGCACCGCACGCATATCCTTCACCAAGCCATGTAGCAATATCCGTATGATCATAATCAAGGGCCTTGAGCTTCTGTAGGTTCACAAGCACAACAGGAACATCAAGATCCTTTACCGCAGGAAGCATATTATATGACGTGGCATATGTAAGAAGCTGCATGATAACAAGATCGACATCAGCGGCACGGAAAAGGTCGCCAGCAGCCTGGGACTGCTCCTTTGTAGTAACCATTCCACCATCAATGATTTCCACTGTATCAGGCAGAGTCTTCTTGAAAGCCTCGTATTGTGCTTTGAATTCAGGCACAAGAGACGGGAATTGTGGGAGATAAGCCCCAAGCGCAATAGAGAAAACACCTACTCTTGCTTTTGTATCAACTAACATTCATTCACCTCTTTCTGATATGCTTGGCATATCATCTCAATGATTGCAGAGATTCACTCATTTGTGAATCAGCATAACGTCATTTTTCACGAAATAAAACGAGCACCCATCACTCGCCCGCGACTTCAATCACACCTTTGACGATATTGACTTTATCGCTCACGCTTCTTTCCATAGCCTCCTGAATCTCATCGAGCCTGAATTTATTGGTAACAACATCTTTGAGATTGACTCGTCCTGAAGCGACAGCGGCGATAGCCATAGGATAGATATGCCTATAGCGGAAAACAGTACGGAAAGTAATCTCCTTGTTGAGCGCGACACTCATATCAAGATTGACTTTACCGCTCTTGCTATAGCCAACCATGACAATCGTGCCACCTGGCTTAACCATCCTTATCGCCTGATTCGCTGTTGCATCAACACCAGCTGTATCAATTGCAAGGTCAACACCATATCCACCGGCAAGTTCCGCAATACGTTTTACCGCATCTTCCTTGCTGCTGTCGATTACAGCGGAAGCCCCCAATGCAAGCGCTTTCTCGAGACGCTTTTCTATCATGTCCACAACATATACTTCAGTGACACCCTCAGCTTTCAGCGCTAGAAGCGACATAAGACCAATGCACCCGGAGCCGAAGACCACGGCTTTCTGTCCAATATGGGCACCGCCCTGATTAGCAGCATGGAAACCTACCGCAAGAGGCTCGATGAGAGCGCCTTCCATAAGAGAGACATTATCAGGAAGGAGGAAACACATAGACGCATCATACGCAACATATTCCTGGAATACTCCATCGTACGGCGGGGTGGCAAAGAACTCCACATCCGGGCAAAGGTTGTACTTTCCTGTCCTGCAGAACTCACAATGACCGCATGTCTTCCCGGGCTCCATTGCAACCCTATCACCGACTTTAAGGGCAGTGACGCCCTCGCCAAGAGCAACTATCGTTCCTGCTGCCTCATGACCAAGTACAAATGGTGGCTTGACGATAAAATCACCTATTGCGCCAGTCTCAAAATAATGGACATCGCTTCCGCATATCCCGACATAACCTATTTTGACAAGGACTTCTCCACTCTTCGGCTTTGGGATAGGCCTTTCCTCTATTTTAATCTTACCGATTGCTTCCATCACAGCAGTCTTCATCATTCCAGTCATTGTTTTCCTCCAATTATGAAGATTTTACCATATCCAGAATCTCAATGGTACATTGCATATGGCAATAGTAAGCAGAGAAATATGACTATCTCGCATCATGAAACAAACTGCGTACATATGGGAGCACAGCAAGATCCGCGGGAAGCCACTCAACGCTATCGATGGTATTGCTATCAAGCCATTTCATTGCGATATGCTCTGTAATTGTTATCATTCCTGACACGACATGACAGACATAGCAATCCATTATAAGAAGGAATGCCTCGTACTGATACTCCACAGTACACAGAAATCTATCGACAGCTATATCAGCACCAAGCTCTTCCTTTATCTCGCGAATGACTGTATCTTCCCCGCTCTCCCCTTCTTCACGCTTTCCTCCGGGGAATTCCCATCCACCTTTATATTCCCCATAACCGCGCTCGGTGGCGAGTATACGGCTTCCATCTATGATAACAGCAGCACTGACTCTTATGGTTTTCATATCTATCTCTGACAATAATAACAATGAAACTCTGTAATTCTCAGCTATTTCACATAGCACATGAATTTCAAATCAAGCCCTTTCATCAATCATAATCTGAAGCAGCTTCCCGACTGTCAGCCCTTCTCTTGCGGCAATGGCTTTCAGCTTGTCCACATATTCAGCCGGAACTGAAGCACATATATGAGCACCTTCATCTCTTCCTTCGTGTAGAGACGGTCCTCAGCGGCGTTGTAGGCGGCGATAACTTTGTATCCATAGCTCTTAGAAATATCGATATCTGAGCAGAAACTCCGAAAAGTATGGATATTCTCAACTTGTCCACCAGTGGACAAGTTAGCGAAAACTAAGTCATTTCTTTTCCCCTGACCGCCGATTCCTGATTAGCCCTATAGCAGAGCCTCGCAAACTCGAGCTGATTGCGCTCAATCCGTCCAATGAGGACCTTTCCGTATTCAACAAGGTTCTTATATGAAGCTTGCATAGTAAGGGCTTCGCTCTTCTCATTCTTCTCAATTGCCTTCAATTCACCCATGATTCTTTTGACCTCCTGGTTTAACTGAGTTATGCTGTAAGCAGTTAAAAGGTTAACTTCATAATCAAGTTAACAACTATTTAATATTAATAATATATTGAGGTTATTTATGTATGGATATTAACGATAGATTGAAGTTAATACGTGCTAATACAAAAGAGTCCCAGGCAAAATTCTGCAAAAGATTCGATATCTCACAACAAACATACGCCAATTATGAGTTAAGTAAGCGCTCTATTCCAGATGAAATAAAAACAAAGTTACAACAACAAATAGGTGTCAATCTCAACTGGCTAATCACAGGAAAAGGTGATATGTATCTTAATGATCATCAAACTGATTCAATCGTTACGTTCAGATCACCTTATACGAATCAGAATCAGACCACCCTTCTCATTCCCATGACCAACATGAAACTCTCTGCCGGAAGAGGCTGGGACTGGGATTCCGATGAGAGCTTCACGGGCGAGCTACTTCCGGTTCCGATGAAGATCGCAAGGCGCTTCGACGGGGATAAGCTCATTGCCGCAACCGCCAAGGGCGACAGCATGGAGCCGACGCTGCATGACGGTGAGCCGGTCGCTTATGTCAGGGAGTTCGAGAACGGGGACGGGATCTATGCCCTGGCAATACTCGATGAGGTGTATATCAAGAGGCTATCGATGGACAGGCTGAAGAGGGAGATCACGATAATCAGCGACAATCCGAAATACCCTGCCAAAACCTACCCTATGGATCAGGATGGGCTTCAGGTTCTCGGCAAGGTCGTGTTCTGGATACATGTGGAGTAATTAACGGACAAAGTCCGTGGGAGGATAAATATGAATAAAAACAATGAAGTTGAACCAAGGATTCAACATATAGCCATTCATTTCATTGAAAAAGAACAGAACAAAGGAAAGGTAAAGAAAAAAGATCTTGCAAAAGATCTGGATAACCCGACATCCGAAGGTGTTACAAATTTTATTGAAGGTTTCTGCAAAACAAGAGCTGATATAAATCGTTCGATTGCTTATGCTTCGTTCTTAGAAGAACTTGAGAGTAAATATAGGTATGACATACGACCTATAAAGGATATGATTATCGAATACGAAGCAGGGAAAAAGACTGACAAAGATTTTCTTAATCTGTCAATTGAAATCGCTGAGAGATACATAAGATGCCTTGAAACGACAAGACTTTCTACTGGCGATCATATGATTGTCTTTGATTACATTGACCAAAACAACAAACCAATGTTTGGCATAACTCTTCTAGGGCAGGAATTCAGCAGCTATGTAGAAGGACACAAACTCAAAACTTCCTTGGCACTGAATCTCAAACAAATGACACTTGCAGCCATAATAGACTTAGATAGATGGTTAAATCCTAAAGAAGGTGATCCTGCAAACTACATAAGTTTTATCTGTGGCACAAAAGATCTGTCAGAATATTATCGAGAAGGTTTTATAGGCTGTGAAAAAATATCCAGATCATCAAAAGCTACATCTGATTTTATGACAGCAGCAGAACTACTTGCAAAAGATAAGCTAAACCTTACCCAGAACGAGTGGGAAAATATACGAGACAAAGCAGCTTCTCATATGCATGAGAATAAGCAAGAAGTCATTGTATTGCATTTGCTCAATATAATGTTTCCTAATCCCAATGACCAAGCCGAATTTTACAAAATTGCAGATGAAAACAATCTACTGATCTCTGCATCTTTCAAACCAAATCAAACGGCCATGAAACGCTGGGAAAAGTTAGTTTATAATAAGAATGGAATAAAGATAGAAGCTAGCCAGGATAGGATTGATGATGGTACTGTCACTTATGAGGATGGACGGCTTATCATATTGGATCCTGAAGGTGCCATAGCGAGGGAATATGAAAATTTCAGACGACAGGAAAATGAATGAGCATAAAAGAATTCTGGAAAATCTCCTTTCGTCAACATTGTCAGAACCAAATGCGGAGCAACATACTACAAGCTCAATCGCAATTACGATAACATGTGACAGAATCAAAACTCTCATGTCAGAGTATCCGGATCTATTTCCGGATGAATGCAATCCAGAGGCTGATGGTACAGTTTACGATAAGATTTCTGAGATACCCCATGATGCTAGGAATGTCACATTTGCACTGGATTTGCACCCTTTTAATTGTATTTCATTTAGAAATAGTTCGGCTCTCGTTGATCGAATGGCTGTATCGATAAGAGAAGACAGACCACTATTAGGCAACGGCTTGTATATAATCGAAGGGAGAGTCTATTCCAGTCAGGAGGCTATAGATAACTTTGACTCTGTAAAGAATGCTGATTCTTGCTATCAATTACTTCATGCATTCAAACATCTGGCAGATTACAAATCAGGAAACACGTGCATAATTATAGGAGGTGTAGCAAAACTGCTTGAGTATTCAACCAACGGGCTCAAAGGGAATGACCTTTGCGATGTAAGATGTGGTCTTGATACATTTCTTGAAATAACAAATGGAAAAGATGAACGGCTAAAGCAATTGCTCAGATCGGAGATAAACAATCATGTACCGACAACGGCTTCTCCTCTTGAACGCATTATCGCATTCATGAATTCCATAGGTACAATCATAAGCAGTTTTAGACTATGTGAAAGCCAATATCTGAATCCATTTGAAAGCCAGAACCTAAGAGCCTCATATAACAAAAAAATAAAAGCCTTCGGCAATGAAATCAGAAGCTCTTTGCAGAATCTCAAGGCCGAGATGCTTGTATTCCTCTCCATGTTCTTTGCTATGTCAGAAGTCTATTCTTCAAATAACAATGAAATAAATTTTCTGATCGTTATATCTCTATTAATAGCAGGAATAATATGTTTTGCCTTACTTGCTTCAGACAGGAAACAATTAAAAGCTTTACAAGTTAGAATAAAACATGAAATCGACGAACTTCACAAAGCTGAAACAGATAAGGACAACAATAAGGATATTCCTGAATTCCTGAAAGAATTCAATTCTCTTGCAAAATCATCCAAGAGAAATAGCATACTTCTTGTAGTAGCACAGGTAGCATCTTTCTTACCAGCAATCACAGCAATTATGATATGTTTTGCGGGGACTCCATCATCAAGTGAAATAATAATAAGATTTTAACCTTCAGATTCCCTCTTTAAACCCATCTTTACTAAGCACGAGAGGGCACTCATCACGCCCTCTCGTCAATCATCTTCTGGATCATGCGGCTCATTGATAGCCCTTCCCTCTCAGCCATCGCCTTCAGCCTTCCCACGTACTCAACCGGCAGGGAGCAGCATAGCGGTGCATACGGCTTCTTGATGCCCTTTGGCCTTCCTGCACCCTTCCTTGCCCCTCCCCAGCCTTTCTTTTCGTTCTCTTCCATGAATACCCTCCCTGCCTTGGTCATTGCGCATTCATCTGGCGATGACGGCAATCAGGAGAATGCAGTTCACTATCTGAAGAACCAGTGTTGCGATTGCGATTTTATCTTTCATATTGAACTCCTTCTGCTTTTATTTATTCGGTCGAGGAGATCGCGTCCCCCCCCCCCGCTGCGCTTATCTGACGATATTGAGCACTGAGAATATTACATTCACGGTAAGGACAATCGATATATAGATCAGCAGTTTCCTATCGCTCATGTTTGACTCCTTTCCCCTTGTGGGATAATCTATAGGGGAGGGAGTTCCAGCTCCCTCCGATTTGTACTCACTTCAAGAAGAATGTGAGGATTGTGATGACCGTGTCTAAGGTAGCTAGGAAAGCGCAATAGTACTTTAGCCAACGGTCTTTTTCTTTCTCATCCATGCCATCACCTCCTTACATCCATATATTAGCATTTTCTTGATTTTTATTCAATGGTTTATTCAAAATCAAGTGATAATTTTGCTTGATATCAGTATGAAAAACATACTTGAAATACTATATATAGCGTATACGTCAGGGCGTTGCTCATATACAATTGATACAGGGCTTGAGTATGTATAACAGGAGAAAGGTAGCACTCAATTTCATCATGCTTCTTGGTACTGCATCCGCCATGCAGATACAGAAGACACTCTTTCTTTACACGCAGTCGCTTGATGACCAATCGAAAGCACCATATCAGTTCTTCCCGAATATCAGAGGATGCTATTCTCTCACCCTCAGCAATGACTATCATGCACTAGCGTCTTCAGGATTCCTCGACAGTTCGGATGGCATGTATTCATTAGCCAGTGGCATTGCCCATGATTCCTTTGCTGTCGATTATGCGACGGAGTGTCAGATAAGAGAAACATACAGAAGATACGGGAATCTTCCCGAAAAGGAGCTTGCTGAGATCAGCTACGAACTGAAGCCGTTCTATGCCATCAGAAGCGAGATCATAAACACTCTGGATCTTACGGATTCATTCTATCAAGGGCTTGTGAACATAAAGAGGAAGATTGAAGCCTACCCCAGGACGATATACACCATAGGCTATGAAGGCCGGTCTATAGACGATGTAATAAGGAATCTCATGTGCAGGAATATAAAGGTTCTTGTCGATGTCAGGAAGAACGCCTTCAGCATGAGGAGGGAATTCTCGAAATCGAATCTGGCCAGAGCAATGGATGAAGCCGGAATCAGGTATATGCACTGCCCTGAAGTCGGCATCGAATCGGAAAAGAGAAACGAGCTTCTACCGGAAGGAAGAAGGAATGAGCTTTTCGACTGGTATGAAGAGCATACGCTTCCATGGCAGGTATCATTCGCTTATAAGATAGGAGACCTGCTTGCTAGCAGCAGCGTGGCATTCCTCTGCTATGAGAGGAATCCTCAGGATTGCCACAGGTCAAGGCTTGCGGCATTCTGCAGCAGGCACACAACACTTGACCATGGAGTGATAAATATATGAACGATCCTGTACCGATGGATATATTCATAACAGCGATAACAGCACCCACTCCATCCAAGAGCTATATAGAGACATCATGCACAGCGGGCTTTGACAGAAACGGGAACTGGATAAGAGTATATCCTGTTCCGCTCCGCAAATTATCAAAGAACCAGAGCTATAGAAAATATCAATGGGTAAGATTTGACACATTCCCACCCAGTGGCGACATCAGGCCGGAATCAAGGAAATGCAACCATGATTCGATTGAGATAATCTCAGATGTGATCAGCAACTGGGATGAAAGAAAGAAGATATGCCTTGATAACGGGCAGAAGATCTATACGGATTTCAACAAGCTTCTGGAAGAGGCTGGCTGCAGACCGATAAGGACATCCTTGGCTGTATTCAAGCCGACAAGGATCATCGGCTGCACTGCTTCCGATATCAGGGAAAAAGACATACAGGAAAACCTATCAAAACAGAAGGAAATACTGATGAATTACCAGCCCGATCTCAATTTCTCAGACGATGATAGGGATTTCATTCAGGCCGAGCCTCCTCGTATAAACCTCAGATACAGATTTCAGGACTCTACAGGCAAAGTGCATGCATTATCAGTGCTGGACTGGGAAGCTTACATGCTGTATAGGAAGATACGGCAGAAAGGCGGGAGTCACGAGAAGGCAAAGGCTGATACCGTCGCAAAATATATGTCATTCATTGATAAGAATGATGTTTACTTCTTCCTCGGGACAAGAAAAGAAGACCACATGAAGGGCTTTGGCCAGCCTTTTTCCATCATCGGGGTATTCTATCCTCCGAAGACGAAGGAGCAGATAGAGAAGGAACAAGGTCAGGGCTTCCTCGATCTTGATTAAATAGAGGGCGCTCATCACGCCCTCTCATCAATCATTATCTGGAAAAGCTTCCCGACCGTCAGCCCTTCCCTTGCGGCTAAGGCCTTGAGCTTGTCCACATATTCAGCTGGAACTGAAGCACATATATGCTCATATGGCTTCCTGATGCCCTTCGGCCTTCCTGCGCCTTTCCTGGCGCCTCCCCAGCTCTTCTTCTCCTGCTCTTCCATCCAGCAGCCTCCTATCAGAACTTCACCAGCACAGCGATCATTATCACAGCGGACATAACCGTATTTAGCGCTGTAAGAACAAGCTTCCAATCGATATTCCTCATTTGACTTTCTCCTCTAAGTCCCTTAGATTAAAGAAGGCTGGCCGTCACCAGCCTCCAGTGCGTCTCACCTGAGTAGCAACGCTATCAAAGTGATTACTGAACAAGCTGTATTGATGATTGATATGCGCCCATATAGGGTAACACTTTCATTTTGTATCCTCTGCGTCATCTTTATCGGTAGGCCATTTCTCATAAATAGCACTACCTGTACCGCTTACATCAATGATAACATTCTTTTTCCTTGCTATGCCTAAAAATGATTTGTAATGTACCACACCATGTAATAGAATCGGTGCTTTTCCAAAAGATTCCCTATCTTCTAAAAGATAAAGAACATAAGGTTTAATTTCTTGTGGGAGCAACTGAAGTTTGTGTTCTTTCAATTTTGATAAACATTCTACCTGCTTCTTTATATCGGGATTTCTGACAAGCTTAGCAATCTTTGTAACATCATTTTCAGAAAATTCCACAACGATATTCGAAGCCCCGATTGTACCAATATTAACTATTTCCAGCATCGTGCAATCAAAATAATAATGCACACGAATTACAACATCTGCTCTGAAAGTCATCCGTAATTGAATCATCGATATAATCAGAGCAGTAATGGCTATTATAGTGGATATAATTTCAACAAAAATAAATTGTTCCATTATTCCTTATCCCAATCAACATCAGGAAGATTGTTAACAATATCAACAGTCTGGCAGCTGACATTGATAACACTAAGCAGCAGATCGAGAATATACCTCGGGTTACCATGTTCTATTCCCCAATCATTAGCATTATTCCTGATACCTGTTTTAGAATCAGTTTTATCCACATACCGTTCAATAATCCAATCTATTGCACTCTTTCCGTTAACCACGAACTCATACGCTTTTAAAGGAATATTTCTGACTACAATATCGCTATTGTAAATTATGGTATCGAGCTGTTCTTCTCGTCCTTTCTTCGGATGTTTCATCTGAACAACTGTATAATTTCCTCTATCTCCTTCAATGATTGCATCTGGATATGCAGGAACTTTTTCATAGTTCAGATGAAGTTCAGCAAGCTCTCTTCCTGCCTTGCTGAAATCCCAGAACTTCTGGGGTTCTGTTACAAGAGGAAGCCGAGGAAGCTGCATCTTGAGATCATCTGCAAACTTCTCAATATAGCTCTTTGAATGAAGTATGCCATAGACATAGTAGAATATGTCTTCCTTAGTTACTCTCGGTCCATATTTCTGCTGAGCCTGATTAAGGATAAAATCTGTTATGCCGTCATGTTTTATATACTGAGAAGTTTCTCCTGAAAATAAGTCATGTTGATCAAGCTTGATTTCTTCATACCAGTATAAAGGAAAACACTGAGTTTTTTCTAAGTAATCTAACGATGGGATGAAATCAGAAATATGGCTACAGAAAGGCTTTGATCCTCCAATTCCACTAACGCACACTACAAGATTATCTTTCTTTCTAATCGCAGATGGATATATTTTTTGTTGCGTATACTGTCTATGATTCCATTGCTTTGAATAATAAAAGTTCTGATAAAAGAATGGACGGTATGAACTACAAACGATACAAGATGAATCAAATTCATATTTTCTTCCTGCTGTTGCATCTCTAGTCAAAGTATCTGTCCAAGCTATATTTGTTCTATCCTTTTTATTTTCTATAAAATGATCGAATGTTCCATTATGCTCAGATGACCACAACTCGCATAAATCATTGTAATATGCAATTGTCTTCTGCATATTATTTGTCAAGGCTTCGATTGAGCTATTATATACCCAAGCATCTCGATTAGAACTGATACCTAAAGAAATCATATCAAAGAAAGAATTATTGCCTATTCCTTTCTTTTCTGGCTGCAGTGGAATAAATATCTCAAATTTCTCCTTTTTCTTTCGAATCCATCCACCATATTCATCAGGAGACAATAGGGTTGTCTTGAACTTCTTATCAAGAACAGAACGGTATTCAGCACAGAGCTTCAACTTATCTTCTCTTGTAAGATAATCCTCAACAGCCTTGTACATTATTTTGGCTTTGCCATTAAAGCCCTTTCTTTTAACAAGAATTGTTATAGCAATTGGTGTTCTGCTGCCAAGTCCAAAAACATTACCCCCTTCTTTTCTCCTAAGCTCACCAGAAGTTCTGCAATTACCACGCAGGCTGAATACATGGATATTCGAGAACTCTCTTTCAAAGCATTTCCTCATGCCATCCATTGCATTGCCATCAAGCCAGCCAGCATTGGAAACAAAACCGATTATTCCGTTATTATCTCCAATCCTATCAGTACTCCATCGGAATGCTTTGATGTATGAATCATACACAGCCTTATGCAAATTTGCTGTTGACTCCTTCACATATTGCTTTTCAATCTGATTTTCTAGATTCAGATAATGTTCATTTTCTGCATTATCAGAAACAGATTTCTGTCCTATTGAATACGGAGGATTTCCGATAATAACTGTTATTGGCGTCTTCTTGAGTTTATTCACTCTCTTTGAGTTTTGAGGGAATACCTCTTCAAGAAGCTCATTATTATCTTCTCCCATCTGGAAGGTATCAGTCAGACAGATTCCTTCAAATGGCTCATAGGCTACCTTAGCTTCATAAGAAGCCTCATCATAAGCAGCATTCTGAACCTCATAGCCATAATCATCTATTTCTTTCTCTTCAGGCTGATTCTTCTTTCTGATCTGCTCTGCGATGAAATCATGATAGGTATTCTCAATATTGATGGAAGCTATGTAGTAAGCAAGAAGGACTATCTCACAGGCATGAAGCTCATTCTTATACTTCCTTGCCATGTCCTCTGGCTTTATTATCCCACTCTGGAGAAGTCGGACAATAAATGTGCCTGTTCCTGTGAATGGATCAAGGATATGTACATTCTCATCAGAGAGCGATCGTCCAAATTCCTTTTGCATCACATCTTCAACGCTATTGATGATAAAGTCCACTACCTCGACAGGAGTATAGACAATGCCAAGCTTCTCAACAGTCTTTGGAAAAGCTGTCTTGAAGAACTTATCATAAAGCTCAACAATAACTTTCTGCTTTGCCTCGGCATTATCAATATGCTTGGCTCGCTCCCTTACGGACTCATAGAATCGTTCAAGCTTCTCATTGTCTTCCTTCGGAGTCTGTTCATTGAGGATCTTCACCATACCCTGCATCGACTTCGACATCGCATTGTTCTGTACAAATGAATAACCTTCAAACAATGCTTCGAATACAGGCTGTGTTATGAAGTGCTGAGCAAGCATCTCAACAGCATCATCTTCCGTAACCGATGGATTAATATTCTTCCGAAGACCTTTCAGATACCTATCAAAGGCTTTCTGTGCCTGACTGCCTTCAACAGATATCAGCTTCTTGATATGTGTTATATGACGCTCAGCTATCTGGGCAACATCAGCTGCCCACTGCTCCCAATAACGCCTATCACCAACCTTCTTTACAAGCTTTGAATAGACTGCGTTCTGAATCTCTCCGAACTGGAGCATCAGCTGCTTAGCTTCCTTATTCCTGAACGCATCTTCCATTCCATTGTCACCAGAGTCCTCTTCACGAATAGAAGCAACTCCACCAACAAGGATTTGTGTAGGCCGTTTCTTATTAAGTTCTATCTTATTGACTATCGCATTGAACCTGTCATCATGCGCTCTAAGAGCTTGAAGAACCGTCCATACAACAGCAAACCTCTTATTGTCATCAAGAGCTTTCTCCGGCTCGACATCAGAAGGAATAACAACGGGTATGATGATATATCCATATCTCTTTCCTTCTGCTTTCCTCATGACACGGCCAACAGACTGAACTACATCAATCTGGCTGTTTCTTGCCGATAGGAACAAAACAGCATCCAGAGACGGAACATCAACACCTTCAGAAAGACAGCGGACGTTCATCAACACATTGCACTGGCTGGATTCCCTATCGACATCCTTCAGCCACTGTAGCTTCTTTGATCGCTCTGTCGCACCCATGCTGCCATCGACATGATCTGCATTGATAGAAACTATCCTCGACCGTTCTTCTTCATTCAATGTCCTATAATAGGCATCACGGCATGTTTCCATCATCTTAACTGTCTTCTTTGATATCTTTATGTTCTGACAGAAAGCTATTGCATTATGCATCAGTCCAGGATCAACCTCATTCAGCAGAGCTGTATCTTTCGTTATCTTGGACAATGCATTTATGCAGCCAATCAGCTTCAATGAATCATCTGTCGGTATCTCTGAATCATCCTGTGCTATCTCATTCTGAAGAGCTGTAGACATCTCGTCTTCATTTAGAGTCAGGACAAGTACCTTATAGTCCGAGAGCAATCCGAGCTTTACAGCTTCACCAAATCCAATTCTGTAGATTTCCTCTCCATATGTGGCAGGATCATCCATAGACCATACGACAGCTTCGCTTTCTGCTGCTTTCTTCTGATTTTCCGCACTATACAATCTCGGTGTAGCTGTCATATACAAGCGTTTCTTTGATCGTATGAACTCTGCAGCATGTACCTTCACAAAGGCAGATGCATCTTCATCCTTTCTTGTTACTCCTGTTGTCCTATGCGCTTCATCACATACACAGAGATCAAAAACAAGTCCATCATAGAATCTATGTTGCACTTCATGGATTACATCTATCGATTGATATGTCGAGAAGACAACAAGCATGCCTCCATCCTGTTTCTGATTGAACCGTGCCTGTCTGATCTGATTCTCAATCTCATTGAAGGATGTCGAAGCAGGAAGAGCGAGATCAACTACTGATTCTCCGATTTCATCTTCATCCGATACCTTCTGAGATACCTTTGGATCAGAACATATACAAATGCCATGTATCGGCTTCTCTGCCTGAGCTGACCATTCCTTTAGAGTCTGCCCTACAAGAGCAATTGACGGAGCTAGAAAAAGTATCTGGGGGGGGGTAAAATTAGATGATGTTTCTTTCTCTGCTATCTTCAGAGAAGTATAAGTCTTACCTGTTCCACAGGCCATGATGAGCTTGCCTCTGTCATGGTTCTTGAAATACTCATGCGTTAGATCAATTGCTTTCTGCTGATGCGGTCTTGGAGAATACTTTGCAGACTCAGCATCTGCTCCGAACAATCCTTCATCAAGCTTATCCCAATCGACATCAGCAGCAGCGAGATCATACAGTCCCATACGCATGACAGGAGGATTCTGATTCTTGATTGAATCCTCGGCATGCTGGGAGAATCCCTTACCTGATGTATCAAACCAGATTCTTCTTGAGAAACGAACAGTCTTCCCATATTCATTCACATCATTGAATGACCTTGCGGATGTCGTGATAAATGTATCTACAGCGGATTTATCTATCTGAGTATTTTCACCATAGCATTTGCACTGTATCGCCCAGTACTCGCTTGATTCAGTCCTCGCTACAAGATCAATGCCTGTGTCATGACCTGTACCAAAATCACCCTTTGAAGGGAATTCGCTCCAAAGCCATACATCCTGTATTCTATCGCCTTTATATATAGGAGCAGTGACAAGAAAAGCCTTCATAAGGCGTTCAAAGCGGTTACCCTGATCAGCCTTGCTGAATGACAGGGTTCTGTACTTATTGATTATCGTGCTAAAGCTCATATAATTCTCCGCTTATGCTGATGCTTTTTGATTCAATAGGTCAAGGATATCATAAGATCTTATGCAATTACAGGGCAAAGCCCTATATCGCTAATATTTCTGGAGGTCAGCCTCGCTCCTGTAAAGGGCCAAGACGAGGCTTCCAGCACCCTTGACATCCGCTACCACCAGCCTCCTTGCTTCAGTTTTCTTCGCCCCGCCCGGGATTTGTAATCACCGCACAGATAATTCAGATTCTGGAAATTTTGGGGGTAAAGATGAATTACGAGTTAAACCTTTTCGGAGTCATCGAACAAAGGCAAACAATCGCTGAGAAGATATCTCAGTACGGAGTGAAGGTTATTTCCGATTGTGAGCTGATTGAAGGACTTATCAAGCCATATCTTAAAACATGAGCCGATGCAAGGAAGACAGCCCTTGAAGTGCTGGAAATCATCAACTCAACTGATGTAACGCTTGAAGTCCTCTCATCTATAAAAGGAGTGTCAACGGAGCTTGCATCAGGTATACTCATTGCTCTTGAAGTCGGAAGAAGAGGCGAAAGGCGCAGGAGAGCCATAACATGCCCCGCTGATATTTATGCTGAGATACGCCACTACGCAGACGAGTATCGGGAAAGATTTATATGCATGGCTCTTAATGGGGGCACACGAGATTATCTATGTCCGAGAAGTTACAAGAGGATTGCTTAACAGGACAGTAATCCACACTAGAGAATGTTTTGCGGAGGCAATCAGGGAACATGCGGCGGCGATAGTGTACAATCCCAAAATTTTTGACAATAAAATCTCACGTTTTGACAAGAAATCCCACTCATTTTGACAATTTTTTCGTGGTTTAGCGTGGTTTAAAGTGTAATTTCGTGGTCAAGAAAGCTATTTACGCCCTGTTTAAACAGCCACTCCGGAAGCATTTCGCAATCCGCTTTTTCCTATTAAACTCATAGGCGCAAAGCCCCTTTCCATGGACCATTATTAAACATGTTTATTAAACAAAACTGAAGCTCAGCTGGCCATCGTCCGGCTCTATCACCGGAGGCCGCGAGAAATCGAGAACAACAGGTATCGGGAAATTCACCATCTCGCACTCAATAAGAAGATCCAGAAGCTCAGGATAGCCTATTATCTCAGAAACCCGATAGCCTTTATCATCACATCTTCCAAGCTTCCAGCAGAGCCATTCCGGCTTGATCCTGAGAAGGCGGGAATACTCAGCGACGGAAGCCTCTAGCGGGAATTCCAACTCATCCAGCCCATACCAATCCTGAAGATCCCGCTCTTCGCCAGGAAGCTCATCATATTCTTTCCTTGTCCTGTTATGAAGAAGCAGCGGTATGGCTTCCAGAGGCATTCCCTTGCTCTCGAGCGATCTGACGATATGCCCCACCTCTCCATTGAAATTGAGGTCATAAACGCCTTCTATATCAACAGCTTTGTGGGCGTTCAGATATTCTATCGAGAGCTCAAGCCAGCCGCTGTCTGAAAAACGGAGGATAGCCGTATATGGAATCCTGTACTCCCCGGAGAGGAACAGGGCATCGAGCCTATACGTCTCGATGGCATACCTCACCTGGCACTCAGACAGTCCCAGATACCTAACGCACTGGGATACTGAATAGAAAAGAGTGCCGCGCTCAGCATTCTTGCTGAGTACAGCACCCAGATCCTCGTTATCAATCTCAAACAGAAACTCATCCATCAGGCAATCACTGCGAAATCCAGCGGTACGTATTCCATTATACCTTCTTTGTTCTGCTTATACAGCCTGAGGCATGTCTTGGAGTTCCTGACTACTATGGAATCAGCAATGATATCCATAGCCTTCTTCCATCTGCCGTCATCTATGCTCAGAGTCTTGAGCCGGAGGATTGATCTGACATCCAGGGAGCCCTGCTTGACGCGGAATGCCGATGTGACGAGCTGCTTGATGTCAACGCTGGCATCCCTAATCTCATCCTCGAGATACTCATCTATCAGCTCCTTGGCCGCTATGACATTCTCATCAAGATAAAGGCTCTCGCTTATGCCTATGACTATCCTCGTCTTCCCGTCAAAGGATGTCAGGGTGATATTCCCCTTCTGCCCTCTGAGCTTCACGTTGTACTTGTCGCCTATGAGGTCTATATATGCCCGGATATCCTGGCGTATCTCCTCGTTGAGCTCCTTCATTGCTTCCTTCATGGCGATGATCTTCGCAGCCGCTGTCTCGACAAGGTCATCCTTGAGGATGTCCTGCGGCTTCATCGACGATTCAGGCATCAGCGCCCCTCTCGAATCCTCCCTGAATGCAATGCCATCAATCTCTTTTCTCATTGTCTCTCTCCTCGTTTCTCTTCGTAAGATATTTCCTATAGCGTCTGAGCCAGCCTATGACCTTCCTCAGTTCCTTATCATCACATGCCCGGAGGCTGTCCTTTCCCATGCCCTTCCTGACGAAGCCTTCAACGCGCCTCTCCCATGCCTCATCACCGAAAAGCTCCTTTGCCTCACTGATGATTATCGCGATGGTGCGCCTTCTGGCCGCATTCCGGCTTTTCTCCGGATCACCGCGCGGAAGGAATCCGGCCTGGATGAAGAACCTATAGACCTTCTCCAGCTCAGGCTCTGCCATGAAGCGGCAGGAAGAAGCCCCGAAGCTCTCGAGAATGCTGCGATAGCGTTCCTCGCTGAGCCTCACTGTCAGCGTGCCGCAGTCAGGGCAGTCCTTCCTGAAGAGCGTCTTACCGCATTCAGGGCACGTCCTTGCGGAATTCCTGGCGATGTGTATCAGCCTTAAAAGCTTCTCCCTATCCATCAGTATCAAAGCCTCCTTATCCTCGTTCTGTTCGTCACGACCGGCGGTTCTTCCGGCGCGCTTTCGTCAAGGCTGTAGAGCCTTGTATGGCCATCCGGGCCAAGCCCCCTGTCAATCAGATAGCCCGATTGCCGGAACATCCTTATCAGCTCCTTCGCATATGACTTGCTTACACCGCACACCAAAGCGATATCAGCGAATGAGAACACTGCAAGCCTATGTGCAAGCTCCCAGGCTCTGGATACCTTGCTATCCGTGCACCTTGCCTTCTTCGGGACAGGCCTGATAACCGTATCCTTCGCAATCTGATAGACGACGGGTTTTCTCGGCGCCTTGAAGACAATCCTGACAGCATGCTGCCCGGTCATCCTTCTGATAGCCTCCCTCACCTGGACATGGGAGTAGCCGGTAAGCTCGGCTATCCTGTCCACCGTGAATCTTCCCTCCATGCGCATGGCCTTCCAGCATCTGTCGAGGATGATGCCGCGGATGCTCGCCTTCTCAGGGAAGATGACCACATCGCCATCTTCCTCCGCGATGATTCCCTTGGACTCAAGGGAAATCACAGCGGTGGCGAATGCGGCCATGGAAAGATCAGAGAACACAGTCCTCAGCTCCTTCCCGCTGGCCCTGAAGCCAGGGCGCTTGAGAAGATAGAGCTGTATCTGATAGCTCACGACAGGAGTGCCGAAGAGCGTCTCCCTCTCAGCTGCGCCTAGCGGCATCGATGACCTCCTTCGTAATCTCGGGAACACCGTTCTGGTTCATAATCGAGACGATATGCTGCATATCGTTCACAGCGACGCGGAAATCACGCCCGCACATGGAGATAAGCTTCTTCGCAATATCCACATCAATTGAAAGGCCACAGGCCTTCTTGTAGAGAGCGATAACAGTAGCAGTGTCTATCGGTTTGAACGCGATAACGGGCTTCCTGATTCTCGACTCAATCCTGTCGGCCTTCCTTACGGTGGAGGCAAGGCTTTCCTCTCCGACAAGGAGAAGCGGGACACCCGCATTCTCATTGAGCGTCCTGAGGTCCTCAAGGATGGGAAGCGGGACCCTATCGGCCTCATCGATGATGATGAGCTTCCTGCATACGGACGTTGCCTCCTCTATGAGCCTGATATTCCCGTAATACGTCCCCACTGAGCGCCCAATCATCTCCTCCGCAATGCGCCTGAAGAGCGATGTCCTGGCAAATCCCATATAGAGGACATAGACGGCATCCATATGCTCTACCGCATAGCGCTTCACGGCAGTCGTCTTGCCGTATCCGGCCTTCCCCAGAACCATGCCGATGGATGCATTCAGAAGGGACTCAGGAGCGATAAGCCCATCAGCAAGGCTGAACACCGAATTGTAGTTGTCCGTCCTGATTATGGCGCCCGTGTCGATGCTTATCGATACCGCCGGAGACTCCCCCTCCTCGGCATACTCGCCGGGGATGTAGCCATTGGCCGAAAGGTATCTGTACACCTCAGCGACCTTTCCCTGCCAGTTCTCGTACTTCCCTGACGCAATCAGCGACACCTGGGTTCTTGACCACCCCATCTTGTTGCTGATATCCGTCTGCGTCAGCCCTGTGATCCTCATAAGCTGATTGAGATCCATATTCATACAGCACCTCCTGCCTTCATATATGCCTCCCAGTATTCCTCGTTCTCCTGGTATTCCTCGCCGAGCCTGTACCTGGCGCAGAAATCCCTGTCATTCTCATCAAGCCCGAAATCGCTGATTATCATGTCGCAGCACCATCTGAAGCGCTCGAATGATGAGCTGAAGAGCGGACGCGCCGGCCTTATCCTCGGAGCCCTCGGGCATGGCTCCGGCTCTGCGGTTCCCTCCTTATCCTCAGCAGCCTCTTCAAGCGCCCTGTCTGCCTTCTCGACCTCGGTAAGCTCCTTCTTCCCATCATCCCTGAAGCAGTACGGAGACGACAGTGCTGCAAAGCTCTCCTTCACCGTGCGCATGCATCTGCGCTTCCAGCTGATAGCCTCCGAGAGCTTCTTCTCATCGAGCATGTCTATCGCCTCAACAGCCCTCAGGGCCCTTATCCTGCTTCCTGCCGCAGCATCCGGGAAGACCGCATAGGCCCGGGACATGTCGACAGCACTGTATCTGACCTCAACGGACTCGCCCTCGTGGAGGACCAGCCCCACATCGAGCAGCTGGCCGTTCTCATTCCTCAGGTCCTCGCCTATGAAATCAACGCCATCTACCGTCACGCGTCCCTTCCTTATCCTCGCCTTCTTCCTCGTGAGGAATATGAAGTCAAGGTCAGCGCGGCTCTCAGGATAGACAGGCTTCCAGCCCTTCCCTATCCATTCGTTCACCTTCTCCAGAGGTGACATCCCGAGCGACGAATGCCTGGTGGATTCATACTCGGAGATCGTGGCTATCATCTCCCTTACGAACTCCTCCAGCGTGAGTATCTCGCCGTTCCTCTTCTGCCTCTCAAGGACCATCGATTCCTTCTCTTCCTGGTCTGCAGGGCATCCCGGAGTAACGACATGGCCGGGGATGCCGCGCTCAGCCATCTTCATCTCAAGGGTCGAGAAGAGCCTCTCGATAGGCTTCGCCTTCGCGTTCTTCACCTGTGCGTATATCCTCCGATGCCTGTTCCTCCACGCCTTCTCGTCCGGGGCCATATCCACGATATTCCCGTCAGCGTCCTCGACGGCATAACGGCCATCGGATGTCTTATAGAGCTCGGAGATATCGAGCATCCTGCTCCTTCCTCCCGAGAGCCTGATGATCTCGTCTATGACCGTCACTACGGCATTCGAGCACTCCGATGTGCCGTTGTCGTTGTATGTCGCCCCGAAGAAGCCGAAGCGGCTTATCGCCATGTAGAGCGCGTTCAGCACGGTCTCGGAACTGTAGCCCTCATCGACCGCGAGCCCTGCGATGCATCTCGTTGCCGCATCCTCCCATACATAGAACGTGGGCCTGAAGTAATAAGGATTCTCCGCATCCCTGTCATCGACGACCCAGAAGTCCGCGATATGCTGGTCCCCGATAAGGACTGCCGCCGGCTCGAGAGAGCCCCAGTCGCGCTTTATATAGAAGAAGTTGTCGAGCGCCCTGCTGCCGCCCGTGGCATAGCCGGTGATTATCCCCGGGATATCCTTCAGCATCCTGAACGCCGAAGAGCGCGAGCCTATCCTCCAGTTCCGCTTCTGCGCCTCGCTCCTCACCGCCTTCCATGCAGCTTCCTTGCTGTCTATGTTCCTCTCCTTCATGAGCTGGAGGTAATATGAGCGAAGGAATGCTATGGCCTCCGGCTCCCATGCCCTTGGCTCCACCGGGCGCCTTTCGCCGGAGATGATGCCGAAGCCGGAGATGCTTCGGATGCACCTTCTCACGGTGGACTCGGAAATCCCGAAATACCCCGCCGTCAGAGACACCCTCATCGATTCCGGAACCTCCGAGAGACTCTCCGCATAATGCGCTATCTCAGGCCTCCTCATCTCCTTCTCGGACAGCTTCCTTCCGAGCGCGGATTCCGCGGATGCCGATAGGGCTGGAGCCGCAGCCGGCCTTGCGGCAGGATGCAGCTTCCCGACAAGCGGCCTCCATTCAGGAGGGACGGAGTCCGAATCCACCTCATAGCTCCTTCCGTCCTTCCTCCTTGCGACGAGCTCGCCTTTCTGTATCTTCAGCTGCACTGCCCTCGAAGTGACACCGACAGCATCTGACAGCTCCCTGACATCAATCCACACGGCGGCCCCTCCTCAGGAGTGAATACCTTCCGTCATCCTCGCAGAGGAGATAGGAATCGCTCACTGCCGGGATGAGGCACCTGAGCCTTCTCTCTGTCACCCCCGCCTTCCTCGCGAGCTCTGCCTGCCCTATCTCCTTCGGATATACAGGTATGAATGAGGCAAGATGCCGCACATCCGCGGATGCCCGCCGCACCCTCTTCTCCAGGACCATAGTCCCCGGCCTTATGGCGTAATCCCTTGTAGCTCCGAGCATCTCAGGCCTCCTTCTTCGGAATTCCGAGAACTATTTCCTGGAACCTGTAGGATGCGATGAGAAGCTCCGTCCACGATGAGAACCCGAGTGCGAGGACAAGGGCATCCTGCACCTTATCCGACTTCTTCTTACCCCTGATCACCTGATTGACCATCGATGGCGTCACGCCCGCCACCGCTGCCACCGCCGTCTGCGGTATATGCCTCAGCCCCAGCTGGAAGACAACATATGTATGAAGCGCTGTATTCATCATTCCCTCCTACATCCATGCCCTGACGATGATTGCCACGAGCGATGGCACCGTTAACACCGCGGCCACGATGAAGAGAACCGCATCAGAGTGTGCTTCCTTCATCTCCAGCCTCCTCTATCCATGACCTGAAACCCATGATCTTCCAGAACATCTCCTGCGGGTCGCCCCTGAACTGAAGGGCCCGGTCATCCACGTAGCAGAACGCTATCGGCTTGGTGTAGACGACGCGCTCCACATAGCCGATGAGCTTCCACTTCGTCAGCCATGAGATAATCGCCTTATAGCCGGCGAGCTCATGGGCGCGGCAGGAGTAGATGACTATCACCATCCCGGCATTCCTGAGCTTCCTGAAGAGCTCGTCTATGCCCTTCACAGGCGGGTCCGGAAGGTCCCCTATCCCTGTCCATCCCGAAGAATAGGAATTGACAGTGCCGTCGAAATCGAACGCAACGACGTTCCTCATGCTGAAATCGTCATATCCGTCATCCATCACACGACCTCCACTATCGCGGTCCTGAAATCCACGGGTGCGATGAGCTTCGCATCCGCAAGGTCTATGAAGCCACACGAGTCGCCGCCGACCCAGAATCCGCCCTCCCGAGAGAAAAGCGGCTTCCGCGTCCTCCAGAGCTTCACGCTGAACCTGTCCACCGTCATGTATCTGAACCTCACTGCCTTTCTGAGCTTCTCTGCCAGTTCCTCTGCTGTCTCCATCATTCCCTCCTCATGCAGATATCCTGATATTCCTTATCCTGCGCATAGGAACGGTCTCCGGATCGCTGCCGTTCACGATGACAATCGCCGTTCCCCTGTCCTCTATTGACCTGACATCAAGAAAGAGCTTCGCACCGCCCTCCGTGTAATCGATGAGAACCGTCATACCTCGCCCTCCACATAGTCGCGGAGGATATTCGCGACAAGGATGGTGGCGGCCTTCCTGGACTCGGGCGGAAGCTGTGCAATCGCGCCCTTCACGAGGACAGGAATCCTGAAGACCTCCTGCGGTTTCACCCCGCTCGGGAGCCTCGATTTCCAGCGCTCGCACATATTGAAGTAGCGGATAGCGTTCTCACCCGATGTCTCTGCAAGGCAGTAATGCCCGACGGTGTCTAAAAACTCGAATGTGAAGGGGCCGAAGGATGGATAGCCTGTCTGGAAGAATCCGGCATCATTGAGAATCGATGGGTCTACCTTCATCCTCGGCTTGTAGCCATGCATCTCGAGCCACTGCTCGTAGCGGAACTCAAGCGTGTCGTTCCACTTCTCAGGCTTCCAGAGCGGCTCGCCGTGAGTCCTGTGATGATGGATATCCCTGCAGAGGGAATCCCATGCCTCGGCAACCATCTCCTTCATCTCTTCCTTCGTGTAAAGACGGTCCTCAGCGGCGTTGTAGGCAGCGATAACTTTGTATCCATAGCTCTTAGAAATACCGATATCTGAGCAGAAACTCCGGAAAGTATGGATATTCGCAACTTGTCCACCTGTGGACAAGTTAGCGGAAACTAAGTCATTCCTTTTCCCCTGACCACCAAATTCCTGATTAGCCCTATAGCAGAGCCTCGCAAGCTCGAGCTGATTGCGTTCAATCCGTCCAATGAGGACCTTTCCGTATTCAACAAGGTTCTTATATGAAGCTTGCATAGTGAGGGCCTCGCTCTTCTCATTCTTCTCAATTGCCTTCAATTCACCCATGATTCTTTTTGACCTCCTACGATAATTGATGTAATCTGAACATAGTTAAACAGTTAACTAAAAATAAGGTAACCTGAAATGTAGTCCTTGTCAACTACAATCAAGGTATTTACCTAAAAGGTAGGTGAAAATGCAAGCTGAACGCCTTAAAGAAATACGAAGCAATCTCGGCTTATCACAAAGTCGATTTGGTGCGTTTTTGGGTATTCCTCAAACCACATATGCCAATTATGAAAGTGGTAAAGCAGCTATACCTGATGCCATTAAGATAAAATTGTATGATATGGGATATAGCATAAATTGGTTATTGACAGGAGAAGGGCCTATGTACATTGGCCGACCCGAGAAACCAAAAGATGAAAATTGGGTACCTCCTCTTGTGCTTGACGAAGCATATGACAGTAAAAACAAACGTATAATTCATAGATATTGGAACCCTGAAGATGGAGATGAAATTAATCCAACTCCAATTTCTGACGATATAACAGCATATCTTCCAATGACAAATTTGAAACTCTCCGCCGGAAGAGGCTGGGACTGGGATTCCGATGAGAGCTTCACGGGCGAGCTGCTTCCGGTTCCGATGAAGATCGCAAGGCGCTTCGACGGGGATAAGCTCATTGCCGCGACCGTCAAGGGCGACAGCATGGAGCCGACGCTGCATGACGGCGAGCCGGTCGCTTACGTCAGGGAGTTCGAGAGCGGGGACGGGATCTATGCCCTGGCAATACTCGATGAGGTGTATATAAAGAGGCTATCAATCGACAGGCTGAAGAGGGAGATCACGATAATCAGCGACAATCCGAAGTACCCGGCAAAGACCTATCCGATGGATCAGGAAGGGCTTCAGGTTCTCGGCAAGGTCGTGTTCTGGATACATGTGGAGTGAAGAGAAGATGGATGTAACAAAATTATTAGAAGATTTTCCTTTTAAATCAAAACTACTTGTTCTTTACAGGATCTTAGAAAAGTCACCAAAAAGAATGTCGGCTTTTCATTGTCCTTATTGTGAGGAAAATTCAACTCTTACAAACGACAAAGCTGATTTTGACTTTCAGTATAAAAAAGATCAAAATTTCCTTTATATAATCGCATATATCGAATGCAGTAATCCACATTGCCGGAAAACAACAATCCTTTGCGAAGAATTGTTATTAACAAAGAAATATGATGCTTATGGGTATACCGTTGCCAATGCAATTTTAGATGATGAGAACCTAGATAATATAATATTATCTTCAACCTTGCGTTGTTTTTTACCAATTGAAGAAAATCCCACCCTTATTTTTCCGCATAATGATGATAAAGAATTCATTCCTCCTCAGGTTCTTGAAGACTTTCTCGAACTGCAAAGAATATCAAATTTCTCGCCAACAGCCTCAGCTATGTTTGCCAGAAGATTCTTAGAGAGGATCATTCTTGACAAATGGCCTGATGTCGTAACCGCTAAAAATTGGAGACAAGGCTTCCCTACTTTAGACAACATGATTGATTGGCTTGGAGAAGATATGAACGGGCAAATGCGATATGATAATATCGATGTCATGGATGCAATAAGAGGAATAGGAAATAAGACCATTCATATATATTCCTCGAAAGAGAATATCGGAATCACATCTGCTGATATTGGCGAGATAATAGCAGAACTGGACGCGATAATTACAGAACTCTATGTTTATCCAGCTCAGCGAAAGCAAAGAAAAGAACATATTGCATCTCTAGCTCAAGTCACCTTGGAGAAAAGCAAAGAACTCAAGAAGGCAACCATTGAGGAATCAAAATCTGATGACGATACAGAAATTGTATAAATATTAGCCACCTATTATCTTCAAAATGATCTGCAAAAACAAATTGTAAAGCATCTTGTCTCCAAGGACAAACACAGGTATTCTTAGACTACGAGGTTAATATATTAACCTTTTAGACTCATGAAAGCGGAGAGGCTGAATGTCTTACCACACAAGAAGGGATATCTATTCACAAATAGAGGCTCTTAGAGGACGGCCATTATTTGTATATGTAACATCAATTCGTCCTAATATTTCAGCACCTATGCAAGTTGATGTTATCCCTTATATAATAAAGCAAATAGAACAAATTGACAAAGAGCATAATGAAATAGATTTTCTTATTATCAGCAATGGAGGTGATCCTATTGCTGCACTAAGAATAATCAATATTCTCAAAGAGAGATTTTGTAAAGTAAATGTGCTCGTTCCCTATGTTGCTTACAGTGCAGCTACTGTTTTGGCGCTTGGTGCAGATTCTATAGTTATGCATCCCTATTCGAACTTGGGACCCGTGGATCCTCAAGTTACAACAATAAACCCAAGAGGTGAACGCCATGCTTTCAGTTCTGAAGATGTTCGAAATTATATCGATTTTCTGAAGGATGATGCAGGGATTACCGGTCAAGTAAATATATCAAAAGCTCTTGATACATTAACACAAGAAGTGGGTGCTCTCAGTATCGGTTTTTCTAAAAAAAGTCAGCAACTAACACTTTCCCTTGGAAGAAGATTATTGGAAATGCATACAACTGACAAAAGCAAAGCTGAAGCTATTGTCAATGCTCTTTGCTCATCTTATTACCATCACGGATATGCTGTAAGCAGAAAAGAAGCAAAAAGAATCGGTCTACCTATAGAGGCTCCTCAAAAAGAACTAGAAGATTTGATGTGGAAGGTCTGGGAAGATTTCAATGAAGAAATGCATTGCAGCACCGCATTTGATCCAATAGCAGAAACCATGAATGATCCGGAAGTTCAAAAAGAAATAAATGATGTTAAGGTCGTTACATTTCCACCTGGACTAGATCAGGGAATGGTAAAACAGAGAATGGGAGCGATACTCAATGGTATCATACCGCAGCCTAGAAAAGCGCATACAATAGAAAATCTTGTCGTATCATGTGAAAGTTGTTCCAAATGCTATCATATAAAGCAGATAAATGATGTACTTGTTTGGAGAGAACCCAATTTAGCATTAAACGGCAATGTAACAACAAGAAGTAAAGGATGGGAGGAAGAAAAATGAAAAACTCAAGTATATATTTCTATAGTGCTCCTAGCGGGAATAATGGCACAACAGTTCCTGTAAGTAACAATTATACTATTAAGACAAAAAATATAGTTATTGCTGAAAATATTAATAAGCAGAAAAAAGAACGACAAAAAACAAAATAGTTCTTATGGTGCCTTGTGGCACCATTTTTCATCTGTCAACGTCCACACCCTCAGATTCCCCTCTAAACTCCTCTGCTACCCTGTCTTCAGGAGTTCAGACATGACAGGATTCATACGTGAAGAACTATTGATAGCAATACCCTTTCTTATCGCGATCGGACGGATAGCAAAGAACGGAGGGATTGCAGCGAAGTGGATTCCCCTTCTCCTTCTGGGAATCGGGGTTGCCATAGCATCGGTTTACGGTTTCGTTACATCCACTCTCACCGGATGGCGCTATCTCGTCGATTCCATCGTCATCACAGGCATCCTCCAGGGTGCGGTCGTGGCGTTTGCATCGATGGGGCTCTATGACACGGTGAAGAAGACGAAGGCGGCATGATGTGGAGAAGATCATTGCTGCTCTCATCGCTCTTGCTTCTGTCATTGCTGCCTATCTGTTCGGAAGGAAATCCGGATCCGGCCACGATGACAGAGAGCGGGATATACGCGGAGCTCTCAGTGATATCAGAAAGACAGCTGAAGAGATGGGAGATGCTGGAGACAGAGCTTCCTCAGCTTCAGCTGAGAGCAGAGACATTGGCGACGGACTTGGAGACGCTGTCTCTGTCGCTCACGAAGGCAGAGAGGACGCTTCAAGACAGGACGAGCTCATTGCAGAGCTCAATAGAAGGTCTCGAGAAGGAAGCAAGGAGCCTTAAGGCGATGAATATAGCTCTCCTTATCCTGACCGGCATTGCCGGAGGACTTGCGGCATACGCTTTATTCTCATAGGCGATTCAGGCCATTTTCATACACCTCCTTTGGATTTGTTCACGTCCCGCCGGAAACGGCGGGCGTCTTCATCCCTGAGATTGAGAGACGGGATGATATGAGACCATCGAGGAGAGGTAGCTCATGGAATACATGTCAACAGCAAAGGATCTTGCAGGGCCATGGGGACAGTTCGTCCTCCTTATATGCGTTGTGGCCATAATGCTGGGACTCCTTATCAAGATGATGAAATCGACGGCGGATTCCGTATCGGCCCTCCGGGGCGATATCAGGGAGTTCGAGAAGGAGCAGAAAGAGAGGGATCTCAAGCAGGATGCGGAGATCCACTTCATCAGGGAGAACTATGTCCGCAAGGAGGACATGTACCGCGAGCTCGGAGGATGGAAGACAGAGCTCAACAGGCTCGGGGACAGGATTGACAAGAACCAGCAGGAGAATCAGAAGCTCCTGTTGGAACTGACGAAGGCAATCAAGGACAAGGAAGGTGAATAACATGCTGCCAGCACAGATCAAGAAGGAATTCAGGGGTGAGATACTCACGTTCCTGTATGACATACATCCGCTGTCGATATCGCTCACGTCGATATACCAGACATATTTCCAGTACTACAGGACAGAGGACATCGACAGGATACTGGAATACCTCGTGGAGAAGAACTATGTCGAGGAGGAGACGGTGCAGCCGCCGAACACGATGTTCGAGACAGTGAAGCGCTACAAGATATCACCGGCGGGAATAGATCTCCTTGACGGCACGATAGCCGACGCAGGCGTCATCTTCGTAAGGAGGTGACATATGGGAAGGAGATCGAAGGCAGAGCTCGAGGGTATCACCGGCGACATCGTCACCATGCATGACAGGGATAGGATGACGCACAGGGAAATCGCGGATGAGCTCCATCGGAGAGGAAAGGACCTCTCCGATGAGGCTGTCCGCCGCTCATACAACTCCGCAAGGCGGAAGGCCGAGAAATACAAATTAGCGGCTGAGTCGTCGAAGGCGGTACTGGAATCGGTTGCGGACGGCACGAATACGGATCTCGTGGAAGCCGCGAACTCAATACTCATAAACATGTTCTACGAGAAGATCCTCGACATGGAGGACCTTGAGTTCGAGAAGCCGGCGGACTTCTTCAAGGCTATGGGCACGATCGCGAAGAACCAGGTGGAGCTCTCGAGGCACAGGCTGAACTTCCAGAACGGCGTCGAGAAGGCGAAGAACGCCGTATACGAAGCGCTGGCGGAATCGCTCTCAGAGCATCCGGAGCTTCTGGAAGAGCTGAAGAAGACGATAGCGGAACTCGAAGTGAAGGAATGATATGGCAATAGGAAAAGGACTGGCTGAGCTGATTGGGCACTCCTCGGAGCTGCAGAGAGCAGCCGTGGATGTGAAGACAAGGGCAGAGCGGGATGAACGGCTGAAGAGGGCCGAGAATGACTTCCCCTACTTCTGCCAGCATTATCTTCCTGACTATTTCTCTCTTCCTGCAGCCGGATACCAGAAGATACTCTATGATGTCATCCAGACAAGGGAACTTACGGAGGAGCAGGCCGGAAAACTGAGGGATATGGTCCCGGAGGATTTCCAGGACACATTCCAGCCGGAGAAAGGAATCAAAGGTATCGTCGATGTGGAACCGAGAAACCATGGAAAATCAACGAGAATGACCTTTGCCTACCCTCTCTGGCGTGCCCTCTTCAGGAAGAGCCAGTTCATCATCGTCATCGGCTCGTCCGACACCGATGCACAGGGACAGATAGAGAACATCCGCAACGCCATCGAGAACAATGACAGGATAATCGAGGATTTCGGCTTCATGGCCGGCTCTCCCTGGAACAAAGGGATGCTGAGATTCAGGACAGGAGTTACAGTCCTCGCGCGCGGCAAAGGCGGATCCCTCAGAGGACGAAGGAACAGGCAGTACCGCCCGGATCTCGTAATCCTTGATGATATGCTGAAGGATGATGAGGCTGATTCCTCGAAGTCCAGGGACAAGCTTGACAAATGGTTCAGGAGGACAGTCCAGCCGCTCGGGAAGGAAGCGATGATCATCCTCGTAAACACCATCACCAATGAGGATGACCTTCCGTCCCGCCTCCTGAAGGAGATCAGGAACGGAGACAAGGAAGGATGGATCGGTCTCAGGTTCTCCGCGGAAGTCCCGGCGAAGGACGGAGAGGAGCACGGCACACCGCTCTGGCCCGAGAGATTCTCATGGGAAGAGCTGAAGGCTACCCAGAAGAATATAGGATCGATCGCGTATGCCCAGGAATATCTCTCACGCCCGCTCTCCGATGAGGACAGGATCTTCAAGTCCTCCTGGATAGTGAGGGTCAGGGATACGGAGATCCCATCGAAGCTTTCCAGATATGAAGGCATAGACCCTGCGACAGGTGCGCACGACCTCTCGGCAGTCGTCGATATAGGCCGCGATAGATTGCATGGGAAGATCTATGTGCTTTCCTCATCAGGGAAGAAGGAATCGACGGACACATTCATGCGGCGCCTCATAGAGCGCTATAAGCTCTTCAGGTACCGCCGCGCATTCATGGAAGCCGTCACATTCCAGGAAGTATACAGGAAGCAGATCGCGGCAGAGGCCGCGAGGAGCAATATAGCGCTCCCGATAAAGGGCGTGAAGACAGGAAGGGCCTCGAAGGAGACAAGAATGATGGCGCTCTCGCCTCTTGTCGAGAACGGCCTCATCGTGTTCGGCCCCGGGAACGATGACCTCATAGACCAGCTCACGGGATTCCCGGCTGCAGGCTATGACGACCTATGCGATGCGCTCTATTACGCGGTGAAGGCCTCGGGAATGCTCTCAGGGGTGAAGGACACAGGGGATGACGCGTTCAGCATCGGAAGGGTCAGAAAGGAAGGACTGAAGATAAGGAGGGAACTCAGGATATGATCGGCATATACAAGGACAGGCTCGGCAGCGACGGACGCCTTACGGATAAGCAGATAATGGCAGCGCTCTCATGGAAGGCCATGCATCTCTCATCGTTCTCACGCGCGGATGCGTATTACCTCGGAAGGAATCCCAGGATAATGCGCTCGGAGCACCAGAACCGGATCCCGGTGCCATACGGCAGGAAGCTCATCAAGACAGTCCTCGGCTTCATGTTCAAGGAAGGCTGCATAACCTATTCCTATCCCGATTCCATAAACGGGGATTTCCGCTCATCAATCGAGGATATCTTCAGATGCAATGATGAGGAGACAGAGAACATAAGGATAGCCGGAGACCAGGCGAAATACGGAGTCGGCTACGAGATACTCTACGTGGACAATGACGATGCGCACCCGCAGTTCTACTCCGTTCCGGCACGGCAGATCACCGTCATATACGACACATCCACGAAGCCGCGGAAGATTGCGGCGCTCAACCGCTACCGCTTCAGGAAGACCGATTATCTCGAGATCTACTACAGCGACGTCATCCAGTACTGCGAGATCAGGGGAAGGAAGATAAACGTGATTTCCGAGATCCCGCACTTCTTCGGCGCTGTCCCCGTGATCGAGTTCAGGAACAACAGGGAGGGCATGGGCGACATAGAGTCGGTGGAGAAGCTCATAGATGCCCACGACGAGATACTCTCCACCGGAGTGGATGAGGATGACAAATACGCGGATGCCCTCCTCCTATTGCAGAACATATCGCTCGATGACGAGACGGTGGAGAAGCTCAGGCAGCTCAGGATCATCGAGATGGATGAGGACGGGAAGGCCTCGTACCTCACCAAGCCTACTACATACGAAGGCCGGGAGGTGCTGAGGAAGGTCATCGACAGTCTCATCTACTCCATGTCTGGAATACCGAATCTCGACGACAAAGACGCGATGGCACAGCAGTCAGGAGAGGCTCTGAAGTATCTATATGCGGCATTCGAGATGGTGGTTGCCGGCGAGAAGCAGTCCGGATTCAATGACGGGCTCATGGAGAGGCTGAGGATGATCACGAGCTTCCAGAACTGGCTCCGGAACGAGGACAATGCCATAGACGGCATCTCGATAAAATGGACAAGGAACCTCCCGAACGAATCAACTGCGATACTCGACAACGCGCAGAAGCTCGACGGCATCATCAGCCGCCGCTCGATGCTCGAGCTCGTGGAGAAGGCAGGCTATATAGACAGCGTCGGAGAGGAGGAATCGCGCCTCAGGGATGAAGGCTCCTCGGAGATCGGCATGACAGACAGGGCGGATACGGGATCGTATGGCGGATGATATCTTCAGGAAGCTCTACAGGAAGAACCAAGCCGCGCTCACGAAGCTCCAGGCAGATGGGGAGATAAGGATAGTCAGGATATATTCCGATGCCCTCAGCGGCATCCGCGAGGAACTGAGGAAGCTGTACAGGAAATACCAGAAGGACGGGAAGCTCTCCAATGCGGACAAGACGGTTTACAACCGCCTTAAACAGCTCGAGGAGCATATCAGGGATGTTTTAAACCGCAAGAACCTCGAGATCGACAATCTCCTGAAGATGCTCACGGCAGAGCAGTATGAGGAATCGTTCTACCGGATGGCATATGCCTTCGACACTGCGGGAGGCATCAGCTTCAGATGGGGACTCATACCGGAGGAAGCCGTCAGGGAGATAGCCTACTCCCCTCTTGAGAAGCTCGCAGCGTCAGAGGCTGTGAGGAAAGCAAGGGATGGAGCATTCGAGAGGATAAGGCGGGATATAGAGCTGGCAATCCTACGCGGTGATTCATTCCAGACGCTCGCGCGCCGGATCGGGGGAAGCCTCGGGGTTGCAAAGACCGGGAACGGCTATGAATACAGCCGCTCAGGCCTTGCGGCCAAGGCGATGACGATTGCCAGGACAGAGGGAATGAGAGCCCTCAATGCCGGGCATCAGAGAGCATATCAGGAAGCAAGGGAGATGGGATGCGACATCGTCGAGATGTGGGATGCGACCATCGACTCAAGGACACGCCCTTCCCATGGAGCCCTTGACGGGAAATACAGGGATGAGGAGCATGGCGGCTGGTACGTCCCGGAGCTTGGACGGTATGTGGAAGGGCCGGGGAAATCAGGAGAGGCATCGTTTGATATAAACTGCCGATGCAGGGTCACGGCTCATGTCCGCGGCTTCCCGCCATCAGGTAGGTACATACGGGGAGAAGGCACGGATGAGCCATATATCACCTACTCTGCATGGAAGCGAAAACTCGAAGAGCAGGCCCTTAACAGTGCTTTGCCGATAACAACTGAGAAAGGGCATATTGTAAAGGAACTGACAATGCATCTTTTAAGCAGGAGCAATGAGAGGGCGGTAGAAGCCGCTGATATAATTGACGCCCTGCTTCATCCGATTCATACTGAGGAAAGAGAGATGAACGCTGCTGGACAGCCTGGATTCAGGTACATTGGAATGAATGCGACCGTTGGCATAAACCCTGAAAACGGCAGAATAACCACAGCGTGGAAAACAGGAGAAAGAGCAAGGAGGAAATATGGCAAACAGCAGAAATAGTATTTTCACCGCTGAAGAGATTTCCTTCATGAAGGAGAATGGACTCCACGCGGACTTCAATGCACCTTCAGACAAAGACCTCGATCTGATAGAAGACAAGATAGGCTGGCTCGTCTCTGATCTCATAGAGGAAGCAGAAGAAGTACCGAACTACAGCAAAGACCTGAATCCAGAGCTTGAACATAGAATAGATTTATGTCATTCGATACTCGATAAGCAAGCAGCATTATGATAGCAAGGCCGCTCTCCGGAGCGGTTCTTTATTGCCTTCATGCACAGATATACATTAGACTCATACCCGGCACTGCCATAACGGTGGACGGTTGGTCTCTAGTCTTCTGGCCTGAGGCTGGCAATGGCCTCATGGATTCTAACGATGAAGGAGGTCGCCAATAAGTTGTTTGATTTGATTATAAAGGCGCTTGAGTTTCTGGTGAAAGCCGTGAGCCTGGCAGCTGCAATCTGGTCTTCAATAAATAACCGCCCGAAACACCCTGGAAAGTAGCCGGGCGGACAAATCCAATAGTTGTTCGCTGAGCGAACTCTGAGGCCAGCCGTCTATCGGCAGTGCCTTCATACACCTATAATATCCCACCCATCGGGAAAGGTGTCAACAAGCCAGATGCGAAAAACGCGTTTTAAGGCCACCCTTTTCATCCGGACATGAAATTATACCAGTTTCGCCAGACCCCCTGTTTAATTTGTTTAATAAACACGTTTCCGGCGAAATCAGAAAACGCAGTGAGCCTGCAATGGCGGGAAAACGGCGGCATGAGCCCGGAAAACCCTCAGATTCCGCCCTTCCCCGGCCTGCTACCCTGTCCTCAGGAGGCAGGAATGCTTTACAGAAGATTCTATTTCGCTCCGAACACCGGAGTAGAAGGAGGCGGGACACCGCCTGAGAAGAACGAAGAGACGAAGACGGAGGACGCTGAAGCCATGAAGGCCGAGCTCGAGGCCCTGAGGAAGGAGAAGGCTGAGAGGGAGAAGAAGGCCGAAGAAGAGCGTCAGGCAAGGATGAGCGAGGAAGAGAAGGCAAAAGCCCGGATCGAGAAGGAAAGGGAGTCGGTCATGGCCGAGTACAGGACGCTCCAGCTCCAGTCATCCGGACTCGACGACGAATATGCCCCTCTTATCACAGGAAGCACGGCAGATGAGATCAAGGCATCGGGAGATCTTGTGAGAAAGCTCATCGCGAAGGTGAAGGCCGATACCGAGACCGAGGTCAAGAAGGGCATCTCAAGGACCAAGGCCCCAGGGACAGGCGGCGATAAGGCCGCATCCAATGACGAGGAATACTACCGCGACGTCCTCAAGGGAGGAAACAGATGATTTCAGGAACACTAAGGGAAATAAGCGCGGAATACGCACAGAAACAGCCGCACCAGGTGGAGAGCCTCCTTGCGGGGACTCCCCTTCTCGACAGAATGCCGTTCGTGCCATCAACGCACGGGCTCCAGCATGTATTCGAGAGGATATCGGAGATCGGCGAAGGAACATTCGTGAAGGTTGACCAGGCACTGCCTGAGGCCGATGTCACGGCAGAGCTCGACAGGATCAATCTCGGAGTATTCGGATTCCGCATCGAGGCCGGAATCGACAAGGTCACGCTCATCTCGGGAAAGGACAACTTCGCAGGATACCTTGCGAGGAAGGCGCCGAAGATCATGACCAAGTCCGGAATGAGGTTCGAGACAGACTACGCGAAGCTCCTGAAGAAGTATGCAATCGGGAACGGCAACGTCATCAACGCAGGAGGCACAGGCTCCGACTGCCATACGATCTTCGTCGTGAGATTCATCGAGGATGAGGTCTGCGGCCTCTACGATGAGAACGGATTCGGGAACGGCGCGCTCTTCGATACCATACCGCTCTCCGGAGGCAATCCCTACACGGACAGGAATGGGGTGACAGTCTATGGCGCTGACTTCAAGACCTACTGCGGATTCATGATCGAGAACCCGAATGCTGTCGCAATCATCACGAACATCACTAAGGACAAGCCTCTTACACAGGCTATGCTTGATGAGGCATGCCTCATGGCCGATGTCGACGGCCTCGGAACGGCATATATCGTCGGAAGCGGGAAGTCCAACCAGTTCATCAATGCGCTCAAGAACCCAAGCTATACACAGTCTGAGTCCTTCAGCACAAGAATCAAGGACTGGAATGGGATAGAGATCATCAACGACTCCAACTTCCCAAAGGGCGAGGATGCAGTGGATATCGATACGGAGAAGACCATGATTGCAGTACCTGAGAAGCCATCCCTGAGAGAGGATATCCTCGACAGCGTGGAGCTTCCGCAGAACACATCGCTTGAATCCGAGGCATTCAGCTTCGGCAAGGGCGGCCAGAACGGATCGGTTCTCCTCTACTTCAAGGCTGACTCGGATCTGACGCTCACGTCCGATGCGTCACTCGAGATCCTCCATGCCTCGAGGAAGGGCGGAGAATACACAACCCTTACGAAGATGGGAATCGACAAGGAAACGAAGGCCGGTGCATTCCAGGACTTCGTGCTCCCGCCATCCTTCAAGGGCTGGCTCAAGGCGAAGATCGCTACTGCGGACAGCGCTGCTGCCGGAACGGTCTCCATCTGGGCAGAATACGCGGCAAGGTAGCAGGGGGTCTTTCTTCTACATGGCGCTCGGAAGGGCGCCATTCTTCATGCCATTTTCAGCCGGCTCCTTCATGCCTTTTTCAACCGGCTCTGCTGAGCCTCTGATAATCCGGACGGCCCGGGCATGCTATCAAGAAGGCATGATGATAACGCTTGATGAATACAGGGCAATAGCAGGCCTGAAGGATACATCGAAGGATGCGCGGATCGAGGCGCTGATCCCACTTATCGAGGATGATTACCTCGAAATTAGGGGAAAGGACTGGGACAGGGCGGAAGACGGCAGCATAATCTACCCTTCCGGCTCGAAGCTCACGGCAGCTGAGATGATCTCATACAGGCTGGAGATGCTCCAGGGGAATGTCGGATATTCCTCCGAATCCGTCGGGGACTACTCCATGACGCTCGACACTCACGATATGCTCCACGGATACCCGAGGCACATAATCACAAAGATAAGGCGCTATGGGAGGGCACGGTGAGCATAGACTCTGTCATGAACGATATCTGCACTCTCCTTGCTCCGGCAGAGCCTCTCGGAGGCTGGGACGGGAGCAAGGGCAAATACACCGTGCAGGGCTATTTCCCCTGCCGCCTCATCGCGACAGCGGGGAATCCATTCCTTGATGGCCGCATCAGGAATGAGACGACGCATATCCTCCTCGTCATCACAGACCTTCCGGTGGAGCCGTCATGGATAGCGGAGGTGGACGACAGGAAATACCAGATCCTGCCGCCCGTGAATGATGCCGGAGGAAGGCTCGGCCATCATCTGGAACTTCAGCTGAAGGAGTATTCATGAGCGCGCGGTTCGAGGATATGACGGATGAGCGGAAAGCCGAGATCGATAAGAGGCTCGGCATAGCCCTTACGGAGGCCGCGATCCAGCTCGAGGGCGAGATTGCGCTGAGGACGCCTGTGGACACAGGACATCTCAGGGCATCGATATCGCATATTGTCCCGCTTGGAAGAAGCGAAGGCGGTGGAGACAGGCTTTCCGGAACAGCCCCGGAAAATGCGGCATATGTCGGCACGAATGTCGAATACGCTCCCTATGTCGAATACGGCACGAAATACCAGAAGGCGCAGCCATATATGCGGACAGGATTTGCCGCGGCGAAGCCCGCCATGGACAGGATCATAGAAGGGAGGCTCAATCTTGATAAGTGAATGGATCATCGAGAAGGATATGGTGGATTACCTCAATAAGACCATAGGCATGAAGGCGTTCCTGGAACTGGCTCCGGAGAACGCGAAGGAGCCGTTTTCGGTGCTGACGGGAATCACATCCGGCGCCGTGCGCCCCCTGTCGTTCTTCCGTCCGACCTTCCAGCTCGACATATTCGAGAAGACGCCAGAGAAGGCAATCATGGCCGCGGAGAGGATCATCCTTCTCCTCAACGGCAGCGATGCCGGATACGGCTCTACCCTCTTCGATTCCATGCGCCTCGAGCGTGCTAGCCTCATACGTGTGGAGGATGGGACATGGAAGGTGCCCATCGAGATTACAGCGAACTGCATTAGGAGGAAATAATGTCAGCAGAACTCAGAAGCGAATACGTCGGGGTGCATATCCCATGCGGATGCTCAATCCTGGTCGGGGATGACGAGGACAGCCTCGTCGATATCGGGGTGATCCCGGAAGAGACGGACTCGTCGCTCAGCATCACATACGAGGTGCAGACGGTCATGGGCTCGAAGCGCGAGAAGGTCCTTGAATATGTGAGGAACATGGCCGCGGAAGGCACGAGCGCGATCTATCAGGTGAAGCTGAAGACGCTCAACGATCTTCTCGGCGGCGTGATGGATATCGAGGAGTCGGAAGGCTCGAATGTGCCGAGCGCGACGCATAAGATTGCCAAGGGCTACGCCAAGGAGACGGTGTACACGCTCCCGGGACAGAACGCGGATGGATCGGCACAGACGATCTCGAAGGTCAATGACGGCACTGAGGATCTCACCGATGGCGTTGACTACGTGCAGGCGAAAGGCGCTGACGGCAGCTGGGGCATCATGCTTCTCTCCGCCGCTACGGCAACGGAGGAGCTTACCGTGACCTACTCCTATACACCAGCGGCATACGTCGATGCATACATGGGCGACAGCGTCAGGAAGATCACTCCTAAGATGATCAGGTTCTACAAGGAATACGGCGGGAAGAAGTTCTGGGTGGATCTCTATTCGGCAAAGGTCACGAATGGCCTTCAGATAGGCTTCCCGGCAGCTTCCGCGGATACGCCTATGTCCATCCCTCTCACCATCTCCGGAGAGCTCGACACATCCAGGGTCGCAGGCAAGCAGCTCCTGAGGATCCATGATGAGATAGGAGTCGGCATCTGATGGCAGAGAGATACTTCGATCTCAATGGCCGCGAGAAATGCGTCACGGCCATAATCACCGTCAGTGACAGGGAATTCCGCATCAGCCGCGTCGTAATCGCGGCGCGGGTGCTCTACTCCAACCATATAAGGAAGATGGGAGAGCTCCTCAGGTACGTCGCCAGGCTCGGCGATGACGAGGACAGCGCGGAAGCGAAAGCGCTTGCTGCGGAAGCGGAGAACTTCGCCACGGAGAAGCTTGATGCATATGCCAGGATAATCCGTCTCATACTCGAGAAGAATGGCTACGAGTACAGCCGGGAATGGTGGGAGGAGAATACGGATGAGATGGATATGCGCGCGTTCATCGAGAAATGCCTTATGAAGGACTCGCCTGAAGCGGATAAAAAAAAAGAGGAAGCAGGAAAGAAGTAGACTATGACAGGCTATGCTTCGCGCTCGGACGGGTGTTCCCTTATATGACCCCGTCCTTTTTCTATGAGGAGATGGACATCTTCGATCTCAACAAGGCCATAGAGACTATGGATCCGAAGGTCTATGCCGAATGCTTCCCGGAGATCAGGGGGGAACAGGACAGGAAGGCCCTGGACAGGGCCGTATCGCTCGGCGTGATAAGGAGGGACTGACATGGGGAGCATACTCGGAAGGCTCTACTACATAATCACAGGTGACACAGCAGGGCTCAACAGGAGCCTGAGGTCAAGCAGGAAGGAGATGGAGGCTCTCGGCAGTCAGCTCAATACACTCAGCAGGAGCTTCCTCTCATTCGCGAAGGGCACGATGACAGCGGCCCTCATCGCCTCATTCACAGAGGCCGCAAGCCGTATGGATGAGCTCCAGAACAAGTTCGATACAGTCTTCAGGGGAATCGCCTCCGACACGGAGGAATGGGTTGAGGCATACGCTGAGGCCACGAACCGTGGGCGCATCGAGACAATGGAGTTCCTTTCATCGCAGCAGGATGTCCGCACAGGCTTCGGCGACACAGTCGAGGGAGCTGCGGAGTTCTCGAAGGCGGTCGTGGGCATCGCTAATGATCTCTCATCGTTCTCCAACATCCCTGTCACCGAGGCGATAGCGGCTGTAAACTCCGGTTTAAACGGGGAATTCGAGGCCCTGCGGCGCCTCGGAGTCGGTTTAAACGTGGCGATCATCAATCAGATGGACTATGCAAAGGCCATCGGGAAGACATGGGATGAGATGGGCAACCTCGAGAGGCAGGAGGCTGTCCTCTCGGGAATCGTGACGCAGTCAGCGAACGCGCTCCATCAGAACATCACGGTATGGCAGGACTATGACTACACGCTCGGCGATGCTGCGCTCACCGCAGAGAGCTTCGCCAACCAGGTGCAGGGCTTCAGAGGCACCCTCACCGACTTCAGGGCAGAGATCGGCGATGAGCTGATACCGGCTGCGGAGATGCTCCTCGGAGGAGTCACAAGCCTCATGCGCGGATTCAACGAGCTCGATGATTCGCTTCAGACCCTGATAGTCACGGCAGCATCCGCTGCGGCGGCATTCGCCCTCATCGGCGGCCCGGTCGGGATAGCCGCAGCGGCAGTCACGGCTCTCACCGTCGGTCTGACGAACATCAGGACACCTGCGGAGAGGATCGAGGACACGATGGAGGATCTCACGGAAGCGGCTGAGGATTACTCGGAAGCCACGAGAAGGCTCTCTACGGAATCCGAGACGCTCACCGAGAAGCAGAGAGCGCTCCTCGAGGCAGAGGTGGAGCTCTCGAAGGCAAGGGCCGGAAGCAGTCTGGCAGAGTTCGCCTCCCAGTACGGCAAGACGCTCAAGGATATAGAGGAGAAGGAAACCGCATTCCTTGAAGCCCAGGCTGACTACGATGCCGCGGATATCATGAAGCGCTTCGGGCTTGATAAGGTCGACAGGATCATCCGCGATATGGAAAGGCTCGGAGAGGAGAGCCTCGACGTATATGACCGTCTTCTCCTTGAGAGCCTCAGGTATTTCCAGGAAGACAGGAACGAATCGGAGTCATTCATCAGCTCAGAGCTCCTCAGGAGAGAGAAGGTGATGAAGGAATCCTCGGAAGCGTTCCATGCGGCTGTTGTCGGGCAGGAAGAGGATCTCGGGCAGCTTGCGATCTACTACAATCAGGGAGTACTGAGCCTCGAGAACTACGAGAGCGTGTATCCGGAGCTATGCGAGGAGATAAGGAATGCCGCTGCGGAACTGAAGAAGCAGGAAGAAGCGGCAGCGGGAAGCACGGACGAAATCGACAGGGCCTCAGCCACATCGCATAAATGGCGCGATGAGCTTAGGGAGCTTGCTGTCGATATATTCAACGATGAAGGCATGTTCCAGGAAGCGCTGAAGCTGAGGACGGAGATGATACGCTCCGAGCAGGAAGAGGCCATAAGGGCGCTTGCGATGGACAGCGCGCTCATCCAGAGCGGCGAGAATGCTGCTGATATCTCCATCGAGGAGCTCAGAAGGAGGATCGAGGCAAACGCGGATGCGAATGCCGAGCTCATAGCCCTCGATGAGTACTACAACCAGGAGATCATCAGCGCCGAGGAGGATGCCGCCGAGCGCGAGATCGAGATACAGCAGAGGAAGGCCGAGGAGATAAAGAGCCGTAACAGGGAGATGTTCAGCTCAATCCTGAGCTTCGCGCGCGATTATTCCTCCGCTCTAGGAAATATCTTCTCTGCAATGACCGAGCGGAGGCTCCAGCAGATAGACGATGAGACGGATGCCACGCTCGAGGCGCTCGGACTGCAGGAGGATACGGAGATCGAGAAACTCCGGAAGGAATACACGGAGGCCGTGAAGAACGGCGATATGGAGCTTGCCCAGGAGAAGGAAAGGGATATACAGAGGGCCGGGATCGAGGAAGAGGCAGAGGAAAGGAAGAAGCGGATACAGAATGAGCAGGCAAAGAGGGAGAAGGCGCTGGCGATATTCCAGGCGACAATCGACACGCTTGCCTCTGTCATCGGCTTCATGAATGACCCAGGCGGGCTTTCCGGCGCGGCGATGTCGGCGATGGCGGCGGCAACAGGAGCCGCGCAGATAGCGGCCATAACCGCAGAACCCCTTCCATCCTATGCCGTCGGTGCCGTGGATATAGACCGCGATCAGATAGCCCAGCTCCATCAGGGCGAGCTTGTCGTCCCGAAGACATTCGCAGAGGGGATAAGGGACGGCGACATCTCGATAGGAGGATCCGAGTCGAGGGTCGAGGTGACGATCATCAACAACTCAGGCGTGAAGGCAACCGCAGAGAGGCTTGATGACAAGGATGTCTCGAGACTGAGGATCACCATAGGGGATGCCGTAGCCTCGGATATATCGAAAGGACGCTTTGACAGCGCTATGATGCAGCGCTTCAGCATTACAAGGAGGAACCAGCGTGGCTGACATCACATGGCCGGAGACACTCCCCTACCTTCTTGCGGGATGGTCGATGACACCGGGAGAGAACATACTGAGATCGCAGCCTGAGAGAGGGCCTGCGAAGACAAGGCGGAAGACCACGGCGAAGACCAGGAGCTACTCAGGTTCCCTTTATCTTTCATCCTCCCAGCTCGGGACGTTCCTCACGTTCGCGGAGGACACGCTGAAGAGCCGCTCACTGCCGTTCCTCTTCCCTGACTACATGGAGAATGCCATGGCCTCATGCCGCATCGTGAGCTATTCGGTCGCGCATGACGGGAAGAGCGGCTACGAGGTCTCCATAGAGCTGGAGGTGCTGCCATGAGCGATATCATCAGAGAGCTTCAGGCTGAGTCATCGCCGATATGCATTACGGAGATCGCGAGGATCGCATGGGACGGCGGCGGTATATATCTCGTAAACAATAACGAGGGAATCACCTCTGGCGGCAAGGAGTACACGCCATGCGGATTCTCATTCACCCCGCCGTCCGGAGAGGGAAAGGACGGGGAGATATCGATAGATGACACTGACGGGAACCTGACATACATCCTTCAGGAAAAGGACAGGTTCGAGGTGGAGATCGCGGTGATAGACACGGAGAATCCATCAGAGCCGCTTGATGGCCCGCTCCTATTCGATGCGGAGTCATTCACGTCATCATCCGACAGCACATGCTCAATCACGCTCTCATCCCGCTCAGGGCTCTCCTTCGGGCTCTCGAAGCTCACATACTCATCAGGGATGTTCCCGGGACTCTTCGGATGAATATCGGAAGATATCTCGGCATTCCCTACAGGAAGGGTGGCAGAGGATGGGACGGTGCCGACTGCTACGGATTCGCGAGGATAATAATCCATGAGGAGACAGGCTTCGAGATGCCGATTCTCTCAGGTAGGTCATCCGCCGCTGAATGCGACTTCAGGATGTACGAGAAGCTCGATCATCCTGAGGATCTCTCGCTGGCGTTCCTCTCGGGCGGTCCCTTCGGCATCGCGCATGTCGCCGTATACGCGGATGGGCTAATCATCCACATGAGCGAGAGCGGCCCATGCTGCCAGAACGCGTCAAGGCTCAGGCGCTTCATACGCGGTTATTACAGGCCGAGAGGATAAGATTCCAAGGCTCTTCAGGGCGCTACGATGAAAGAGCCATGATCACAGTAAGAATCACAAGGAATATATTCAGCGGGGAGTATGGATGCTCCAGGATAAACGGGCCTAAGACAGCGAAGGAGCTGAAGGAAGAGCTCGGGATAGGCTCAGCACGCCTCTTCAGGAACGGAGAGCAGCTTGAGGATGGAGACGCTGTCAATGACGGTGATTTCGTCATCGCGTTCATCGTCCCCGAGGGAGCCGCCTTCCTCGGCGTGATGTCTATACTGTCGATTGTCGCCTCGGTGGTGCTGGCGGCTGTGTCGATAGGGCTAGTCACATCAATCCCGTCGCAGAAGAAGCTCCAGACGAACCCATCCCTCAGGGGAAGCACGAACTCAGCCAGGAAGAACCAGATGATCCCCATTCTCCTCGGCAGATACCGCGTCTATCCTGATATCGCGGCTCTGCCCTATTCCGTCTACAGGGAGAATGACCAGTACCTCAGGCAGCTCTTCTGCTTCGGCTATAAGAGCGTCTCCATCGATGCAGACACGCTGAAGATCGGAGAGACACCGGTAACCAGATACAAGGGATACACGATCCCTGATGATTCCGGGGACATATACAGCGAAAGGTGCATCGAGAGCTCGGTGAGCCTCAGGCTCACGAATGACGGGACTCCGGAAGCGATAGAGAGGACGACGGCCTCGAACACATGGAAGATAGCTGTCGGCCTTGTAGCGCCTTCAGGCCTCCATGGCGAGGATGGCGCCGTATCCATCGGGATAAGGATCGAATGGAGGATCTCTGGCGGAGAAGTCTGGACAGCAGCGGTAAACGAGACCGTGTCTGCGGATTCCGATAAATGGCGGAAGATGTATGAGATCACAGTCCCGGATACAGGGACTTATGACATAAGGGTCTCGCGCACGACGAAGGAGAGCGGGAACGCCTCCGTCATAGACACGATCTATCTCGACTTCATCCAGAGCTGGACCGAGGACAGCGCCGGCAGCAGGGTTCCGGTGAACGGAAGCAGCAGATTCAGTCTCCTCGGGCTTGAGCTGAAGGCAACGGATCAGCTCAACGGTATCATCGACGAGCTCAATGCCGTATGCACCCTCAGATCCCGTGTTTACAAAGGCACTGGAACCGGGCCTTCAGCATGGGAGGAAGGCGATGCTGTGAACCCTGCCTCAGCTATCCTCTACCTTCTCACGGATCCATATGCGAACCCCTCGCCTCTCACGGACGATGAGATCGTCTGGGATGAATTCGAGGAGTTTTACCGCTTCTGCGATGAGCATGGATTCGAGTGCAACGCGTACATATCATCAGAGGAATACAGCATCGGGGATATCATAGGATACATCGCCTCGTCGAACCTTGCGGAGATACGCCGCGCAGGAAGGAAGGTCGGCATCATCATCGATGCCGCCATAAGCCATTACACGCAGCTCTTCACCCCGCGGAACGCATGGGACTTCAGCGTAAGCAGGACATTCGGGGATGATATCAGGTACTTCAGGATAAAGTACATCGACGCCTCAATCGGCTACGAGGAGACAGAGAGGATCGTATCGCTCTCATCCGACGGCACTATCGTGTTCGATGCCGAGATACCCGAGGACGAGACAGGAACGGAGATAAGCCTTGTCGGCGTCACGGATCCTGAGCATGCGGCATATGTCGGCAGGCAGCGGCTGAGGGAGATATCAAGGCAGAGACGCACATTCACATGGACATCGGATATCGAGGGAATACTCTGCGTGCCCGGCGACGTGGTGCTCCTTGCGCACAGCCAGTTCTCGATAGGACTCGGCGAAGGACGGATAAAGAGGCTCATAAGAAACAATGGGATCCTCGAAGGCATCGAGCTCGATACGGAGCTTCCGTTCGAGGATGGGAAGAGCTACTCGATGATAATAAGGTCAGGAGAGGACATCTCCTCGCCTCTTTCCATCGGTGACCATGACGGGAAGATCATCTATCTCAGCGAGGAACCGGAACAGGAGATATCCATCGGCGATCTCTGTGCCATCGGAGAGGCAGCCGCAGCTGTCCCCGTGCAGATAACATCCATCGAGCGCGACACTGACGGAAGCTGCCGCATCACCGCTGTCGATTACGATGCCTCTGTCTACGCCGAGGGCGAGATACCTCCATATGACCCGGGGATATCGAAGCATCCGGATGCAGGCTCTATCGGCATAGGGGCATCGAACCCGGGAGCAGCAGGCCCTCAGGGTCCGCAGGGTGAGAAAGGAGATAAGGGTGATGCCGGAGCAGATGGCGAGGATGCTGTCGTCTATCAGATACGCACCGACATTGAGGTAATCCGGCAGAAAGATAAAGGCGGTACTGTCATAACCCCGTCATTCACGGCTTACGGCTACAGGATCACAGGAAAGGGAACACCAGAGAACATATCATCGAGGCTTGTCGTGTACGGCACTTCCAATAATGATCTTACGGAATGGGTCAAGGGCGGGGAAAGCACAGCGGCAAGCTATTCATGCAGCCCAACGGCATCGCGTGTCGCATATAAGATAGAGATGCATGTCGATAACATCCTCGTGGCAGAGAAAGTCCTGCCTTATGTCTACGACGGAGACAAGGGTGATAAAGGCGACACAGGCGCACAGGGTCCTCAGGGCGAAAAGGGAGAAACCGGGGCTCAGGGACCACAGGGCAATAAAGGCGATGCAGGCATAGACGGCGATTCGCTGTCGCTCTCGGTCGTGTCAGCATCCGACAGGTTTACGCTTTCGTGGACCGGGAATCCATCGCCTGAAAGCCAGACAATAGAGCTCGAGGCATTCTCCAGGTACATAGCAGCAGAGAATATCACATGGGCGTGCTCTGAGGGAGAGCTCTCAGCAGTATCAGGAAACGCGTACAGGAGGACGCTGAGCATCTCATCGATATCAGATGACGTGCTCTCTTCCGGCACTTCTATTAAGATCCAGGTGTCAGGCGTGACAGCACAGAATACATCGCTAGTCTCCACCCTCTTCATATCCATCATCAAGGCTGAGAATCCTGTCCCGATATACTGCGGCATGGTGGATCTCTCATCCGACCCGGTGACGAATCCCGCCCGTCAGGAAGGCATATACGCCCCAGGCGACTACGTCTTCTACAGCGGCAATAGCAATGATGACTATATCTATGGGAATATCTATGCATGGAATGGATCATCATGGGAAATGGACAACTCCAGCTCACATACGTTCGGCGCACTCGAGGATCTCGTGGATACTGCTGATGCAGGTGCCGATACGACGCCGTTCCAGATAATAAGGAATCTCATCGTCTCGAACCTCGTAGCGGATTCCCTATCCATAAGGAATGCGAACATCAAGGAGAAGCTTACCGTCGACAAGATATCCGGCAAGGATGAGAACGGCATCGGATTCGAGCTGGCCAAAGACGGGATATCAGCAACGAAGCGTGACGAGAACGGCAATATAGTCTCCTCATGGGAATTCCGCTCCGATGGAAGCGGTTCAATCCTGAATCTTGATGTTCTCGGGAAGCTGGTCGCTTCCTCCATCAATCACGAGGCGCTCATCACCCAGTCTGCCACCGCGTTCGGCGAGAGCGGACAGAAGAGCTATCAGAAGGACTTTCCTAAGGATCTCTGGTCAAGGTCGAAGATGCATCAGCGGATAGTCTCAGCTGGCTCATATTCCGATTCCGTCATGAGGACAATGACCTCTGTCAGCGGTGCATCCTATGGCAGCAAGACCATAGCGAAGATAGGATTCGCACGCTCATCACTCCTTCCTGACAATGTGCTGTCCAACACGGAGGCAGAGACTGAGGGAAGCCTCCAGTTCGGAATCTACAAGAGAAGCTACGGAGTCTCAGCAGGCAGCCGCCACACAAAGCTCGCAAAGAAGACGAACAATTTCGGATTCCCTGTCTACGTCGATGCCGCATGGTCGCTCTCTGGAAACTGGAACTGGCAGGAGATGTATATCTATGACCCGAATGGTAAGGAAGTGTACTCCAACAACTCAGAAGATAATGGCTCGTACCACAACTATTTCATCCTCCCTCCTGGATATTCATTCAAGATAACAGCCGGCTCCACCGCGTGGTTGGGAAACCGTACTGCCTCATTCACAGTCAAGGTCTCTCCCTGCCCGATGGCTCCTTACATCTCCGAAGGAGCGCTTACGGATATCACGCAGACTGCGAGCAGCAGTGTGTCGGGGATGCAGTACTGGACCATAGGGACGGTGGCGGCTCCGGCAAGCGCCAGATATATCGCATTCTTCTACAACAAGAACAGGAACCCGTGCTCGGTCTTCAGGATCTCGAACGGAAGCGACAGCGCTGAGGTCTATCTTACACAGGCTCCGAAGCTCTATGAGGATGGGCCTATCTACATGGAGATTCCATCATCGCTCAGAGGCAAGACCATAACCATAGAGGCAGGAGCTTCGCGAAGCTCATCAGAAAGTGACAGCGGAACTTCATATTATGACTACACCTGCTATATGAAGCTCGTGCACTATGCGCTCTTCAGCTATCTCCCAGACAGCAGGGATTCGATCATCCTTGAATACGCGGATGGGACTACTGAGCGGCTGGACTGCTCTTATCCTCTCACAGATTACAGGGACTGGGATATAAACAGATTCATATATTCTTCCTATGACTCTGCGGCCTATCTTGAGAAGATATCAGGGACGACTGTCTGCTCATGGCTGGACAATCAGGGCTTCACAGCCGGAGCGCAGTTCTCGACGAATCAGGGCGAGGATTCATCGCTGACGATAGATACTGATTCCTACGGGGTATCACAGGGGACGAGGCTCATCAGCATACAGAAGATATCGAGCGGATATCAGATAATGTGCGATGGTGCGACTGCGAATGTCTACCAGCTGGATGGTGCGGCATCTGCGGCATACGGATTCTACGATGCACTCTCCTTCCTCTTCTATCCTCTCGCCTCCGAATCGAAGATCCTGACGAGGAATATAGAGCCTCAGCAGAATATCACATTCGATATCGGCACCCTTGAGAAGATGTTCCGGCATATCTATGCACAGGGTATGACGTTAGGCGAAGAAGGAGAAGACTGGCTTATAGAGGATAATGAGGGGTATGTAACATTACCGTCTGGGCTGACAATTCAATGGGGCTACGACCCAAGAGAAAAAGCTGATGATGCCGGACATTGGATGACAGCTATTTTCCCGAAGGCATTTTCCCATAAATGCTTCTATTTCCATGTAAATCGTTCGTACACTACCAGCGATGGTGCATATGTTGGCTACATAAAGCTCGAACATACAGAGCCTATAGGTCTTCAGAGCGTAGAATACAGGAAAAGGTACTGCGATCAGGCATTCTGGATAGCTATTGGATTCTGAGGGGTATATTATATTGCCGTCTGGGCTGATAATTCAATGGGGCTACGACCCAAGAGAAAAAGCTGATGATGCCGGACATTGGATGCCGGTGATTTTTCCAAAGGCTTTTGCTCTTCGCTGTTTTTACTTTCACGCAAACAGCTCGCACACGAACCAGAATGGTGTTTATATTGGTTACATGCATCTAGAACATACCGCCCCAATAGGTCTTCAGAGCGCGGAATATAGAAAGAGATACTGCGATCAGGCATTCTGGATAGCTATTGGTTATTGAGGGGTATATTACATTGCCTGGCGGCATACTTCTTCAATGGGGAATTATTCCAAAGGAAGGCAATTCCGGAACAACATATACATGGGCTACTCTTGATTTGGTTCGCCCATTTGCCGATATCAATTGGAAACTTGCATATACATATGACTTCTATAATGCGGAGAACACGACCTGTGCGTTCAGGAAAGATACTATCACTGTAAATGGAGCCCAGATAAGAATCATCAAGCAGTGCAATATACGATGGTTCGCCATAGGTAAAGCATGATTCTGAGGGGTATGTAACATTACCCAATGGGATAATAATCCAATGGGGAGATGCATATATCTCGAAAAGAGACGGAACGCTGGTCGGAGATTTCCCTAAACCGTTCTCATCTTATTGCTGCGTAATGGTTGCTGTTGCGACAGGGACAAAAGGTCAGGATACAACCTATCTCAATGCGGTTACGGTGTATTCCGTATCCAAGACGTCATACAATATAACGCATTTCAGTCAGGCAAGGACATATGATTGGATTGCCATAGGCTTCTAAACCTCTCCAATAGCTATCCAGCGATAATCATAACCATTCCATGCAGTAATACACATATAATCCGCCGCAAGGGCTGTTCCTGTACCCTCTGCGGCTTTCGATGTAGATAGATATCCATAATAATAGCCGTCTCTGTTATTCCCTGCTATCTGTGATGAGAATCCCCAGAATGCAGGATATTTCATAGGCTTAGGGAAGATTATCTTTCTTGTGTCAAACTCTCCGCCAGTGTATCTTCCGGCAGGGGAAAGACCCCATTCGATAACCACACCTCCGGGCAATGTCACATACCCCTCAGAATCTATAACAGAGGGCCTAGTAAACTCAGGCTATGACAGATGAAGAGAAAAAAGCATTGATATGGCACTGGGATCCTGTCCTAGAGAGAATATATACCAGAAAGCAGTTTGAAGCACTGGAAGACGAGACCATAAAGTCCAGATGCAATCCAATCTCATTTTACGACTGGCAGTTGCTGAGAAAGAATATCCCAGCTGGAAAACATATAGGAAATGATCCAGCAACTAACATGCCTACATATATCGATGATCCCGCTCCTACGCCTGAGGAAGAGCTTCAACAGGAAAAAGAAGAGAAGCAGCGATTTCTCGAATCAACCAATACCGAGACCATCCTGTATCTTCAGCAGCTGATGACGCCTATTAGCCTGGATCCAGGCGAAGAGCAGCAACCGATAATGACTGAAGCTGAGTATGCGGAATTAAACTCAAAAAGACTGGAATATGCTGAGAGAATCAAAGAGATAAACACTATCCTTGCAGGCTGATAATGAGGGGTATATAACACTTCCTAATGGAATACTTATCCAATGGGGTTTTAGAAATGGGAAGGAAAGTAGATATATAGTATTTCCCAAGCCTTTCACAGAATTGTTTGGAGTCTGGGGAACTGCCGATTTTAACAGCTCTACAAATGATGGATTGGTGATAGTATGTGCTACCGCAAGGTATAAGCAGACTGATAATACACAATCAATATACATGGCAGTTAGGTATCGTTCAGGCTCATCCGGAATGGCAAGTGAAGATTACCAATGGATTGCGATAGGCAAAGCTTAATGAGGGGTATATTACATTGCCCGGAAATGTTGTTATCGAATGGGGAGTTGCAAAAGGCACCAGTTCATCAAGTGCGAGCTGGGCTACTGTTTATTTCAGCAAGAGATTTTTCAGTATTCCGCTGGTTGTTACAGGGCTGACATGGACTTCAACGACAACAGAATCCGGCCATGGATATATACGACAAGGCTACCTTACGGAATCTGGTATGCAGGTATCCGTACCCCGAGCTTCAGTTGAACTATTCTGGGTTGCTATCGGGAAGGCTTAGCTAATGCTACCGCGCAGCTCCTATGGCTATCCAGAACAGATTCCTGATAGGATTGCTGGCTCCCAGAACCTCAACCCTGAACAGCTGTTCAGTCCAATAATCAGGATCAGGAGAAACAGTTCTGTAACTCGCCAAGGTGGTACCATTCTGGAGTCCCCATACAATGACCCAGTTCTTGTCTTTAAACGGAACAGGGAGGGTGATATTGACCCAGCCGTCTGAGCCTGATGTCTTGTAGTATCTTCCCCATTGAATCAGTATTCCTGAAGGCAATGTAATATATCCCTCATTTTCTGCCTAAAGCTAGCCAGAAAAGACTATAATAATCTGTGGTTTTAAAGAAAAATGAATCCTTTGAGATGTTACCAAAATTCATATGCTCCCATGAAGTCGACCACTGTTCTCCCTGTATTCCTCCCACGATTATTGGAGGTTTTGAGAATGAAACGTAGAAGGGGGAAGTTACCTCAATATTCTTTTCGTTATTTTTTATATATCCCCATTGAAGAAGTATACCGCCGGGTAAAGTGACATACCCCTCAATACCCCAGCGCGAATAAAAGATAATCACAGCCTCTCCAGATTCCGAATGTGCAGCTTGATCCCGTTGGCAAAGATAGTAAATATCCTTGATAGTTAGCATCAGTCCAGGCGCTGTTTACTAGTACTGCGAATGCAAAGATACATTTATTGCTAAAAGGTGAAATGAAATCCCATTTTAACGTGGTTGAGCCATTCCCTGGAATAGTGCTGTGATATTTCCATTTAAGCTGTATTCCCGAAGGTAAAGTGACATACCCCTCATTTCACCACGTTACGATTTTATCCAAGGCCTCCTGCTGTTCGTCCATAGAGCGTCTGGTGTAGATTCGTGTAGTCTCAATGGAGGCATGTCCAAGAAGATCTGCAAGCATAGTGATATCAGCTCCCTTCTGGCTCATAAAGCCTTTCCCGAAAAGATGCCGCAGGGAATGGGGATGACAGACTTCTGAGGGGATATGATACAGCCTCCCGTAATAGTGCAGCTTTGCTTCTATCGTCCCTGCCGCATATGGCTTCTCTGGGGTCTTCCCGAAGATATAGCCCTCAGTCTGGCCTATCTCTGACAGATAGCTCTGGAGCTCCCGGCAGAGACGCTTGGGAAGAAGTATAACCCTGTAGATCCCACCCTTTGCATAGACCTGTGCTTTTCCTGACACAGCGTGCTCCGCTCGTACCTGCCTGACTTCTGAGATGCGCATGCCTGTCATTGCTATGGTCTTCCATAAGAGCATCCACTTCCTTGTGAGGATATCATCCTTCTCAGACATCTTCCGTATCAGCCTGTGATAGTCGGACATTGATATCACATTCTCCAGATGATGGATACGAGGGAGCCTGATGCCGGATAGATGGATATCGGCCTTGCTGAATTCCAGATATGCGTTCATTCCCTTGATTCTTGCAGCCATGGAAGAAGGCTTATATCTTACGGCCAAGCTTTCTTTCCACTGAAGGACATTCCTCTCGGAGAGAGTGCTGAACAGCTTCTGGAAGTCAATGACAGCCTGTGCATATGTCTCTATCGAATGCTCCGATAATCCCCTAGCCTTGAGCCAGCGTTTAAATGATGAAATAGCTTTCATTCTCTGAGACTAATCCATGTTTAATGAGCAGTGAGAGAACAAAGAGTTTAATGAGTTTATTAAACTGTATTAAACATCGGCCTGATTGAACTCATCAGTAAGGTGGAAAACGGCCTGAATGAAGGAAATTAAACCAGAACAGGCACAACTTCGCGATTTTTTCTATTTACTTCGCAATTTTTCGCGAAATCATCACAAAACTACCTATTCAATAGGGTGTTTATAGGGGATAAACAAGGAAAAACAGGGGTATACTTCGCAAAATTGTCAACTTGAATGGGATTTTTTCTGTCATTTTCTATGGGATTAAACAGATAGTCATAGCACATACGCATCCTAGTGGTACTCTTTCTCCCAGTGATGACGACAAAGTTGTCACCACAAGGTTGGTTAAGGCCGGAGAGCTTCTTGGAATCAAGGTTCTTGACCACTTGATAGTGACTGAAGAGTCTTGCTATTCATTCCTTGAACATGGTCTTATGTGATATTGTGAAGATTAAGGGAGGAGCAATCCTCCTTTTTTATGCAAAAGAACCGACTGAAATTAAGTTTTGTTTCCAAATGTTTAATTTATATTTTTCTGCTTCTATTTGCCCATTAATTTGCCCACCTCTTATTTTGGAGTTGGATTTTGAGAATAGAAAAGCCTAGTCAACTCCTCATCGGATATCAACTAGGCTTTAAGAGCGGGAAACGGGACTTGAACCCGCGACATCCACCTTGGCAAGGTGGAGCTCTACCACTGAGCTATTCCCGCAAA